>JBDRBK010000168.1:0-16553 GCA_043822705.1 Fidelibacterota bacterium
GACGGGAGTAAAATTCTGCTCACTACTGTTGTCCTTAATTAATTATTCAATTTTGCCAAACCGGCGGCGTGCTTCATCGGCCAATGTGACCGGATTATAATCGAAAAGCTCCTGCAACCGCCGGTGGTCGGCCGGCACGGCTGCCGCCAAATCCTGCGGGAACAGGTTCAGCATTTGCACGCTGCCCGCCAGATACCTCAAGTAGGGCGTAAACGGCCAGGCCAGTACCGAAGCAATCCTGATCGGCAGCTGCGGTATCTTGCGGATAGCTAGTGTTTTCCCGGATATTTCACCAATAATCTCCGCCGCCTGTGAAAAGGAATAGGCGGCCGGACCGGTCATCCGCAGTCGCATTCCTGCCAGGTCGCTACGCAATACCGATTGCGCCGCGATCTCGCCGACATCGGCCGTAGCCACCGTCGGCAGGGCCGGCGGGCCACCACCGGGAACCATCATTTTGTCCCCGCGAATAAAGGCAAAAAACATATCCATGGCCGGCGGTGCGCCCAGCACGGTCCAGTTGAATCCGGAGTGCTGTAAATATTCCTCGATCGCTTTCTTGTAGCGCGCTACAGCAGCAAACTGTCGGTTGACACGCGCCAGAATATCTTCCCTGATATCGTAAACCGAAATAAACACCACGCGCTCGATCCCGGCGTCCTGTGCCTCCCGCAGCACCCGCAGGACTGCCTCGTATTCAATTTCCCGCAGGCGGCGAATCTGGCGCGGATTGAAAGCCGATATCGAAATTATCAGCGCCCGAGCGTCCGTCAGTGCTTTTTGAGTGGCGGCGGGATCGGTGATATCACCGGCTGCCAATTCGACCCGTGCATCTAACAACGCCCGCGCATTTTCAAGATTGCGAGTCAGCACCCGTACGGTTTCGTGACGCGCCCGCAAACTGTAGACAATATGGCGGCCGTAATGCCCGGTACCGCCCAATACCAGAACTGGTTTCATGGTTTACTCCCCAGTTGATTATAGGTCAAATTACTAAAAATAATGGAGAAAATGCCTGCTCAATCCAGGCGCAGATGCTTGAATTTTCGAAGCAGCAGAACCAGTACACCGGCGTGCACCAGCACCCCGGCAATAAAATAGAGGGGCCAATCCGGCTGGTGCAAATACAGCTGCCAGAAAGCTTTGACCGGCCAGTAGGTCGGCATTATTCCCGCCAGTAACTGCCAATTTGAATCGACAAAAAACACCGCCAGCGGGGCAAAAAAGAAAATACTGAAACCCTTGAAAAGCGCCAATCCGACCACCTTATTGCTGGCGAATACCGCCAGCACCAGGGCGGCAATCGGTCCCTCCAACCCGGACATTGCTGATAAAAACACCAATGGCAGTAAAGGGAATTCCACCAGCCCCGCCAGCGGGAAGCAGATCGCGGTCAGGATAACACTCAACAGCAGCGGCAGGGCGATGCGATAAGCCAGATAATCGGTCAGCCGCAGGGGCGTCACCCGCAGGGCTGCTAAAGTGCGGTCGTCGCGTTCATCAATCAAAAGAAAACCGATCACGATTCCCACCAGCATCGGTATGAACAGCAGGAAAAAACTCATCATCAACGGATAGTATTGCGTCAGATCAAAAGCAAATTCCAACTGCAGCCAGCGCGTCAGTTCGGGTACGCCCCAGCGAACCACAAGCGCCGGCAGTATCGGGATAACCAGCATCCACTGTAGCAGGGAATCACGCCAGATGCTGCGAGCGTCCACTGGTCCCAGTGTTTTAAATACTTTAGTTAATTTCATTGCCGACTTCCTTTACGGATAATAAACCGACCGAAAGCTGTTTGCGCCCAGCGGAACAAGCCGGTAATCCACAAACCAGTAGCAACAGTTGCCAGCAGGCTGGGGCCGGGCGCCTGCGGATCCAGAGCAAACCGCATCAGCTGCAATGGCAGCTGCACCGGATGCAGGTCGAATATCCAGCTGGTCCACAGTTCAAAATAATCAATGAACGGCAACGACAGCGGCATCATGAAAACAACCCCGGGAAGGATGAATTCATTGATTGAGTCGTAGCGCGCCACAACAATGAAACCCAGCAAAATCATCAATACCGCCAGTAGTAAAAGCGCGATGGCAAAATATAAAAAATTGAACTTCAAACCGAAGCTGGCAACAACCAGTAGCAACCCCTCGATAATTCCCAACAATGCCAGCGATATTGTTTTGGATAACAGAAATTCGGCGCTGCGGACCGGTGTGACGATCATTGCTTCCAGGGTACCTTCACCTTTTTCAAACAGGATCTGCCCCGCCAGAAAGAAATAGGCCGTGATCATCAGATTACTGACCATCAAATACGGCAGCACGTAACTTAAACTGACCGAAGGAATCTGGCGCAGAATGGCAATATAGATCGCCGCCACAAACAGGGTGGCAAAATAAAAGCCGTAACGGGCCTGAAGGACAATATCCTTAATGATGGTGGCCAACAGGCGTTTCATTGCAGGTGGTGGCCGGTCACTTCGATAAAGATATTTTCCAGGGTGGTTTCCTGGGAATGAATGGTCTGAATCGCATTCCGGCGCAGCGTATCCAAAAAACCGGTATTATCAGCCAGTCCATCCAGAGGAAAGTCACGGTTTTCCAATTGTCCGTCATTCTGGAATTCCACCCGCACCAGGTGCCGGCCATACTGCAGTTTCAGGTTGCGCGGGGAATCAATCAGCTTTAATTCACCATTCACGATAAAAGCTACCCGATCGCAGAGCTGGTCAGCCACGGTCATATCATGGGTTGTCAAGAAAATCGTAGCGCCGGCGGCCTTTTTTTGTCGGATTATATCTTTGACCATCCGGGCATTAACGGGATCCAGTCCGGCCGTTGGTTCATCCAGAAAGACTAATTCCGGTTTCGCCAACAGAGCACGGGCGAATCCCAATCGCACCTTCATTCCTTTAGAATATTGAGCTACGGGAACATCGGCATCTTTGGTTAAACCAACCATTCCCAATAGATCGTCGGGCTGTTCCGTGGCACCGGCATACAACGACTGAAAATAGCGCAAATTTTCCCGGCCAGTCAGTTTCAGGTAGTGATTAGGCACCTCGAACGCAACGCCCACCCGTTCGTAATAATCGGAATGCCAATCTTTTAATTCACGCCCCCAGATGGTCGCCTGACCGTGGTAGTTTTCATACAATCCTACCAGGATTTTCTGGGTTGTACTTTTTCCAGCACCACTGGGTCCCAGAAACCCGAAAATCTCACCTGCTTCAATTTGAAAACCAATCCCTCTGATGGTCGGTTCGGCATTGCCGGGATAAGTAAACCGCAGGTTTTTAATAACAATCATTCTGTTTCACCTTCTGTTACCAGTCCTTTTGATAGGGCGTCGATCAATAACTCCATTACCTGCGGATAGATTTCCATTCCGACTTCGGCTTTATGCAGCGTGATCAGGAAGAAGGCCCGGAACAGTCCGGTCATGATCTCCGGCGTCACAGGCCGCAGGTTACCTTGTTGCTGAAAATGCTCAATGAAAGCGGTAGCAGCCTGCCAGTCATTGGCCTGATGAATAGAAAGCTTCTCAGCTGGTATTTTGCGCAACAGGTGTTCGTAGACACCGGGCTGGTATAGTTTTTCCATAATTTTGTTGTCGTCGACAATTTCCAGCGCGCGCGCAAACATCTGCTTCAGAGCGCTGCGGGTATCGTTGGCGGAATTAATCAATTCACTCAACAAAGAATCGCGGAAATGTTCCTCTTCCTCAACGATTTCGAAAAACAACTCCTCCTTGGATCTGAAAAAATTATAGAAGCTGCCTTTCGAAATACCGACCCGGGTAGCAATATCTTCTACGCTGGTTTTCTTGAGTCCGTAGATTGCGAACAGCTCCCGGCCTTTTTCCAGCAGATCCTGCCGGATTCTCTCCCGCACTTGCGGTTCGAATGATTTAACCATCTATGAACCTATGACTGGTTTAGTAAAATAGTCACGGCAATATTATTCCAGCCACGCGACATGCTGCAACAATAATATTATAAGAATCGCTGGTTGGAAACGACCGCAGGGACTGACGTTCAAACCTTAGTCTGCCAAGTGATAATATACTCGACCAGTTCCGGCAAATCAATTTCCGGTGGACAGGCAATCCACTCTCCGGACAGGCCAGCATCCCTGACGGTTAGTTCAAAATGACACATGGCAATCCCCATGTCCACCCGTTGCAGATCGGCCGCCTTGAACATTTCCGAGTAATTGCGGGAGCGTTTCAGGCAAAAATGAAAATTGTCGCCGTCCTTGACCACCCGCCAGGGCTGACGGTTGGAAGCGGAGGGAGCCAGGCGAACCATTTCCAGCGCTGCGGCATACTCACCGGCCGCAGCTTCCGACAGCGGTTCCGCGAACCGGGCATCGAAAAACAGCCATTCCCACGGTTTGCGGGTACGGGATTTGGCGCCGCGCCGGATGATCCGGTCACGGATACTGCGCCGGTTTGTACCATAGCCAACCGGCGTTACCGCCGGGATGACTTCATTTTTGCGGATTTTCAACAGCGTTGCGAATTCACTACGCCGGAAGGTCCCACCCAGCCAGCAGGTACCCAGCCCCAGCTCAGTCATTTTCAGAATGGTTTTTTCCAGGTTATAGCCGTAGTCTTCCCAGTGGTGTACACCTATTTCTACCGCCCCGGCGATAAAATTACGGGCGTTTTTTATGAATCCGTAGGTACCAAGATTGGTGTTATCAAATACGGCCGGGTCGTCTTTTTCGATCAGTTGGTAACGAGTGGTATGACCAAACGGACCTGTTGTCAGTCCTTGGAGATAACCCCTAATTCGGTCCCGCAGTTCCGGCTCCAGTGGCCGTGACCGGTAACTGCGCCACGACGATCTTGATTGAATTATTGTAGTAACCGGGCGTGAAAATTCCGCTTTTTCTCTTCGTTCCATACTCTCTGCTCTCTGCTTTTTACCCCAGCGCCACATCCAGGCTCATCATGACGGCAAAACCAAACATGGCGCCGATAGTGGCTATATCGGTGTTTTTCTCCAGTTGCGATTCGGGAATCAATTCCTCCACCACTACGTAAATCATGGCGCCAGCAGCAAAGGCCAGGGCATACGGCAGGATCGGCAGCAGCAGCAGGACCGCCGCCGCGCCGATCACGCCGGCCACCGGCTCCACTACCCCGGAAAGCTGACCGTACCAGAAGCTTTTCGCCCGCGACAGGCCTTCCCGCCGCAGCGGTAGTGCTACTGATGTACCTTCCGGAAAATTCTGAATGCCGATGCCAATTGCCAGGGCCAGGGCGCCCCCCAGCGTAGCCGAAGGTAATTCCGCCGCCACCGCCCCAAAAGCGACGCCAACCGCCAGGCCTTCCGGTATATTATGCAGGGTTATCGCCAGCACCAGCAGCACGCTGCGCTGCCAGCCGGTCTTAATCCCTTCCGCCTCCTCCAGGGGGAAACCCAGGTGCAGATGGGGCAGCAGCTTGTCGACACCCCACAGAAAAGCACCACCCAGCAGGAATCCGACGGCCGCCGGAATCCAGGCTGTTTGACCCAATTCCTCGGCCATCTCGATCGCCGGGGCCAGCAGCGACCAGAAACTGGCGGCGATCATCACGCCGGCAGCGAAACCGAGCATGCCGTCCAGCAAACGCCGGTTGACGGTACGGACACCAAACACCACCGCGGCCCCTAGGGCCGTCACCAGCCAGGTGAAGATCGTGGCCAGCAGCGCCTGGTAAATCGGACTTAATCCGGTGAACCATTCCGACATCTGTTTTTCTCCGTTTCCTGATTTCTAATGATTGATTGACTCAACCGGGCAGATCAACATCCGGTTCATCGCTGACCAGCCGCTTGCTCAACACACAGACCGGGTCTTTCATATAGCCGATCCGCTGGTAAAACTCGATCACAGCCTGATTGGAGTCGCGCACCATCAAATCGATTTTCGGGCACCCGCGGGATTTCAAAACTGCTTCGGCATATTCCATAATGTCAGCCGCCAGTCCCTGTCTGCGAAAAGTTGGATCAACCCCCAGATAGTAGATCCAGCCGCGGTGACCATCATAGCCGGCCATGCAGACCGCCACCAACTGCTTGCCGATTTTACCCACAAAAAACAATTCCGGGCTGTGGGCCAGCTTGCGGTCGATATCGCGCAGGGGATCGTTCCAGGGCACCGTCAGATTACAACGTTGCCAAAGATCGATAACCGCTTGGGTATCCTGAGACTCGAACAATCTGATTTTCATTAAGAAATATCCACTTGGCAAATTATTTTATCTCGATATCATTAACAGGCCTGCTGAAATTTATATTAATAAAAACCTCAATTCAGAATGAAAACCGAGCACCAACAGTTATATACCCCGACCCTATTCCTGGCCCTCGCATATAATTTTATTGTCGGTCTCATTTTTACCAACAATGCCATCTACCCCTTGTTTATCGAGCATCAGGGCGGTTCGGCAACCCAGATCGGCCTGTTTATGAGCACCTATGCCATCGCCGCGGTTTTCGGCCGGCCCGCCGTTGGTTTGCTCATCGACCGCTTCGGCGTACGACCGGTGTTGCTGCTCGGCAGCCTGCTGATGGGCCTGCCGGCCCTGGGCTACCTGACACTATTGCACGACGGACTATCACCTCTGGTCTGGCTCCTGCGTGTTCTGCAGGGATTGGGTTTCGGTGCCCATTTTTCGGCTTTCCTGACGCTGGCCGGCCGGATGGCGCCCAGTGGCCGGCGCAACGAAGCCGTCGCAATGTACGGCATTACCGGACTGGCCGCCAATCTGGTGGGTCCGCTGCTCGGGGAACAAATCGTCCAATTTTGGGGATTGCCGGTCTTTTTTATTTTCATCGCGATCTGCGGACTGCTGGCGGCTGGTATAGCAACCAGGTTCGGCAGTGACGATGAAACCGCTACCGACAGCGGCGGATGGCGCTCAGTCTTATTGACGATCCGGGCGCCCGCCCTGCGTTTTCCCCTGATTCTGGCCTTGCTGCTGGCGATTTCGTTCACCACCGCCTCGGGCTTTCTGGCGCCCCTGGCCAGTCTGCGCAACATCAATGGTTTCGGCCTGTATTTTAGCGGGTACGCCGTGGCCGGGATCATTATCCGATTAACCGGCCGCCGCTGGGCCGACCGCTTCGGCTGGCGCCGAATCCTGATACCGATGTTCATACTCTACGGTGCCGGACTGCTGACGGTCTACCACAGTTCCGATCTGGGTGGTCTGATCCTGGCGGGACTGCTGGTCGGCAGCGCCCACGGACTGGCCTTCCCGGCCGTCACCGCCCTGGGCTACAACATGGCGCCGGAAAAAGGCAAAGGTACGGCCATGGCACTGGTCACCGGAATGATGGATCTGGGTACTTTCGCCGCCGGCATTATCCTCGGGCAGGTTGCCCAGTATTATGGTTTTGCGGCTGTATTTCTGGTGGCGACGCTGGCACCGCTGTGCGCCGTTGTGTTGTTGGTGGTCCATGTTATACGACAACCGCAGCACCTGTCCCGGCATATGAATTAGTAAATTTTCATCACTAAAAGGATGTACTCATGACAGCTAAATGTGTTCTCATCACCGGCGCCTCCCGTGGGATTGGCCGGGCGGCAGCACTCGGATTCGCAGCGCAGGGTGCCGACATCATTGTTCATTACAATACCAACCGCGAGGCAGCCGATTCCGTGGTGGCGGCCGCCCTGGCCGGAGGGGCGCCGGCCGCCGCTGCAATCGCCGCAGACCTGCGCCAAAGCAAGCAGGCCGGTCAATTATTCAAGCAGGCACAGACCCTGGGATTATCCCCGAATATTCTGGTTCACAATGCCGGAATATGGTTGCCAACGCCGATCGAGACCTTTGACGAACACCTGCTGCGCGACCAGATTGAATGCAACCTGGTGTCGACCTTCTATCTGGTCCGGGAGTTTATCAGGCAGACCGAAACCGGCGTGATCGTGTTGGTATCATCTACCGCCGGCCAGCGCGGCGAGGCGGGCTATTCCGCCTATGCCGCCACCAAGGCCGGGATTATCGGAATTACCAAATCACTGGCAGTAGAACTGGCGCCCGCTTTCCGGGTCAACGCCGTGGCGCCGGGCTGGGTGGACACCGACATGGCCCGCGCCAGTATCCACGGACCTGACCAGGCCCGGATCATCAACGAAATCCCCCTGAAGCGAGTGGCTACGGCAGCGGATGTGGCCGATGCGATCATCTTTCTGGCCGGTGAAAAGAGCCGCCACATCACCGGGGAGGTGATCAATATCAACGGCGGCTCAGTCCTGTGCGGATGAGAGGAGAACATCAATGAAATTTCGTTTCAGTCGCTGCCTGGCGGTACAGGTGCCGGATCTGGCCGCTGCATTGGCTTATTATCATAACCAGCTTGGTCTGGAAATTATCGATCAGAATGACGATGGGGTCGAGCTGGGCCGGGGACCGGGCCGGTTGTTTTTGGAAGAAGGTGGGTTGTCCGGTCCGGTGGCCGAATTTCTTACCGACGATCTGGCCGCGGCCCGGGAATATCTAAAAAGTGCCGGCTGTGAGGAAATCGTCTGGGAAGGACCAGGCGGCCGCTGCTACCTGAAAGATCCCTTCGGGGTCATCTTCAACGTCTTCGAAGAACAGTCGTCATAGAACGGATACGCTTATCAGTATACTATTTAGTGATTTGTAGACACCGGGAAAACCTGCCCTTTGCCGCGGAATTTCATTCACCCGGTTAAGCAGGATCAGTTTTACAGCGATCCGCCGGTCTCGTCGGCGAGTGCGGCGGCTAGTCCGGCTGCCTGATCCGGGGAGTGCGCGGGAAAATTGGCGATCCGAATCTGATCACCGCGATACTTGCCGTAGCCGGCGCCAACCTTGAAACCAGCTTTGGCCAGCGTTTCAATGATCCCGGCGGATGGCACGCTGGTCCTGGCAACAATCACCGTCGGTGAACGGAAGCGCGCTTCGGCTACAAACGGCGCCATGGAACGATTCCCTGAAATCGTCCGGTAGAGCAGGTCGGCCTTGCGGTTGGTTTCCGCGCGGATCGTTGCTATTCCGGTTTTAAGCAGATCGCGGCAAACCCGGCCCAGCAGGTAGATTCCCAGCACATTCGGCGTTTCCGGGTTCTGGTAGGCGCCGGCCTTTTCGACCAGTTCTTCCAGGCAATGGTAGCTGCCGGTGGAAATTCCCTGTTCCTGTAGCCGGCGGGACTTTTCCAGGCAGCGCCCATTGATAATCAACACCCCCAGACCGGCCGGCAGACCGAAACCTTTCTGAACCGAAAAAAAAGCTGCGTCGATCCGTGTATAATCCAACTCGACAAACGGTACCGACGATACGATGTCAACAGCCAGCAGCGGTTCCGGGTACTTATTCCGTACTTCGGCGATTGCCGTCTCCGGCAGGGCCACGCCGGTGCTGGTTTCATTCTGCGTGACAGCGATTAATTCACTGTCGGCCGGCACATCGAGCCGGTCAAAATCAAAGCCGCTGCCCCAGGGAACCGTCAATGTTGTGGTGGTTTTTCCCAGTTGCCTAGCAATCGTCTGGAAACGCTGCGCGAAAGCGCCGTTCACCAGATGATGACTGCGGTCACCTACACAATTCTGGATAATCCGTTCCATCGCCTCCGTGGCCGAGGACAGAAACAGAACGTGATGGGAATCGGGGATGTTCAGTAACTGCCGCAGGTTCATTTCGGTTTCGGCATAGATGCTCTTAAACTCTTCCCCGCGGTGGGAAATCGAAAGGATGTCGCGATCCAGCGCATCTGCCAAGTGCTCTGCAACCGTTGGATACAATTGGGACGGGCCGACCGTGTAATACAGCATCGCCGCGTTCAATACAAAATTTTAAACCGGATCGTGTGGGGAATTTCCTGCAGTTCCCGGATTACCTTGGGACTATAATTCTTGCTGACATCCGTAATCATATAACCGATCGATTCATTGGTTTTCAGATATTGGCCGACAATATTGATTTTGCGGTTAGCGAAAATCCGGTTGATGTCGGCCAGTACGCCGGGCTCATTGTGGTGCATATGGATGAAACGATGTGCGTTTTTAAAGGTTGATAGCTGGAGCTGGGGAAAATTGACGCTCATCGAGGTGTTGCCGGTTTCCAGGTAATCGATAATCTGGCGCGGCACGAAATCGGCAATCTGAATCTGGGCCTCCTCCGTGCTGCCGCCGATATGGGGCGTCAGGATCACATTCGGCAGCCCCTGAAGAATACAGGAAAACAGTTCATCGTTTGATTTCGGTTCCTCGGGAAAAACGTCGATCGCAGCCCCCTTTACCCGGCCGGATGTGAGCGCCTGAGCCAGACTTTTCAGATCAACTACCCGTCCGCGGCTGGAATTCAGAAACAGGACGCCTGGTTTCATCTGCCCGAACTCCCGGGCGGCGATCAAACTTTCATTTTCGGCCCGGTCGTCAACATGGATGGAAACCACATCGGCGTTCTTCAGCAACTCCTTCAGGCTGCCACATTTACGGGCGTTACCCAGCGACAATTTCTCGTCGATGTCGTAGTAACAGACATACATACCCAGGGCCTCGGCCAGCACCGACAACTGGGAGCCAATATTGCCGTAGCCGACGATCCCCAGTGTTTTGCCACGGATTTCACGGCTGCCCCGGGCCGCCTTATCCCAGATACCGGCATGTGCTTTGCTGCTTTTCACGATGACGTTGCGGCTGAGAGTCATGATCTCCGCCAGCGTCAGCTCGACCACGCTGCGGGTGTTGCTGTAGGGGGCATTGAAAACCGGTATCCCCAATCCCAGGCTGGCGGCCAGCTCGACCTGTTTGGTGCCGATACAAAAAGTACCGATCGCCTGCAGATCAGGTGAGCCCGCCAGCACGGCGGCACTGATCCGGGTCTTGGAGCGAATACCCAGAATCTGGACCCCCGGCAGTTGCTCGAGCAGTTCCTGTTCATCCAGGGCATCCGGGAAGTCGGTCACGGCATAGCCCTGGTTCCGAAAATGTTCCGCTGCGCCCGGGTTGATATTTTCGAGCAGTAAAACTTTCACTTCAAATCCTTGTTAATTGAAAACGGCTGAAAGAAACAGTTGGAAGAAAGGCGAAGTTAAACATTATTTGTTTGTCGATTAATCCGATAAATCGGCGGTTGGGAAAATCACAATAAAAATTTAATGCAGCCGGCAAACTTGGTTTTGATCTTGTTCCAGGTACTGGTAATCTTGCCGGGTGATAGCGCTTTATTTCCTTTGATTTCAACCACCGGAAACACCAATCAGCGAAAATGACATCTGGTATTAACCAGTCCCAGGTTACCATTATCGTCGGCACTCAGTGGGGCGATGAAGGTAAGGGGAAAATAACCGATTTTTTTGCCGGCCGGTCCGACTACGTCGTCCGCTTCCACGGCGGCAACAATGCCGGTCACACTGTAATTGTCGACGGCGAAGTATATAAACTCCACCTGATCCCCTCCGGCGTGCTGTACGACCAGCCGATCAGTATCATCGGCAACGGCACCGTCATCGATCCCTGCGCCCTGATCAAAGAACTGGACGGTCTCAAGGCCCGGGGCGTCAATCCCCGTCTGAAAATCAGCCAGCGCGCCCATGTGATCATGCCCTACCACATCGCCGTCGACGAAGGCCTCACCGGCCTCCAGGGACAGTTAGCCGCCGGCAGCACCAAACGTGGGATCGCACCGGTTTACGCCGATAAAATGTACCGCCACGGCATCCGTATGATCGACCTGCTGGAGCCGGATATCTTCCGTGAAAAACTGGAAAAATCCTACCGTTTCAATGTCGATCTGGCCAACAAAGTACTGGGGATAAAATTCGACACTCCCTGTGAAAAAATTTATCAGGACTATCTGAGTTACGGCGAGTTTCTGAAAGACTATCTGGCGGATACTGCAATCGAACTGGCACAGGCCCGGCGCAACGGCAAGAGTATTCTGTTCGAAGGCGCCCAGGGACTGAGCCTGGACGTGGACCACGGGATTTACCCACATACCACCAGCAGCAATATGGTGGCCGGACATATCGCTGCCGGCGCTGGATTGACCGTGCGCGATATCGGCAGGATCATCGGAATTGCCAAAGCCTATGTCAGCCGGGTTGGGATCAGTCCTTTCCCTACGGAACTGAACGACACCGAAGCACAGGCATTGCGGGATAAGGGTAGCGAATACGGCACCACCACCGGACGGCCGCGGCGGGTAGGCTGGCTGGACCTGGTGCAGTTGCGCCAGGCGGTGCGGGTTAACGGACTGACCGAGCTGGCCCTGACTAAACTGGATGTACTGTCGGGATTCGCGGAATTACCGGTCTGTGTGGCCTACCAGACCCGGAATCAACGCCTGGAGGAAGTACCAGCCAGCCTGGGCCTGTACCGGGAGGCGCTGCCGGTCTACAAAAATTTTCCCGGCTGGGGCGAACTGTCACCGGACCAGATCAACCAGATGATCGTAGCGGGGTTCAAGAGCCTGCCACAGGCTATGCAAAACTACATCAGATTTATCGAAGACGCCCTCGGCTGTCCGATTTCCATTATTTCCCTGGGTCCGGAGCGTCACCAGACCATTGTGAGATGATATGCCTTTCACGGATGAGCTGATCGACTTTTCCGTCCTCACCCCCGAAGCAATCGCGCGCACCCTGTCCGAATACAAAATCCCTCTGACAGTGGAAGAAATTCTCCGCATCCAGAATGATTTTCTCGGGCGGCCGCCATCACTGGCGGAGTGCGTGCTGTTCTCGATCGAGGGTTCGGAGCATTGTTCCTACAAGAGCAGCCGGAATTACCTGAAAAAATTCATTACCGACGGTCCCAACGTCGTTCTGGGCGCCAAGGAAGATGCGGGCATCGTGCGGGTAGCCACCGATAAGGCCGGTCACAATTATTGTATCGTCATGAGCCACGAATCCCACAACCATCCCTCCCAGGTCGTGCCCTACGAGGGAGCGGCCACGGGCGTGGGCGGTAACGTCCGCGATGTGCTGTGCATGGGGGCGGAAGTGATCGCCTGCACCGACTCCCTGCGTTTCGGTGAAATCAAGACCAGTAAGACCAAGTGGATTCACGACGGGGTGGTGGCCGGGATCGCCGGTTACGGCAATCCCCTGGGAGTGCCCAATATCGGCGGTGATCTTTATTACGACGAGGGTTACAATGACAACTGTCTGGTGACATTGGTGACGCTAGGAATTCTGCGGGAGGACGAAATCCTGCACTCCTTCGCCCCGAAAAACGCCGCCGGACATGACATTATTTTAGTGGGCAAGCCCACCGACAACAGTGGTTTCGGCGGCGCCAGCTTCGCCTCGCTGGAACTGGAAGAAGAAAAGAAAGAACAGAACAAAGGCGCGGTGCAGGAACCCAACGCCTTTCTTGAGCGCCACCTGCTGAAAGCATCCTATGCCCTATTCAAAATTCTGAAGGAAAAAGGACTGCTGAACAAGGTCGGCTTCAAGGACCTGGGCGCCGGCGGCGTATCCTGTGCCAGCGTAGAGATGGCCGACACGGCTGGCTACGGCGCCGACGTCTGGATCGACCGGGTTCACATCAGCATGGAAAATCTGCACCCCTCGGTCTACCTGTGCTCCGAGACCCAGGAACGCTTCATGTGGGTGTCGCCACCGGAAATCACCGCTCTGATTATTAATCATTACAACCGCACTTTCGATCTGCCCGGTATTTCCGAAGGGGCCGAGGCGCGGGTCATTGGTAAAATCCGCGGCGACGATAATTATGTCGTCCATGCCGCTGATAAAGAAATTGTTAACGCCCCGGCGCCTATGGTCACCAAAGGTTTTCTTTACGATCGACCGGTAAAAGCACCCCTGCGCCATTTCACCGAACCGGACCTGCCGGAACCGCCGAACTACAACACGGTCCTGCTGGAACTGCTGGCGCACGAAAATATCGCCTCCCGGGAACCGGTGTTCGAAACCTACGACAAGCAGGTTCAGGGCCGAACGGTGATGGAGGCCGGAGCCGGTGACGCGGGTCTGCTGCAACCATTCAACAGCGAGCGCTACCCCGAGGAGATTCGCCGAACCGGAATCGCCCTGTCAACTGATCACAATCCCCGCTATGGCAAGATCGATCCCTACTGGTGCGCGGTGAATGCCGTCGCCGAAGCTATGCGCAATGTGGCCGCCTGCGGTGCCACGCCCCAGGCTCTCACCGACTGCCTGTGTTTCGGGAATCCCGAAAAACCGGAACAGATGTGGGAATTCGCCGAAGCCACCCGGGGCATCATCGCTGCCTGCGATACGATTCATCTCAAGGAGTATCCCGGCGCGCCGGTACCGATCATCGCCGGGAACGTCAGCTTCTACAACGAATCGCGCAACGGCGCCATTCCGCCCAGTCCGATCATCAGTTGCCTGGGCCGGATAGATGATGTGAACAAGGCGGTGGATCAATCTTTTAAGCAGCCTGATTCGCTGATCTACCAGGTGGGCGAGCGCCGGGATGAATGCGGCGGCAGCGCCTACTACGCCCTGTCCGGCGAGCTGGGCGCCAACTTGCCCCGGCCGGTATTGGAGGAAGTCCGGCAACAGCTTTACGCCCTGACCGACGCAATCGAACGCGAGCTGGTACTGGCCGCCCATGACATCGCCGACGGCGGCGCAGCTATTGCCCTGGCCGAGATGTGCTTCGCCAACGGGATCGGCTGCGAAGTCGAAATTCCCGGTGATCTACGGGAGGATAAAAAACTGTTTTCCGAGACCGGCGGATTTTTGCTGGAAGTGGCTGCGGAAAATGCCGCCGCTGTCGAGGCGGTGTTTCGGCGGCAGGGTCTGACCATTTCCGCAATCGGCCGGACCACCGAGCACCAGGCGCTGCTGATCGGCGAACGGATCAACATCTCAATCAGCCGGGCCCGTGACGCCTGGCAAAACGGACTACGCGAAAAACTAATTTGAGAAATGGCTGACAAACCGAAAATTGATTACAAATCCGCCGGTGTAAATATCGACGCCGGCAACGAGGCGGTGGCGCGGATCAAAACCGCCGTTCACAGCACCTACACTCCGGCGGTATTGTCGGAACTGGGCAGCTTCGGTTCATTCTTCGATCTGACCACAATTATCCGGGATTACCGCCAGCCGGTCCTGGTGCAGAGCATCGACGGCGTCGGCACCAAGATCATCATCGCCCGGCTGATGAACAAGTACGATACCATCGGCCGTGACCTGGTCAGCGCCTGCGCCAACGATATTCTGGTCCATGGCGCCCGTCCCCTGACTTTCCTGGATTATATCGCCAATGACCGCCTCGACCCGGCCGTGGTGGAAGCGATTGTCAGCGGCATGGCCGCCGCCTGCCGGGAAACCGGCGTTGCCCTGGTGGGTGGCGAAACGGCGGAAATGCCCGACACCTACCGCCGCGGCGAAAACGATCTGGTGGGTATCGTCACCGGAGTAGTGGAACGGGATAAAATAATTAATGGTTCGGCAATCCGGCCCGGCGATGTTCTGATCGGCATCGAATCCAGCGGCCTGCACACAAACGGTTATTCCCTGGCGCGCAAGCTGGTTTTCGAAGTGGGTGGTTTCACAGTTGATTCCTGTCCGCCGGAACTGGACCGCAGTGTCGGCGAAACCTTGCTGGAACCGCATCTCAATTACACCGCGCTGGTCCTGGGGCTAATCGATGCGGGGATCGCCATCAACGGCATCGCCCACATCACCGGCGGCGGATTTATCGACAATTTGCCGCGTGTGCTGCCAGCAGACTGCGCCGCTGAAATCCGTCTGGGAAGCTGGCCGATGCAGCCCGTTTTTCCGTTTCTACAGGGTCTGGGAAACCTGGATGCCTACGAAATGTACCGGACTTTCAATATGGGAATCGGGTTGATCATGGCAGTACCGCAATCAACCGCTGCCCAGGCACTGGAACAGATCAGTGCTATAACAAACTTTAACGCCGGCCTGATCGGACGGGTAGTCGCCGGCCGGCGTGAAATCAAGCTGATTTGAGACGGCTGGTGGCCAGACAACCAAAAATCGGAATAATTCAATTTCCCGGATCGAATACCGAGCGGGAAACATTCATGGCGGTTCGCCGGGCCGGGATGGAGCCGCTGGAAATTCTTTGGAACGATCCCTTAGACAAGACCCAGGCTTGCGACGGTTACATCATCGTGGGCGGTTTCTCGTACGAGGACCGTTCCCGGGCCGGGATCATCGCCGCCCTGGAGCCGATCATGGCACCATTGCAGGCCGAGGCCGAAGCCGGTAAACCGCTGCTGGGTATCTGCAACGGCGCCCAGATTCTGGTGGAGACCGGATTGGTTCCCGGGCTGGCCGGCAATAAACTGGGTCTGGCACTGACCGACAACCGCCGCATCCGGAACGGGCATGTTCTGGGCACCGGTTATTACAACACCTGGGTCAATCTGCAGTTGGCCGTTCCACCGGAACGGACCGCTTTCGGCCGCCACCTGAAAATCGGCGACTGGATTACCGTCCCGATCGCCCATGCCGAGGGCCGCTTTGTCACCAGCGATGAAATTCTCAGCGCGCTGGTCGACAACGACCAGACTGCGTTCCGGTACTGTGACGAGCAGGGGAATATCATCAACGAATTTCC
>JBDRBK010000169.1:0-34464 GCA_043822705.1 Fidelibacterota bacterium
GTACCGGTAAAACAAGTGAAGGAATATACTGTTTTCTGAAATATGGCTAAACCGATTTGCTAACGCAGATATAACATTTTTTTCCGGGTACAGTAGTCCGGACTGCGTAATTCGTAAATGTAAATACCGGCGGCCTGCTGACGCTGCTGATCATCATGACCGTTCCAGCCGATCATATATGTGCCGGGAGTGTAGTCCCCATTGGCAAGGGTCGCCACAATCTGCCCTAAAATATTGTAGACCCTGATTTGTATTCGATCCGCAGCAACCACGGTATAACTGAATTGGGTGTACGAATTAAATGGATTGGGGTAATTCTGACCTAACCGAAATGCGATTGGTTGCACTGTTGCAGTCGCGGCACTTTTCAGGACAATCGTGAACCATACCGGATCGACAATATCCGGGTAAGCGCAGATAACATTTTGCCCGGATACCGTAGTTGTACCCGGCAGCAGACAGTCCTCCAACCAGAAAGCAATCTCCCCTGGCAGATCGGCGGTGCCACCGGCGACTGCATAAGTAATTGAAAACAACGATTCACTCTGAGCGCTGCCTGCGGTTCGGGCCTGATCGGTTCCGAAAATCAGTATTTTAATGTAATCTTCCCGCCGGAAGCCCAACACCGATACTGCCACCGGATCGCCTTCCGCGCTGACCATAGCCTCCAATTTCGACCCTTTTACCAGAGCGCCGGAGCCGCCGAAAGACAGCCGATCACCAAGGTTATGATGAATATTCAGTTCAAATCCGCGGACCGGCTCGCGATCGATAAGTTCGACTGTCAGCGTGATTGTCGAATCCGTGATCTCCAGATCAGGTGCAAAATCAAGACAGGCGCACAGACCACTGACAACCGACTGATTCCAGTCCTGATTGGCGGTGCCGTCGTCCAGCATGGTGCGCTGGTCGATTGAGTGGGTTGTATCAGTGGGACAGTCCCCTCCCGCTACCAGCAACGGTAGTAAAATTAAAAGACCGATTTTCAGCCCTGTTCTCATGTAAAGCCTGCGGGATTTCACTTATTATATAATAAAGGTTAGTACCCCCAGCCATTCCGAGCAAATGGAAAATGGCTCACCGCTCCGGAATTGATAATTCCCTGCCTAAACCGGAAAATGCACTGTTGGAAGATAATCGGCAGTGTTCTAAAATCCGGCGACAATATATTAATCCCATGGAATATAATAAACCCAACCACCACCGCCTGGCTATCGGAATTCTGCTTGTGCTGGTCACGTGTGCAGTCGGCCAAAAGCAGGTTAAACCATTGATCATCGAATCCGGTCGGAACGCGGCCGGTCCGACTGCTTATCCGATTCCGGGCTCGCACCTGCTCCGGGATAGTGAAAACGAGCTCCGGAAGTACCTGCAGGCGCATCCGGAACTCGAATCCCGGCCGAAACGGTTGCGGACAACAGCTTGGGCCTTCCAGGTCGGTGATTCCAAAACCTGGTGGGCGACCGATATCGCCGAAGATTCCGAGTACAGTGTTGCCTCGACCTGTCGCGCAATCGGCGATAATTGCTACATTTTCGTGGCGGACGAAATCTGGACCGGCGGCGCTAACCAGCGCGTTGACCAGACCGCAGTTGATTCGATCAAAACAGTGTTCGGACTTGCTACCCCGGCCGATCGCACGATGGGTATATTCGACAAAATCACTGCGGTATTCGGTGATCCGCCCGATGTCGATTCCGATCCCCGGATCATCATCCTGATCCTGGATATCAAGGATGGTTATGACGGAACCGGTGGCTTTATTGCCGGCTACTTCTTTTCGCTTAATGAGTATCCCGATAAAACCTGGTCCGGCCGACGCAGCAACGAAGCCGAAATCTATTATCTCGACGCCGACCCGGCGGACTTGGCTTCATCCTACGGACTAACTGCCGGCATGTCGACCGCCGCCCATGAATTCCAGCACATGGTCCACTGGAATTATGACACGGATGAAACGACTTTCATCAACGAGGGCTGTGCGACGATCGCCGAAGTTGTCTGCGGATACCCGATCTATAATCAGGCCCATTATGCCGGTGAAACCGATATTGATCTATTCCGGTGGCGCAGCGGAGACGATGATGTTTACAATGATTATTCCCGGGCCGCCCGCTGGACGCTGTACTTATACGAGCAGTATCCAAACGATTTCCTGAAACTGCTGGTCGGCAGCCCGGCCTCCGGTATTAACGGCATCGAGGCCGCCTTGGATGGTTATCGACCAACCACCGATCGCAACTTCATCGATTTGTTCAGGGACTGGACGGTCGCCAATCTGGTGAATGACTCGACAATCGCTCACCAATACGGCTATCGCTATACACCGCTGATTCAGCCGGAACCGATACAGCTGCATTACGATCCCAACTTCACCGCATTCAGGGATACTGTAAGCAACCTGGCCGTCCACTATATTACATTTTACAATTCGACCGGTCTTAATGTCATCTTCAATTCCGATGCAGCCGATTTGACACTGCAAGCCTATGATCCTGGTGATAATACACTATCCGACGTCACGATCGGACAGGTTTATGCTCCCCAGACGACCGCCGCTAACGACCAGGGAATTACTTTTATAGTGATTAATTGTAATCTTACCAAATCCGCCCGCTATTCGTACTCCGCCAGCGGCACCGTCAAGGAAAGCATCGAGTTGGCCTACGATGACGGCAGTCCCGAAGGCTTCTTGCCGTTGCCGGCCGGTGACAGTATCCTGGTCTATTTCGATGGAGTACTCAACGCCACACTGGACAGTATCAGGATCGCCCTGCGGCGTGAAGGCACCCTGACCGCCGCCGTGACCGTATTCGCCGGTCTGAATGCCCCTTCACCGATCGGTACGACCCTCTGGGGACCGGCGACCGTTACCTGTAGCAGCGCCACGGCCTCAATTCCCTATCCGGTACCGTACGATAACTGGGTTACCGTTGATCTGCATCAGCAAAGTATTTCGGCGGCGGATTTCGCGGTTTTAATTGCGCTCGACGATTCCCTGCGGCCGGGGGTGATGATCAGTGAGGAACTGGTCGGTGACGATGCGGTCCACAGCTATTCTTATTCACAGGAACAAGGCCGTTGGCTCTACTGGGTCCCCGATGATACCCATTTATATAAATACCTGATTCGGGCCTATGTTTCGACCACCGGTGGCGCACCTACACCGCAACCGACTGTTGCGGTATTGTCTGCCAATTATCCCAATCCGTTCAATATTTACACCAATTTCCGGTATCACCTGTCGGAGCCGGCCACGGTGAATTTAGACGTTTATAATGTCAGCGGGCAGTTGGTGGAACGGCTTGTAAGCGAGCATCAAATGTCGGGTCCTTATACAGTCGGCTGGAAAACCGAAAATCTTAGTTCCGGCGTATATATCTATCGTCTGCGAATCGATGATACCAGCTACGTTAAAAAATGTCTGTTGCTGAAATAGAACCCAGTCGCGGGAATTAATTTACCCGGCACGCTGTAGCATTTATTAGATTCGCTAATGCCCGTTCCAGCCATAATAACCATCCTCCATCCACAGGACCGTTAAAATTGGGCCGTACCAAAATAACCACTGTAGTACTGGTACTGGTACTACTGCTCGGCGCCTGCGCTTCCCGGCCGCTTGCCACGGATGAAATTATCATCACCGGTAAAATTTATCTGACCGGCAATGAACCTTTTACCCGCCTGGCCGTTAGTGACGAACGTGGCGTCCACTACCTGCTCACCGGAGCGGACAGCATCCTAAGTGAGCTGTATCAACTTCAAGGTTCGACAGTGAAATTATATTGCTCGAAGATCGTACATTCCAAAACCAGAAATGTGGCAACAATCGTTAATATTGAGAAATTGCATTGAAACGGATACCCACTACTGATAGACAATATCGAAGAAAGTAATAAAATATGAAGCTGAAAAGTAGTTTTATAACCGCGCTGGTGTCCACTCTATCCCTCGTTTATTCACAACTAGCGGTCAAACCGCTGGCGCTAGCGAATGAATCCGGCCCGGCGAACAGTAATATCTACCCGGTCACCGGCTCCGATCGGCTGCGTGCGGAAGAATCCCGGATACTGGATTATAGACGAACCCACCCCGAGGTCGCGGCCAGGTTGAGTGCGGTGAATCGTTCGGCCTGGAATTTTGAAGTGGGATCCCAGCATACCTGGTGGGCTACCGATCTGGATATCTCCTATGAGGAATATGAAGTACCGGCAACCTGCCGCGCGGTCGGTGTCAATTGTTATATCTTCGTAGAGGACGCGGTCTGGCTGAACGGATCGAATCCCCGTGTCGACCTGTCGGCGGTCCAATCGATTCTCAATGCTTTCGATTCCGCCACGCCGGCCGATGCCAATAAGGGAATCTATCAGATCGCGACCGAGACATTTGGCGCTGCTCCCGATGTGGACGGCGATCCGAAGATAATGATTTTGATCCTGGATATCAAAGATGGATTCACCGGCAGCGGCGGCTACGTAGCGGGCTACTTTTTCTCGATCAATGAATATGCCGACGGCGACCCGGCGATCGAGGGCCACCGCAGCAACCAAACCGAAATCTATTATCTGGATGCCGATCCGGCTAATTTATTGACGGATTACGGTGTGGAGAATGGAATGGCGACTGCCGCTCATGAATTTCAGCACATGATTCACTGGAATTACGACGACTGGGAATGGACTTTCATCAATGAAGGCTGCGCCACCGTATCGGAAGTAGTCTGTGGTTATCCGATTTACAGTCAGTCTCTGTATGCCGGCGAAACCGACATCCATCTGTTCGACTGGCGCCATAATGATGACAATGTTCTAAACGACTATTCCCGGTCCGCCCGCTGGACGTTATACCTGTACGAACAATTCCCGAATGATTACTTGCGGTTGCTGGTCAACGATACCAAGGTCGGCATTACGGGAATCGAAAGTGCTCTGAGCAATTATGCACCGGCAACGACCCGGCGTTTCGATGATATACTGATTGACTGGATAGTCGCCAACTATGTCGACGATCCATCCATCGACTCGAAATATGGCTACAATTATTCGCCTTTGGCCCGACCCGAGCCGACTTTTGACTATTATGATACCAACGTCAGTCTGACGACCAACTCTATCAGCAGTCTCGGCGCGCACTATATAAAATTCAGCCGCGGCACGTCCCTGGATATATCCTTCAACTGTCAAAGATACGATTTAGTCATAAAAGCCTACAAGAGTGCCGCGACAACCGTGGACGATATTATACTCGGTCAATCCTACTCATTTGACGGCCTCGGCAGCGAATACAGTTCTGTCACTTTTATGGTAATCAACACAAATGAGAACATGGCATTAGATTATTCCTTCTCTTCGACCGGCGCCGGCGCCGGGGAGGCCATCGAAATTGTCTATGAGGATGGTCAACCGGAAGGTTATTTACCACTTCCGCCCGGCGACACGGTGGCTGTTTTTTTTAATGGCATTCCCGGTTCGATACTGGATAGTGTAAAAGTCGCCTTCCGGAATGCCGGTCAAATCGATGCCGTGTTCGCCAGGTACGAGGATTCCTGGAATCCGTCACCGGTCGGTACTGTATTCTGGGGACCGACTTTGGTCGTTCAAAGAAAGATCAGTCCCGTTCCCTATCCGGTTCCCTATGAAAACTGGAACGTGATCGATGTCAGCGCCGAGAAGCTGCCGGCCACCGAAGATTTTATTGTTGCGCTGGCGATCAAGGATACTACCAAACCTGGAGTAATGGTAAGCGCCGAGGCGATCGATGGCGTATATCACAGTATGGCTTATTCCCAGGACGACTCCCGCTGGCTGGCCTGGGTACAGGACGATTATAACGTCTATAAATACCTGATCCGCGCCTATGTCCATATTCCGACCCTGGCATATGAAGATCAGGTAGTGGAATTACTGCCCGGCCGGTTCCAATTGCTGGACAATTATCCCAATCCGTTTAATCCGGTCACCAATATTTCCTACTACCTGCCGTACAGCGAGTTCATCGATCTGGCGATATATAATTTAGGCGGGCAATTGGTCGAGCAACTGGTGAGCGAAAAGCAGCCGGCGGGATTGCAGACGATTAACTGGGATGCGCGAAACCTGAGTTCCGGCGTGTATTTCTACCGGATCAAAGCCGGTGCATTCGAAGCCCGCAACAAATGTCTGTTGTTGAAATAACAGGATAAAACTATACCATAATTAAAAAAGGGAAGCGATCGCTTCCCTTTTTTAATTATTTCAGGCTGATTTCCGTCTTTGTCGATAACGCGGTTTGGCGCCACGGGTGATGACTTCCGGTGTAATGATAACCTTGCCCACATCCTGCCACTCGGGCAGGTCGTACATCAGATCCATCATGAATTCTTCCAGGACCGAGCGCAGCGCCCGGGCGCCGGACTGCCGGGCCAAGGCTTGTTTGATCACCGCCCGCAACGCCTCGTCCTGAAATTCCAGTTCGACGCCCTCCATGGCAAATAATTTCTGGTATTGTTTCAGCAATGCGTTTTTCGGTTCTTTTAAAATCCGGAATAATGTTTCCTCGTCCAGCAACTCCAGCTTAGCCACTACCGGCAGCCGGCCGACCAGCTCGGGAATGAATCCAAACTGGATCAGATCGGCGGGCGTCACTTCCGATAGGGGCGCCGCCGCCGGTACGGCGGTTTTCTTCCGGCGCGACGATTTGAAACCGATCTCGTTGGCGCCTCTACGCCGTTCCATGATTTCATTCAAACCATCGAAAGAACCACCACAGATAAACAGGATGTTCTTGGTATTGACCGCGATCAGTTGCTGTTCGGGATGCTTCCGGCCGCCTTTGGGCGGTATATTGGCGATCGTTCCTTCCAGAATCTTCAACAATGCCTGCTGCACGCCCTCACCGGAAACATCGCGGGTGATCGATGGCGTCGAGCTCTTGCGACCGATTTTATCCAGTTCATCGATATAAACGATCCCCTGTTCGGCTGCGGCAACATTGTAATTAGATACCTGCAGCAGGCGCACCAGGATATTCTCCACGTCTTCACCCACGTACCCGGCCTCGGTCAGGGTGGTGGCGTCGGCGATCGCGAACGGCACCGACAGGAACCGCGCCAGGGTCTGGGCCAGCAGCGTCTTGCCGGTACCGGTGGGACCGATCAGCAGGATATTGCTTTTTTCGATCTCCACCTCTTCAAGGACATGCTGAAAAAGGATTCGCTTGTAATGATTGTAAACCGCCACCGCCACGGTGCGCTTGGCGATATCCTGGCCGATGACGTAGCGGTCCAGAAAAGCTTTTATTTCCGATGGTTTTTGCAGCGCAAAGCGGTAGTCTGCGGTACTGTCGGGCGTCTCGTTCACCGATTCACCGTCAATCGGTCCGGTCGTTTTTGTTTTCATTTTTTCCGGGGGGTCAGGATTGTGTCGATGATGCCGTATTCCCGCGCCTCTTCAACGCTCATGAAATAATTGCGGTCCGTATCTTTTTCGACCCGGCGAATCGACTGCTTGGTGCATTGTGATAAAATTTTATTCAGCCGTTTCTTCAACCGGTCGATTTCATCGGCCTGGATCTGGATATCGCTGGCCTGTCCCTCGACCCCGCCCATGGGCTGGTGAATCATGATCCGGGCATTCGGCAAAGCGGAACGTTTTCCCTGCGCCCCGCCAGCCAGCAGGATCGCCCCCATGCTGGAAGCCTGTCCCATGCAGATCGTGGCCACGTCCGATTTGATATACTGCATCGTATCGAAGATACCAAGACCGGAAGTGACAAAACCGCCGGGCGAATTGATATACAGATAAATATCCTTTTCATCGTTTTCGGCATCCAGGAATAAAAGCTGGGCGATGATCAACGAGGCGACGTTATCGTCGACCGGCATCCCCAGAAAAACAATTCGCTCCTTGAGCAGACGGGAATAAATATCATAAGCCCGTTCCATCCGACCGGACTGTTCCACGACCATCGGAATTAACTGGGAAATCGTATCATGATCCATATTGATTACTCCTTGGCGGATTTTTCACGCAGATCCTTAGTCTTTACTTTGGTCTCCTTGACCTTAGCAAATTCCTTTAAAAATTCGAGGATTTTACTTTCCAGCAGATCATCTTCCAGTTTGTGCTTGTTGCTGGGTTTTTTATAGTACTTCACTATCTCCGCTTCGCTGGCCGGTGAGCGTTCGACCAGACGCCGGATTTCAGCCTCCAGCTCGGTCGCTGAAATTTCAAATTTCTGCTGCCGGATAATGGCGGCATGAATCAGATACCATTTCAGGTTATGCTCGGCCATCGGCCGGTAAATTTCACGCAGTTGCTGCTCATCCAGTCCGCCGCTGTTATTGGCTTTGGCGTCTTCCACTACCCGATCCAGGTAGGCCTCTACCATGGACGGCGGATATTCGGGATTTACCAGTTCGATCAGCGTGTCCGACAGGGCCCGGTTGAAAGCTTCGTCGGAGCGGTGCTCCAGATTATGGTCGATGCGCTCCTTGACCCGCCGGCGCCAGTCCTGCTCGTCGGCAGCTTCCGGGTCGACCTGTTTAATAAATTCGGCGTTGATCTCCGCTAATACACGTTCTTCCACATTGATTACCCGGACCTCATAGGTATTGACCGCTTTGCCTTCCGCTTCCGGAATCTCCACCCGCGCCGAAGCACCGGGCTTCAAGCCCAGTAAACGTTCCTGGTTGCTGCCACCGAATACACCGTCGCCGATCTTGATATAGCGTTTCTCAAATTTTTCACCGATCAGCGGCAACCCCGTGTCATCAATTTTCTGCAGATCGGCAATGATGAAATCGCCGACTTTGGCACCGTCTTCCACGGTCCGGGCCTCGGAAAACCGTTCCCGGATTTCCCTGATCGTATCATCGATATCCTGGTCATCGGAAATATAGACGGTGCGCTCGACTTTCAGGCTGCCTTTCTTCAATTCCGGTAATTCAATTACGGGCTCGATTTCGAAACTGACCTTGAATGCCAGGGGCTGGCCGTTCTCGAATTCCACATCCGCCACTTTGGCCTGGTTGACCGGATTCAGGTCTTTCTCTTTCAGGGCCTCTAAGTAATAACGTTGAATAGCATCGTCCACAAATTGGGCGTCGATGTGCGTCTGGTACTGCTGCAGGATGACTTTCCGCGGTACCTTTCCGGGTCGAAAGCCCGGCATTTTAACGGTTTTGATGAATTTTTTTTCGGTTTTGTCGTATTCGCCGGCAATCTCGCTCCAATCGAGCCGGACCGCCATTTCGCGCATATAAGAATTGGGGGAGCTTAATTCTATTTTCACCGTATTTCCTTTAAAATTGACCATGAATTTAGCACCGATCACTCCATAGTTTTCAGACTTTTATCCCCGCCATATCCCCGTCCGGTCCCGTCGGCAGTATCCTCCCCCGACCAGGCACCGGAGTCGAGTGACCGGTGATTCAGGACCGAACGCCAAAATCATTCAGCAGGAGACCACCGCGGAACATAAGGTAGATGCCCAGCATCTGGATGACATGGTAAATATCATTGTGATTGAAGTGCTTATGCAGCGTGAAACCACTCATCTGAACACCGGCGGCAGCAAAGCTGACCACAATACCGGCAATCATCCAGCCGCTGCCGGCAGCCCCTTTGGCGATATAGCTGTAGCTCATCACCAGCAGTATAAATATCATGGTCGGGCCATAAAACTTAATCACATTGATGAAGCGGTCGTCACGCCAGACAAACAGCAGGTAAGCCAGCAGTAACGCGCCGGCCAGCCAGCGCAGCATCTGCACCGTGGCAAATGGAAAGGCATGGTAAAACGCTGACATCAACAGGAAAAAAGCTGCGAAACCGATCGAGAATGTCGTCAGTTTCCAGAGCAGTGTTCTGAATCCGGGACTCAGATGCGGACTAATCCCATGGCTGAGTGCACCTAACAGAGCGCCCAGAGCCAGCATCCAGAATGCACGGGAAAAATGCCAGTGCAGATTCATCAGCCGCTCCCAGTACCAGGCCCCGATCTCCCAGGCGAACCAGGCCGTCATGCCCGCCAGCACCAGGTCGGTGAAAACAGTCATCGGTTCGTAAATCAATTGCTTTTCCATAACATTTCTCCCGGATAAATTAATTGGTTCGGGCTTCTCCCCGTTGCACCGGTGTCATGAAGCCCAGGGCAATCAGCAGTGTCAGGGCACCGTAGATAAAGGCAGTGGCGTAATTATTGGCAAACGACTGGATGATGAAACCGGCCAGAATCGGTCCGACGATCGCCGATAACTGCGATGCCAGATAGTACAACCCGGTATAGATGCCCAGGTGTCCCTCCGGGGCCATATCCAGAACCATCGGCAATGAATTGACCAGAATCAGCGACCAGGCGATACCGCAAAGCGGCAGCACGATTTTTGTCTCGAAAATCGTATGTATGGTAAAACCGTAGGCGAGTAGAGCCGCAAAGATGATGATTCCCAGCGATATGGTCCGCTTTCGTCCGATCCGGCTGCCGATAAAACCGCTCAACGGCGAAAACAGCACGATCGGCAGTGAGAAAAAGGCCAGCAGAACCGTAGCCTGGCCGCTGTCCACGCCCAGCCGGTTCACGGCAAATGAAGTGAAAAATACCTCCAGCGCTCCATAGCCCAGAAACCAGAAAAATATGGCGCCCAGGAGAAATCGCGCCGAGCGATCATGGCCGCGAAAAACCGTTTTCAGACTCTTCAGTAACTTAGGTTCTTCTTCGGCGGCAAAGGATTTTCCCTGCTCCGGCTCACGGATGAACAGCACCACCATGGCGCAGCCGAACAACATCACCGCACCGCCGAAATAGAATGGCGCTCCCAGGGAAATTTTGAACAGGGCGCCACCCACCGCAAAGGCCAGGACCGCCCCGACGCCACCCATCAGATTGATCACTCCGTTGGCCTGGGAACGTTTGGGTGACGGAGTAATATCACCCATTAATGAAATCACCGGTGTTCGGAACATATCCATGGCGAACAAGGTCAAGGCGATTGCCGCCATAAAATACAATAGCGAATTGCCGACGAAAAATGGAATGGCGACGAAACCAATCAAGGCTATCGGCGCACCGACCGCGATAAACGGTTTGCGCCGTCCGATCCTGGTCCACAACCGATCGGAAGCGGCCCCGATAAAGGGCAGAATGAACAGCGCAGCGATATTATCCAGTGTCATAATGAAACCGGTCATACCGGCACTCATTCCGAAGCCCAGTACGCCGGCCGAAGTGCTGTAGTCGGAACGCCCCGCCTGGAGAAAAATCGGGACATAGGCATTGTAGATACCCCACAGCAGGGTCACGCCCATAAAACCGAAACCCAGCAGCAGAATTCGCCAGTAATTAAATTTCATCGGCTCGCTCCCTATCAATTAAACAGTTGTAATCTGATAAGCGGTCAGCAGCGATCCATTCCGGATATCGAGTTAGCGGTGTAACTAGACCACGATACCAACCGGTTTTATGAGTCCCACAAAATTAATCAGAATGACTATTTTTACCTAATTAAAGGCCTTCTTTCCCAACGACCGACGAATTCTGACTGGCTCGGTTTGTACCTGCTTGTTATAATAACAATAACCACCGGGACAGGCAGGAAAATGTTAACTAGAAATGATAAGTGAAATTGATGATCGGAAACGGCCAGCCCTTCTGATTCAGGGATATTAATCCCCCTAGGTCGACAGATATCTTTTTCCCGAAAAACCGCATCGCCAGGATAATGGGAATCATATCAGCGTCACTTTCCGGAGTGATCCAGGTTTCGCCGACAAAGGCCAGACTGTTTGACATCCGCTGATTGCCAGCCAGCACCAGGATCGGTCGTTCCATGAACTCAAATTCATCGTCAATCTGAACATAGCCCAATCCCAGTGATGCTGATG
The DNA here is from genome assembly GCA_043822705.1 of Fidelibacterota bacterium. Taxonomy (GTDB): domain Bacteria; phylum Fidelibacterota; class Marinisomatia; order Marinisomatales; family TCS56; genus JBDRBK01. The sequence goes on from JBDRBK010000169.1 coordinate 11,862, forward strand.
CGTGGTTAAAGCGATCACCTACCGTTCCGGTTACAAAAACAAATCCAAATGCAAGATTTTCACTTTCTGAGATTGCAGGAAGTTTAATATACATCCCGCCCCCGGCCAGCCCGATCTTCCCCGCCTGCAATACAGTATATTTCAGCGATGCCACAAGCGGTGTCTCGTCGACCTTGGCACCGGGGAACCAGAACGCACCCAGTTGGAGCGACAACACATTACCAAATCCATGATTATAGGATGGAAAGAACAGACAAAAATCACGACAATAAGAATGCTGGGCATCAATTGGGAAGGCCGACGGCGCGAACAGGTACATGCTTTTATTCGGATCCGGTCGCCAGACCTTTCCTGCTTCCACCTTACCGGAAAAGTCCTTGCGGCTTTCAATGGCCGTTATAGGTACCTGGACCACTATTCCCGACGGCATTCGTAAAGACAGACTATTATCATCTTCCGCTGTGATCACCCCAATGTATTCAATACCGTCGCTGGTCACTATTTCGACCAGTTTCTCTTCGGTCTTTTTATCCCCGGCCAACAGTGGCAACTGTAAAATAAAAAGTACCAGGAACAGATTCTTCATTCCCCTACCTCCTTGCAACTGGTTAGCAATTGCCGTTGCCGATGGATTGGTATTTCAATCTCGGCTTCGGAATTTATTGCCTTATCAACGCTGAGACAATCTATTTCGCGGCAGCGATCACCGGCGCTTAGAATTCCAGCATGAATCCGCCCACTGGAAAAGTTTTGTACTGCAGGACATCCTCTCTGGTGCCATCCGCGTTATACTGTTTATCCCAGATATTGTCGACGTTGAACACATTCATGATATTCACGAAGGCCGTGAGACTCATGTGCTCGAAAAAATGTCGCTGCATGATCATGATATCGAAGCGATTATAGGCCGTTAACCGTTCGGTATTGTAATCCTGCCCCGGAAGTTCGAACCATTCCCGCAACTGATGATTATAAGTCAGCGGCGTGTACGGCTTCCCGCCGACATAGCGGTAACGGATGCCGATCTCCCATTCATCCGCTGGAGCCACCGGCAGCCAGGCGACAAACGACCACCATTTTTGTTCTTTCAGTTCCCGGAACCAGGTTTTTTTATGAAACTCGATTTTGTACCCGCCGGACAGGGTCAGCACATCGCGGTAATCGTAAGACCAATTATAATATTTCCGGCGGTCCTGGTAACGAGGGTCGCGCCCCTGGGCAATATAATGAGAATAACTGACGGTCCCCCAGAACTGTTCGGCCAGCTTTTTTTGCAACAGAAATTCGAATCCCTTGGAATAGCCTTCACCGATACTGATCAATTCCCGGCCACCGTCGGTGACGTCACTGGTCGTGTCGGACACGAACACCGGCATATTCCGGTATTGTTTGTGATAGATTTCCATGGTCAGCCGGATATCATTGGCAAAGAGATGTTCAACACCGGCGACATACTGGATCGTATGTTTGTTCAACAACGACTTCCCCGATTCGTCGAGCGCCAGCAGGGCATAGGCGGGCATCTGATAATGAGTGCCGAAGGCACCATTCAGTGAAGTTTTTTCAGTTAATTTATATGACAGGCCGATACGCGGCTCGAGTGATTGGTCGTCATTGTATTCGGTACAAAAATAATGCAGCCCGGCGTTGACCACAATTCGCAGGCCCAGATGCAGTTTGGCCTGGGCAAAGAGTTGGTAGGTCGAAAAGTGATCCTGTAAATTAATGCCCCAGCTCGGAAAAGTGTCCGCTACACTCACCTGGAAAGCGCGGACGGTATCCGCTCCATGATAATAACCCCAGATCGTATCCGATTCCATTACGACCGAATCAGCCTGCGCAATCGTCGGAAAATATTCAAGGTAAAACTGATCGGAGTCGGTTACGTTCCGGGGTAGGTCCGGTGTCAGCGGATTGGAATAGTAATAGTAGTACCGGTACATTTCCTGCATACGATCTTCATAATCCAGCCGCATGTTTTTAATCTGGAAGCCGGCCCGGATTTCCAGCGCTGCGCTACGCCGTACCACCAGATCGCCTTTAAGCGCCAGGCAAGTCTCGTAATCATTTTTGTAGTAGTACCGATCCTTGGACAAATCGAAATCGAAACGGTAAACGTCATAATTCCACCAGGCCCCGGTTTGATACAAGGTCAGGCGCGAATAGGTATTTTTACTCCACAGGCTCTTCAATGACAGACCGACGGCGTACTCCGAACCTTTCACATCCACATTTTCGGCACCGCGACTCTGCGGTGATGGTTCACCTTCGATATTGATTCGATCGTTACCGTAGATGGCATTGAATATTAACTGCTGGCTGGAATTCAGATCATAGATCAGCTTACTCTGCGTACTCCAGTATCGCGGTATTGCTACCATACCAATACTTTTTATCACCAGATCCAGATAGCTGATTTTGAATGACGAGAGAAACGAACCGCGCCCGCCAGCCAGCGGTCCCTCGGCGTTCATACCAAGTCCGGACATATTCATATCCAGGTCAAGATTGTACTCATCACGGCTGCCTTCCCGCAACCGGATATCCATCACCGAAGAGGCCTTTCCGCCGTATTTGGCCGGGAACGCCCCGGCGATCAGATCGACCTGATCGACAAATTCGGTGTTGATCATATTGACCGGTCCGCCGCCCAGCCCCTGATAACCGAAATGATTGGGATTGGGAATCTCCATATGATCCATGATGAAGAGATTTTCACCTGGTGCGCCGCCGCGTACGATAATCTCGTTGTCCATGTCGGCGGCCGAGACTACGGCCGGCAGGGTCTGCATCATCTTTTGAATGTCGTACACGCCGCCGGGATCGCTACGGATTTCCGCGTAATCAACCGTCCGGCTGGAAGAAACCACATCCGGCTCTTTCTTGAAATAACTGCGGGTTACTTCCACCGCTTCCAGTTCCAGCACCGCCAGTGGCAAGTCGAAAGTAAGAATCGTCTGGCGCCCCGGATTTACCTGGACGTTCAGTTTAACCTCCGGTTCATAACCCATCATCAACGCTTTGACATGATAACTGCCGACCGGCAGATCAGTAATAGCAAATTGTCCGGTCCCGTCGGTCGCAGCGCCCAGCTCACTATCAATAATGATCACATTGGCACCGGGCAAAGGTTGCAGTGTGACCTGATCCTGGACCACCCCGACGATACTACCGGTGATCGCCAGCAGGTGAATACCGGCCAGCGGAACAAATACCAAGTAAATAATCAGTTTTCGTAGCATGGCTGTCTCTTTTTCACCGGAAAATTAATTTTAGATTCATTACTAATCCAGTAATTGATCATATGGTATCTGCCCAAGGAATAAAAAAGCCCCACCGGCAACGGCGGGGCTGAAAATATTTATACCGGATAGCGCTACTGACGCAATCGGTAACAGGCACCCTCGATCGCACCGATGAATTTTTCGATCTGATTGGATGTATGAAACATCTCATTCATTTTTTCGAATGTATCGACCGGGTACATCTCGGGATCGTACTCACGCAGGAAATTGGCCTCCAGTTTCAGAATCAGATCGCGCAGGACCTGCTTCGGCAGATCCTTGTTGCGCAGATAATTAAGCATCAGGTTGATCGTTCCGTCGGAAGACATGTGAAACAGGGTTATCAGACCGACATCGGCCTGGCACTTGAATGTGAGCGTACCATGTTCCTTACCACGCCCCCAACTCAATTCATCAGCTTCCTTCTCGCTGAACTCGATAATACGAATGCCGACCTTGGCGACTTCGCGGCCGCAGTTGGCTCGCATATCTTCAATAAAGTTTTCCTTATCCCATTTCGACATTATTAATCCTTGCCCCAAATTTTAAAGAATTGAAAAAATTCGCCGAGTGAAATTACATTTGCCATACTTTAGTTAAAAGTATCTACTTAGGGTTATTTGCAAAAAGAATAATTGCTTTTACGACTTTCCACCGCAAGGAATTTCTGAGGTGGGGACTTATAAATAATGGTATTCGATTCGACTGGACTTTAAGCGACTGCCGATTGCGACAGATTCCCCAGCCGCCTGGGTTTACCCTCGGTTGGTTTCGATCACCCGTTTCAATTCGGTTCGGAATTCAATGACTACCTTGACATAATTATCCGAATGGTTGTAGGTGTAAATTGATTTCCAGTTGCGGGAATCCCGATTAAAATCGGTGCTTTTTCGTTCGTAGCGGTTCTGCACCAGGTAATTGGCGACGCTTTCCAGCGCATCCTCCCAAATGTAGGGGTCGACTCTGCCATCCCCATTGTTATCCTTGCCGTAGGAGTTGAGACTGGATGGTATAAACTGGGCGTACCCGATGGCACCGGCGTAGGAACCCCAGACCGTTCCGGGGTCGAGCTGGTTATCGATGCAGAAATTGAAAAACTGTAGTAATTCCCGCTCCGCCCACTGCCGTTTACGGGGAATATCATGAGCGACAGTATGGAATACATCCACTACCCGGTAATCGGCGTGGGATGCACCATACATCGATTCGACCCCGATGATCGCCAGCAGAATATATTCATCGACGCCATAGGTGGCGGCAATGTGGTGGACCAGTTCCCGGTGGGTGTCATGAAATTTTTTCCCGGCCCGGAGCCGCTCGTCATTGATAAATATTTTCCGGTAATTATTGTAGTCCAACGTCTCCGCCGGTCGGTTCCAGCGCCTGGTGACTGCTTCAACGACTTTCGGCGAAGCCTGGAGGGTGTTTTCCAGAATCCGCTGGAATTCACTGCCATGGTATTCCAACTGGGCGAAAATATTGCTGTACATCTGCTGTACATCTTCACTGGCTGATAACGTTCGTACGACCGGCCAGAGTTGGGCGGACAATACCGCCGGTGCGGGTGGGGTCGATCCCCCGGGGTTGGCTACGGCGGGTATGTTGCCGGTTATAAGCACCGTCAGTATCAGTAATTTCAATCGGTTCACCTTGTTAGTCCAGTCTGCATCTGCATCTATTAAGTTTAATCTTCGAATGGGAATTTTTCGATTCAGTCCCTGATCGGCTGCAAAGACAATACCAGTGCGTCGGCCGCCGTTCTTACCGTCTAAATCGGATTATCTGATTCCCATTTCGGTCAGAATATGCACAGCTTCGGCAAATTTTTCCGTGATGAGCATAACATAACGAATATCCACAGAAATTGTCCGTTGAATCGCCGGATCATATTTCCAGTCGCTCAATAGGGCTTCGAAATTACCATCGAAAGCCAATCCGATCAATTCACCCCGGCCATTGATAACCGGGCTGCCGCTGTTGCCATTGGTTATATCGCAACTATGGGTAAAAGCCACCGGCACCGTATTTAATGTCGGATCGATCCAGTCACCGAAATCCCGTTGACTTGCCAGTTCCAACAACCGTTCCGGTACGTCAAACGGTGGCGTTCCGGAATTCTTGGCGATCATTCCGTCGATCGTGGTGAACGGCCGGTACGTTACCGCATCCGCTGGCTGGTAGCCGGCCACCGGACCGTAGGTAAACCGGATCGTGCTGTTGGCCTCGGAATAAAGCAGCGTTTCTTCCCAACCTGTGGTAACCTCCAGATATTTACGGCGCAGCTCCTCGACCCGGGCATCAAATTCTTCTTCACGATTTCGCTGGTCTTCCATCTCCCGGTAGATTCGATCAGCCAGGTCAATAAACGGATCATTCAGGGCCAGGATCTCCGACGATGAAAGCTGGAACAGCGAGCGGGCGTATTCGGCATCATTTAATTTGGTGCCGGCAAACATTTCGTGCAACCTGGCTTCAACTCCGGCCGGGGAATTCAACAGGTAATCGAGGCCGGCGATTCGTTCCGCGCCCTTCAGATTATTCGCCTGGTTCAGGGTATATTTGAACAACAACAGCTCGGCCGGTTCATAAAAACTGTAAAATTCATAATCAAGTTTTCGCAGGTACCGTTCGATCTCAAGTTCCGAAAATTTCGGATCGCGCTCGGCCGGTGGTTTTTCCCGCTCACGAACGGTATAAACCAGTTGATTGACCAGTACCGGCAGGGTGCCAGCGGTGCGTAAAAACAAGTCCAATACCGCATCCCGATTCCGGTAATTCAGCCTGTGAAGGTATAAATCATCGAATTCATCGAATAACCGGGCTTGTGATTTCTTGAAGCGTTTATCATGGCTGATGAATTTCCGGAGTTGCTCTTCCTTGCGCAATTGCGACTGATAAAAATCGTAGCGTTCCATCCCCGCCAGTACGCCGATATATTTTTTCAGGTAATTATTCATCGATTTGGTGCGACCGGAGACCTTGATGGCTGCACCCGGTGAATCCATTCCGACCGAATCCAGCAGGGCGACCGCCTCCCGGTATATCCGGATCGCCTGAGGATAATAATAATCGCGGTAGTATTGGATATCGGCGGCGGTACGAAAACGCGACGTCCGGCCCGGATAACCGATGATGAAGGTCTGATCGCCTTCGTTCAGATCGCCCCGGGCAATTTTCAGCCAGGTCCGCGGCTGGTAGGGAATATTGTCCTCGGCGTAGGACCGGCCGATGCCGTCCGGGGAAACGTAGACCCGCAGGAAGGCAAAATCGCCGGTATGGCGCGGCCACATCCAGTTGTCGATGTCGGCGCCGTAATTACCGATGGATTGGGGCGGCATATAAACGACCCGCACGTCGTCGAACCGCCTGTGGATGAACAAGTAGTAGGCGTTGCCGAAATTCATAGACACGATCCTGGCCTCGATATCTTCAGCGGCGGACTGTAGTTCATCGGTGCGGGCGGTGATATAGGAACGTATTTTCCGTGATCGCTCCAGAGGATCGGTAATCCCCTTTGCCACTGCCAACACTTCCCCGGTCACATCCCGCATTTCCAGCAGCAGGCTGGCAGTGTATCCGGGCGCACGAATTTCTTCGGACCGGGTTTCGGCCAGGAAGCCGTTGGTCAGGTAGTCGGTTCCTCGGGTGGAGGCGCGCTGGACTGCCCCGAAAGCAACGTGGTGATTGGTCAGGATCAATCCCTGCGGCGAGACGAACGCAGCGGTGCCGCCGCCCAGTTTGATGACTGCCTCGGCCAGACATGGTTCGCCCGGCTGGTAAATCTCAGCGGCGGACAGGGTCATCCCCGGTCCGCTCAAATCCAGATCGGCAATCTGGTTCAACAGCCACAAACCTTCATCGGCGCAGACCGTCCCCCCCAGGAAAAATATTAAAAACGACAGGAATATTTTTTTCACGTTGATCCTAATCGATTAATTTGGATTCTGACAGTGAATATAATTTCTGTTAAAAAAAGGTATTTCGGTAGTTAAATATCGCGGGGGCGACTGGTTGACTGTTCCAAGTCGCGCCTGTATTACCGGCAAACCGGAAATTCTTCATGGTATCTTGACACTGCCATTCTTCCGTAACTTCTGTCGCTGATTTGATTTTGCTGGGCGGTGTTTTATTCCTGTATTTGGAATGCTACCAGTCGTACTAATCAGCGGTCGCCAACGATTAACAGTATTATTCAGTGAAGAGTCCCGATTTGAAATCCAGTCCACCGATTACATCGCAGAAAATCCAACGCCTCCGCTTCTACCTGGTCCTGCGCCAGAAGTTGCAAAATTATATCCGAAATACGCTCACCGGGATGAAGAATTACGATCAGTTATTCCTGCTGATTACTGCCGCGATAATCGGTATAATCGGGGGTGTCATAGCAGCCGGCTTTCAGCAGTTGATCGGTGGTTTCCGCACCCTATTCTGGGGTAGCGGTCATTTTCTTGAAGTAATCCGTGAGACACCGGTATGGCTCAGAATTCTGATTCCGGCCATCGGCGGTGCAGCCGTCGCCTGGTTCGTGTACAAATTTGCCCCGGAGGCCAAAGGGCACGGCGTCCCGGAAGTCATGGATGCGGTGGCCTCCAAGAACGGCTTTATCCGGATGCGGGTCGTGCTGGTCAAGGCGCTGGCTTCGGCTGTCACCATCGCCTCCGGCGGTTCGGTTGGCCGGGAAGGACCGATCGTCCAGATCGGTTCGGCCTTCGGCTCCTCCATCGGCCAGATGTTGCAGGTCTCCCGCCGACGTATGAAGACATTCGTCGGCTGCGGGGCTGCCGCCGGAATCGCCGCGACCTTTAACGCCCCGATCGCCGGTGCGATCTTCGCCAGTGAAATCATCCTTGGCGATTTCAGCGCCGCCTCGATCGGTCCCCTGATGATATCATCGGTGATGGCCACAGTAGTGGCTCATTCGATAATCGGCGACTTCACCGCTTTCACACCTCCTTCCTACGCTTTGAATTCACCGGTTGAACTGGTGTTTTATGTTCTGCTGGGAATCGCCGCCGGCCTGGTAGGCTGGAGTTTTATAAAAATTCTGTACCGGACCGAAGACCTATTTAATAATATCCGGCACCATGTGGCCATCAAGGCGGTGATTGGTGGAGCCATCCTCGGCGGCGTGGCGCTTTTCTTCCCTCAGATCATGGGGGTCGGCTACGAAACGATCGACCTGGTTCTGGCCGGTCAACTAACAGCTACTCTGGCACTGATCCTGTTAGTGACCAAGATCCTCGCCACCAGCCTGACGCTGGGTTACGGTGGCTCCGGCGGTATTTTCGCGCCGTCACTGTTCATGGGCTCGATGCTGGGCGGCGCCATGGGCGGATTGTTCAATCATTTCTTCCCGGCCCTGGGAATCTCACCCGGCGCCTACGCCCTGGTGGGGATGGCCGCCGTGGTATCGGCAACGACCTGGGCACCAATCACGGGGATCCTGATCATCTTCGAAATGACGATGGAATACACCGTCATCCTGCCGGTGATGATTTCCAGCATCATCGCCATGATCCTGACCCAGAGGCTCAGTGACGGCTCGATTTATACGATCAAACTGAAACGCCGCGGAATCGATCTGTTCCGGGGCCGTAACATCAATGTTTTAAATCGTCTGGAAGTTGCCAAAATCAAGCGCACCGCCTGTGATACGATCGCTGCCACCGCCTCCGCTCAGGATGCCCTGACCAAGATCGCCCAGTGCGAAGGCGCTCATCTGTACGTCACCGATGAACATGGCGCCCTGATCGGAACCCTGTCGCTGGGATCGGTCCGCCGCTACCTGAGCCGCCATGAAGAACTGCCGGCCCAGGCAGCCGCCATCGATCTGGCCAATACTCGCTATAAAATGATCACCGATCATACTCAGGTCGACGAAGCGTTGCGCCTGATGACCGAACTGGACGTATCCAATCTGGCGGTGATCGATGATGATAGTGTCCTGTCCGGAACGATCTTCAAAGAGGATATTCTGCGGGAATATCAGGAATTGTTGTTGCAGGAGGAATCGGCGCACAGTGTCGGATCGGCCCTGAAATTCGTGCAGAAGTACGACCACCCCAAGACCGAAGTGATTCGCGGCTTTTTCCTGGCGAATATCGATGTGCCGTCGCCGTTCGTCAACTCGACCGTACCGGCGCTGAATATCCGGAAAAAATATGACGTGGATGTGCTGCTGATCCGCCGCAAAACCGATGAAGGCTATTCCAATCTAACGCCCGGTCCGCGGGTGCGATTGCAAAGCGGCGACCAGATTCTGTTGTTCGGTGAGGAGAAAAAGGTCGACCGGGTCTGCCAGTTGAATTAACCGGCAGAAATTTCCGTGGTGGTTGTCAGCGCTTCCAGGTATTGGGTGAAAGAAATATTATCACCCCGAATATTTCCAGACGTCCAAGCAGCATATCGATTGTAAATATCCATTTGCCCGGATCCGGGATCGCACTGAAATTGACCGTCGATCCGACCCCACCAAACCGGGTCCGACATTCCCCATCGTCGCGACCGATCCGGAAAATGCGGTAATCACGTCCACGCCGATGGCCGCCAGCAGTGCTGTGGAGATAAAAACGACGAACATATAGACGGATATATAGAGGACGCTCATTTCCAGCGCATTGACGTCGATTTTCGATTTATCCAGCGTCACCGGAATGATCGCGCTGGGGTGCAGAAATTGGAGCATTTTTCGCTGCATTGCCTTGACAAACAACACAATCCGGTCCACTTTGATACCGCCGGAAGTGCTGCCGGCGCAGGCGCACTGGAGAGAAAAGAAGATTATCAGGACTTTCGCCAGCGGCGGCCAGAGATTGGTATCGGTGCTGGCAAATCCGGTCGACGTCCCGACCGATACAATATTGAAGGCCGACCAGCGGAAGGCCGTTCCCCAAGGGATCGCCTGATCGAAATGCAGTTTAAGGGCTACTATAATCGTGCCGGCCAGCAAGGCCAGCAGATAATACTTCAGGATAGCGGAATGCATTAATTTTCTGACGCTTTTGGTGATCACCGAGTACAACAAGCCAAAATGAATACCGGATATGATCATGAAAATAATAATTATGACCTCGATCGGAATGCTGTCATAATAGGCGATGCTGAGGTTCCTGGTTGAGAAACCACCGGTGGCAATTGTGGCGAATGAGTGGGTAACGGCGTCGAACAATCCCATCCCCGCCAGCACCAGCGTAACGATTTCCGCCACCGTCAGTCCGATATAAACACTCAACAGAATCTGGGCCGCCTGCCTGGTGCGGAAGCGGAACTGGCTCATTGTATGATGAGACACTTCAGACCGGTACAGGACCATCCCCGCCACTCCCATGAACGGCAGGATGGCCAAAACGAATACAATAATTCCGGTTCCACCGATCCAGTGCGTGGTGGCGCGCCAGAACAGCAGACCACGGGGTAGCGCTTCGATATCCGATAAAATTGTCGATCCGGTAGTCGTGTAACCCGACACGCTTTCAAACCAGGCGTTGGTCAAACTGAATTCCCCACCCCACAATAAATACGGCAGCATGCCGATGACAGCCGAAGTCAGCCAGCTCGATACGACGATCGCCAGCCCCTCCTTGTTGGATATATCGATCGAAGGCGGAATAAAAATCAGGGGGAATATTCCAAATAACAGGGCAATGATTGCCGTGTACACCAGGGGAAACTGGTCGCTGCCGGAATCAGTGAAAGATATCAGGGCCGCAATGAACAGAAAGACTGCATTCAGCAGTATTATCAGTCCGACATAACGCAATATAACATGAATTCTCATCGATCCTGATTTTCCTGATTCAGGCGGGAATTCAACGCTTCCAGCTCCCGGGCCAGTTGACCGATTTCATCTTTGGTGCGGATATTGAAAGTCAGCGCGGCGCCCTTTCTGTTGTAATTATGAATTCCCCCGATCAGCATAATAATCGGTTTGATCATGAAATGATTCACCAGGTAGCTGAAAATCAGTGAAAACACCAGCGCGGCGACAATTGAGACAATTCCCGGCATGGCTGCCCGGTTGGCGGCGTTTCGTAGATCGGTGGCCTTGTTATACAGCTCCCGATCATTGACCAGAACCAGCTCGTTGACCGCGATTTTCACTTCCAGAAAGGCTCGGTGTGCCTCGGCAAAATACCAGTCCAAAGTATTAGAATCGGAATCTAAAGACGTCGGTTTTTCCCAGACGTTTTTATATATTATATATTTTTCCTGGATGTCATGGATCAGTAAATCTTCGCCTTCTTCCGTAATATTGCTACGCAGAATTTCCAGATTACAGATAAATACGCTGTCAGCCGACTCGATAAAGCGGCGGCCTTCCCGCCAGCGCCCCAGATGTAACAGCAGAATACCACTGTCTTCACGCTCCAGCGCTTCGATCATCATGACAGAAGAATTGATGCTTTTATAATTATTGTTCAGCATTTTCTGGACCGAACTGCCGATGAAGTTAAAATGCATTATTGACCAGCCCCCGGCGATCGCCAACATCAACGATAATATAAAAAAACCGGACAGAATTTTTGTACGCAGGCTCATGGGTTACCTCAATTGGAAAATATGCAAAAAAACGATGCCAAAATTTAGGTGATTTATAGCCAAAATCGGTCGTGAAATTTAAGTCCCCGCCAATCGGGACTACGGGAACCGGGAACCGTTATTTGACGATCAGTACCGTACCGCGGCCTTCGCTGAGAACCTTCAGCGGTTTGCTGCCGACGAAAAACTTCTTGAACGGATTCTGCCCGGAAACACCCATAACAATGATATCGTTGGCACCCGCCGATTCCATTATCACCGTAGCCGGATCGCCGATTTTAAGCTGGCGTTCATGGGAGACACCGGCATTTTCCAGGTAGCGGCAGGCCCGCTCCGATGCTCCCAGGTAGCCGGGACCGAATTTCTTCCGTTTGGAAACGGTCAAGACATCCGCCTCGACGCCCAGGGCACTGGCAATCTGAATACCGTAGTTGACTGCCTTCAGCGTGCCCCGTGAATCATCGACCGCCAGCAGCAACCGGTAGGGTTGGTTGAAATCGAAATTCCGGATAACCAGGATCGAACTGTCGATAAACTGCACCAGATCGTGCGCCATGCGGCGCTTCTGACTGCCGCCGATAATTGTAACCTCGTATTTGTGCTTGTTGACCTCGTCCCGTAATTCTGAAATGATGTCGCCATAACGCAGAATCAGGCTGACGCGGTCGCAGAAAATCCCTTCCAGATTGATTTCCCCCCGGTCGCCGGCCCGTTCGGACAATAAAGTTTTCTGGAATCCGGCGCTGACACTGCCCTCTTTGACAAAGCCGAAGCTCACCAGATAATCATAAGCCCACTCCAGAACATCGACGGCCGGCTGGTCGAAATCCCAGCGCTCCATCGATTCCTGGGCCAGCCGCACCTGGTCCATTGCGAAGGAACTGGGTTTGTTGCCGACACAGGCCACAGTCACACAGGCCTTGAAGGCGCGGGCGATTTCCAGACCGACCCGCAGGGTCGGTTCGGAATATTCGATACTCGAAATGGCAATCAGAAATCTCATTCCGATTCTCCCGAATTTGGTAAAAATTTCAAAACAGAATTCTCCAGTAAGTGTTGGCGTAAACAATCAGAATAATTATCGAAGCCAGCCCCACCTTCCAGCCGGCCCGCAGAAAATCCCGGGCGTTTACTAATCCGCTGGAATAAATAATGGCACAGGCCGGTGCGGCCACAGCGGTGAAAAATCCGAAGGCGGAAGCTACGGCGGTGATCAAGCCCTGGTGCAGAATATCCGGTCCCATATTCATAGTGATCGGACCCAGCACCGCCACCGTCGCCGAACTGGACAATGTATTGGCCATGGCCGTGGTCAGGCCGACAATCACCACGTCGGTAATTAATCCGGTGCCGGAACCGACATTCAGCAGCGCCACCAGTTTCCGCGCCAGCCACACGGCTGTTCCGGTGGTCTGCATGTAGGTACCCAGCGCGATCGTCGCCCCGAACAGAATGATCACGCCCCAGTGGGTGTTGCGCCTGATATCATCCCATTTCACCAAACCGAAAACCAGGTACAGCATGACGCCGGTCAGGGCGATGGTGCCCAGACCATAGCGGGACGACAGGAATACCCAGCCCAGGAACACCAGCCCGAATATCAGCAGTCCGCCGACCTCGCGTCCGTGGATGGCACCTTCCCGCGATACCTGGATTTTCAGACGCCGGACACTGCTGTCAAGATAGAGGTGCTCGGGGCTGAAACTGTGCCAGAGCAGATAGGAAAAAACCGGGATCAGGATCAATACCAGCGGATACACATACAGCATCCAGCGGGCGTAGGAAATTACCCCGGCCCCGTAATCATTCAGATAATTCATCATGATGGCGTTGCGACCACCGCCGGAAGGCGTACCAATCGAGCCGATCAGGGCGCCATAGGCGATGGAAAACAGCAGCACCGCCGCCAGCTCGCGCACTTCTTCGCGCTTCTGGGAAGTATACCGGACCAGCGTCATCCCGATCGGCAGCATCAGCGCCACCACCGTGTGGCCGCCGACAAACGACGACAGAAGCGCGGAAATCGTGGCGAAACCGAAGGCTATCCGGCGGGTTTTATTGCCGGTCAGACGGATTATGCCCAGGGCGATCCGGGCGTCCCAACCCTGTTTGACGATCGCCACCGCCAGCATCAGCGAGCCCATGATGAAAAAGACCGCATCATTGGTGAAGGCGTGGGCAATATTGTTGGGTGCATCGATGCCGAAATAGGCCAGGCTGACAATGATGAACAAGGCCGTGGCGGGCAGCGGGATCGGCTCGGCGATCACCAGAATCAGGGTGACGACGACCACCACCAGCAACCGGTGCCCGGCGGGTGCCAGCCCGGCCGGTGTGGGCAACGCCAGCAGGACCGCCCCGGTAACGATGGCGAACAGCAGCCAACGGGTCCGGGTCAGCCAGTACAGTAACGAGCGCAGAGTATTCAAACGGGGTGGTCTAATTTTTCGATGCGGCGCTGATGCCGGCCGCCGGCGAAGGACTCCTGCAACCACAGGTCGATCATCTGCAGAGCCCGGTCGGTGGTCAGAAAACGCGCCCCCAGTGATAGAATATTGGCGTTGTTATGCTGCCGCGACAGGGTGACCAGTTCGTCAGGGCCATCGTAAAATACGGCGGCACGCACGCCCGGCACGCGGTTGGCGGCCATCGCCTCGCCCTGCCCGGAACCGCCCAGGATGATACCGACGGCGTCGTGATCGCCAGCCACGGCGGTTGCCACCGGAAAGATCAGATCGGGATAATCATCCTCGGGATCGTAAATCGATGCACCCAGATCCACCACCTGGTAACCGTTCTCCAGCAGATGTTCCCGGATGGCTTCTTTCAAACTGAAACCGGCATGATCCGTACCCAGATAAATTTTCATCCCGCGACAGCCTCTCTGAATTTATTGATTGTCGCCGAAGGATCGGCGGTATTGAAGATGGCCGAACCGGCCACCAGATTATCGGCCCCGGCGGCCACCACTTCCCGGGCGTTTTCCAGATTGATGCCGCCGTCGACCTGCAGCGTCACCCGCTCGGACCAGCCCTGGCGATCCAGAAACTCCCGGATGCCGGCGATCCGCTCCAACGCGGCGGGAATGAAGGCCTGCCCGCCGAAACCGGGTTCGACGCTCATCACTAGCACCAGGTCGGCCTGGTCCAGATAGGGCTCGATCAGCTCGATATTCGTTCCCGGTTTCAGGGTGATTCCGGCCTTGATGCCGTAACTGTGGATAAGCTCGATCACTTCCCGTGGGTGACCGGCGGCCTCCACATGAAAAGTGATCCCGTCGGCGCCCGCCCGGGCGAATGGTTCGACCCAGAACAAAGGATCGTAAACCATGATATGAACGTCGAAAAAGGTCTCGGAATGCGGTCGCAATGCTTTAACGACTGCCGGACCGATAGTGAGATTCGGTACGAAGTGACCATCCATCACATCGATATGGATGTAATCGGAGCGCCCCCGGTCACAAAACTTCAGTGCTGTCCTAAGGTCCGAAAAATCGGCCGATAGTATGGAAGGGGCTATTTTTATTGTAGAACCTGCCATTTGGGAATGAAATTAGCCCGTCCGCCGGGGACAATCAAAGGAAAGCTTGCAGCGCCGGTAAATGAATTCCAACGGCTCACGGACAGACTTGCAAAAAGAAACGGCAGCGGTTTTCGGAAAAACCGCTGCCGTTTATCAGCTAAATATTGTGGATCAGGAAACGGGTATTTCCGCCACTACCAGCTCCCGGCCTTTGGCCAGCGCCTGCTCGTTCAACGGAATCAGTTTGTGGTGGCGTTCCGGCAGTACCTTGTACAACGCCTTGACCGCCGTGGCCGGCTTGATGATCGCTTTGGCTGCCAGCAGAGCGCCCAGCATCACCAGGTTGATCACCTTCTGGTTCTTCAGCTCCACCGCCGCCCGCGCCGCTGGTACGGCAATAACGGTGATGTCAGTCCGGGTCGGTGGTGTCAGAATGGCTTCCTCTTCGTACAGCAGCAGGCCGCCGGGTTTGACCGCCGTCTCAAATTTTTCCAGCGACGGCTGGTTGAAAATCACCACCGTATCAAATCTGGAAACGATCGGCGAGCTGATCGGCTCGTCGCCGTTGATGACAATACAGTTGGCCGTGCCGCCGCGCATTTCGGGACCATAGCTGGGCATCCAGGATACTTCCTGTCCCTCGATCATGCCGCCGTAAGCCAGCAGCATACCCATGGATAAAACGCCCTGTCCGCCGAATCCGGCGATAAGAGTTTCTTCGGTCATGATTCCAGATCCTCCTTGGCCGGTACCTTAATATCCCCCAACGGGTACATCGTCAGCATGTTTTCTTCCATCCACTTATTGGCTTCATACGGCGTCAGTTTCCAGCCCGACGGGCAGTTGGACACGACTTCGACGATGCACAAGCCCTTGTTCAGTTTCTGGTAGGTGAGCGCCTTGGTCAATGCTTTCTTGGTCTTGCGGACGCCCTTGGTATCGTGCACCGATTGCCGGGTGGCATAGAACGTGCCGGACAACCCGGCCAGAATCCCGGTGATATCGATAGGTGCCCCCATGCTGACCTTATCACGACCGTAGGGCGATGTGGCGGTCTTGCCGCCGATCGGCGTGGTCGGCGCCATCTGCCCGCCGGTCATGCCGTAAATACCGTTGTTGATAAATATAATCAGGAAATTCTCACCACGGTTGGCGCTGTGAATGGTTTCGGCGGTCCCGATCGCCGCCAGATCGCCGTCGCCCTGGTAAGTAAATACATATTTGTCGGGTAGCACGCGCTTGATCCCGGTGGCCACCGCCGTGGCGCGACCATGGGCGGCCTGGTGCATATCAACATCCATGTATTCGTACGCCAACACAGAACAGCCGACCGGGGCAACCCCGATAGTGTCGTTCTTGATACCGAGCTCGTCCACCACTTCCATCAAAATTTTATGCACGGTGGAGTGACCGCAACCCGGACAGTAATGCATGCGCACGTCCAGCAGCGATTCGGGCCGCCGATAAACCAGGTCCAGCTCATTCATTTCAGGGTTAATTACAGGGCATTCTTCGATCATGCTACTACCTCCACCGGCCGCTTGCC
The DNA here is from genome assembly GCA_043822705.1 of Fidelibacterota bacterium. Taxonomy (GTDB): domain Bacteria; phylum Fidelibacterota; class Marinisomatia; order Marinisomatales; family TCS56; genus JBDRBK01. The sequence continues at coordinate 28,752 of JBDRBK010000169.1, forward strand.
GGTAACTTTCGCCAGATTGGATTCCATCACCGCCAGTACCTCTTCCGGGGTCGGAATCATCCCGCCCATCCGACCATGGAAAAATACCGGTACCCGCCCCTCGATCCCGAGACGCACATCCTCGACCATCTGGCCAGCGTTGAGTTCCACGTCCAGGACCATTTTCACCTGGTCGCCCAATTCGCGCAGCCGGTCATAGGGGAAGGGCCAAACCGTCTTGGGCCGGAAGAGACCGGCTTTGATGCCTTTTGCCCGAGCCATCTGGATCGATTTACGGGCGATCCGCGCCGCCAGGCCGAATCCGGTAAACAACACTTCCGCATCCTCAGTCAGATATTCTTCCCAGAGTACCTCGTTTTTGCGAATCGTGTCAAATTTCTGCTGGAGCAGCTCATTCAGCTTTTCCATTCGTTCCGGCTGGAGATACAATGAAGTAATTACATTGCGTTCGCGATCCGGCGCCTTGCCGGTGGTGGCCCAGGGCTTGGCGATTTTCATTTTCCTGGGATCATAGTCAGGAAATTGTACTTTTTCCATCCCCTGCCCCAGCGCCCCGTCCGATAAAATCATTACCGGCGTGCGGTATTTGTCGGCCAGATCGAAGCCCAGGAAGACAAAATCGGCCATTTCCTGGACGGTGGACGGCGCCAGGACAATCAGATAATAATCGCCGTGCCCGCCACCCTTTGTGGCCTGGAAATAATCACCCTGGCTGGGCTGGATCGTACCCAGTCCGGGACCGCCGCGGACCACGTTGGCCAGCAGGCAGGGCAACTGGGCTGAGGCGATATAGGAAATCCCCTCCTGCATCAGACTGAAACCGGGTGAGCTGGTGGTGGTCATTACCCGGGCGCCGGCACCGGCGGCACCGTAAATCATATTGATTGCCGCTACCTCGCTCTCGGCCTGCAGCACGACACCGCCGCGCTTGGGCATCTGCAGCGCCAGGTACTCCAGAATTTCCGATTGAGGTGTGATCGGGTAACCGAAATAGGCATCGAGTCCGGCCCGGATCGCCGCTTCCGCCAGGGCTTCATTACCTTTCATCAACAATACTTCGCTCATGGCTATCTCCCGTCGATGGATAAACTGATGTTCTCGGTAATATTACTGATCCGGGCCACCGGAGTCTTTTTCCCGTGCGACTCGCGGTAGACGGTGATCGCGCCATCCGGACAAATCAACGCGCAATTAGTGCAGCCGGTACAATTATCTTCGGAAATAATGGCGAAATGATATCCCCGCTGGTTCAATTCTTCGGACATCGCCAGCGTCTCCTGCGGGCATTCGTGAACGCATAATTCACAGCCCTTGCAGGTTTCGATGGCTATCTTGACGGTGCCTTTTACCTTAGCCACAACAGAGCTCCTTGTTTTCTTCAAAAATCAATCGACGTCCCATGCAGAACATTGAGTGAACGAAATTAAGCAACATCGCGGTCACGGAGCAATTGCTATCACTAATGAAGACCCGGCCAAAACCATAATATAATAAGGTAATTAATTTGTAATACATAATATTATTTCGGAATTGGCTTAATAGTACTGTTCAAACTAATCCATTGGCGGACATGGTGATCGAATTGTCCGGAAAATTGGGGCAGAGTGGAATTCAATCCCATTCAAAACCGGCGACCTGGCCGGTTTCGGGGTCGATTTCCACCGAGTTGAAATCACCCAGCTTGGGAATATAATAATAGAGGATCCGCACTGTCCGGTCGAAATCGGTGAATACCGAATCCGGCTGACCCAGCGTACTGAGTACTTCGGATTCGGCCGGTTCGGTCTTCAGGAAGTTCCAGATATCATATTCGTTCATCACCCAGCGCTGGTAGGGGTCGGGCTGGTTAAGTGCCTTCAGATATTCCTCCACGGGATCCGGCGGCAGCTCGGGAACCGGCACCGGCCTGGGGCCGCAGGCCGCGAGGAGTAAAACCAGGATTATCGGGTGCAATCGCATCCGGTGAAGATAGTCAGGTATTGGATTGATGGCAAGTATTGTCTCCAGATCGATTTAATCGGTCTTGGTCTTGAATTATCATCAACCTAATTTTCAGCCTTGATTCAGGGAACCGGGATTGACGCTGGGCCGGGTTGGTTCTCTTCTAACATAAAATCGCTATCATTAATGATCATACTGACTTTAACGCTGCTGCTGCCTTTCGTTGTCATACTGCTGTTGCGGGCCGATTATTCCAATCGACGCCGGCAGGTGTACGTCCTGAAACCACTGGCCACCGGATTGGTGCTACTGATCTGCCTGCTCCAGCCGCCGGAAATCGGGTTGCTGTACCGGCGTTTGATCGTTGCCGGTTTGTTGTTCTCGCTGCTGGGCGACATATTCCTGATGCTGCCCGCGGATCGTTTCATTCACGGTCTGGCCAGTTTTCTGGCGACCCATATCCTGTATTTTGCTGCTTTCGTCGCCACCAGCGGAATTCAACTGCGACTCATCCCGTTGGCACCAATTCTCCTGCTGGGATTGGGCTTTCTGCGCTTACTGTTACCGCACACCAGGACTAAAACAATTCCCGTTATATTCTATGCCGTTGTTCTGACACTCCTGCTCTGGCAGGCCACCGGTCGACTGCTGCTGACCGTCAACCACAGCACCATCCTCGCCCTGATCGGCACCGCTGTATTTATTTTTTCCGACTGTACCCTGGTAATTAACCGCTTTGTCAGCCGTTTCCGCAGCGCCCAGATCGTCATTCTGACCAGCTATTACCTGGCCCAACTGTGCATCGCCTACTCGGTTTGATCACCCAAACCGACGTCCGGTCGGCCGGCGACCGTACTCAATACTCCTTGTAGACCGCGAAGCCCCGGCTGACCAGTTCGTCATTGACGTTCAGCCAGCCACCCCCGCTCTTGGGAATGAAAAGTTCGGCCAGATAGCGACCGTACTTGCCCTTTTTATCCCGGTAGGTCCTGATGATAATCTCGCGGTCGTCGATCAGACTGCGCAGAAAATCACGCGCCTTGATTCCCTGAGGACGTTCCTCACCGATCAGCTCCGGTGCATTTACTCCATACAACCTCAGTTTCTCTCCGCGCAACCAGACTCCCAGTCCCAGATCGATGTCCACCGTGCACGTGTCACCGTCATAGACCGCCCGCACCTGGGCCCGGTAATTATAAAGACTTGCATCCATGTTCCCCTCGCATCGTTAATTTTATAAATCCAATTATCACTGATAATATACCGGATGGGCCATTCAATTGGTATGTAAAAGATAATTAGAAGAGTTTGTCAGGCAGGTTTCCGACCGTAACTTCGTCGGCTGATTTTTTAGGAGATTTCATGACAAGAACCAACAAAGAACGTTTTTATTACGACAAAGAATTTTTAAGCAGCACCGATGCCCGTCCCCTGCGGATCATTGCCGAATATTTTGGACCGCGACAGCGCCTGAATAAATATCATGTGGAAGACACGATCGTGTTTTTCGGATCGGCCCGCATCAAGGAAACCGCAGTGACGCAGGCGGCTCTGGACCAGGCCGGAGCAGACAGCAGTCCTGAAGAACGAAACCGTCTGGAAAACGATCTGAAAATGAGCAAGTATTACGAGGCGGCCCGGGAACTGGCTTGCAAGCTCACCAACTGGAGCAAAAACCTGAAGGAAGATAAACGCCGCTTCATCATCACCTCGGGGGGTGGACCGGGTATCATGGAAGCCGCCAACCGCGGTGCCTCGGATGCCAAGGGACTCACCTGCGGACTGAATATTACGATTCCGTTCGAACAGAGCGGCAATTCCTACATCACACCCGATTTGAATATCCAGTTCCATTATTTTTTCATGCGCAAATTCTGGTTCCTGTATCTGGCCAAGGCGCTGGTGGTTTTCCCAGGGGGATTCGGCACGCTGGATGAACTGACCGAACTGGTGACGCTGATTCAGACCAAGAAAATGAAGAAAGTCATCCCGATCGTCCTGTTTGGAAAGGAATTCTGGAATAATGTGATCAACTGGGACTATCTGGTCGAAACCGGGACGATTTCGGCGGCCGATCTGAAATTATTTCAGATTTACGATTCGGTCGATGAAGCCTGCGATTACCTGACCAAAAATCTGGCCTCCCGCCACTATAAGGGCGTTAATTTTTAATCAGACAGCAGTGATGACAAACTCAGGCGGATTTTCCAGATGCCGCTTGACCGCGCATAGTTTAGCCGAATTAATTACTGCTGATTTGTATTTTTCCGGAAAACTTTCCGGCAATTTGATATCAAGATTGATCTGATCGATCAGCCTGGTCGTTGGATTGAAATTCATCGATTGGATTATTGTCAGTCCGGTCGTATCGATTCCCCGCTGCTGGCAAAATCCCAGCACATAAATACCGGCGCAGGTGCCGATCGATGCCAGGAATAGTGAAAACGGTTCCGGCGCCGATCCGTCACCGCCACCGCGGACCGACTGATCGGTGGCAATCCTAAAACCATTGTAATCGGCATCCACTTTTTTCCCACCGGGAAAAGTAATTGTCATATCCATAAATCTTCCTCATCAATTCTGTTTAATCTGTCAGATGCTTGCGGCCGTGATTGGTTACACTACCGTTCCGTCGGGCTGCACCGGGATCGAGCAATTAATTTGTAACCAAAACCGAGCCGGTCCATCTATATAAGTAAATATTCATTAATATGAGGAAAATATGGTACAACACCTGACAAAACAAGAATTCCTTGACAAGGTCTTTGATTACGAGACCAGTAAAGAATGGAACTACCGCGGGAATTTGCCGGCGATCATCGATTTTTATGCCGACTGGTGTGGTCCCTGCAAAGTACTGTCGCCGGTAATCGAAGATTTGGCGGTCGAGTATGATGGTATGGTCAACTTTTTCAAAATCGATACGGAAGCCGAGCAGGAATTGGCCGCCGTCTTCGGGATTCGCAGCATTCCCAGCATGCTCTTCATCCCCAGCGACGACAAACCGCAAATGGCCACCGGCGCCCTGCCGAAAGACCAGTTGAGACATGTCATCAAAGATGTATTGAAGGTTGCCGAACCGGTCAAAAATTAGTACTTCCCCCCAACGGTAACAGCGCCCCGCGATAGAGATATCCGGGGCGTTGTGCTTTATAACGATCTATTGTTCGGAATCGCGAATATTGGGAACGATAAACCAGGCCACCAGGTAGGCGATTATTCCGCCGCCCCAGAATATTGATATGATGAAAATCAGTCGCACGATAATCGGATCAATATCAAAATAATCAGCGATGCCGGCACAGACACCGGCGATTTTCGCATTTTCGGTATTACGATACAGGCGCTTCATTCGGTACTACTCCAGAATAATTCCATGGTGATTGATTTCATTGGAAAATACCAGGGTTGCTGCGTCCACAGTTCGGACAATTCTCGATTTTATCGGGCAGCAGCACACCTTCGACCTTGGTTATCAGATAACCGCATGATTTACACTGCCATGAGCCTTTCACCGCCCGACAGGTTTTATCCTGGCAGAACATGGCAAAGGCCGGATTCTCCCGATTGCAGATTTCACATTCCCAAGATTCTGACATTATTTGCTCTCGTAATTACAGTAAAACCAATTCGGCGTTACACGTTCAGTATGCCGCTACGGTGCACTGCCACAGGATTTGCGGTCGCTTGATCTGGAATTTCGGTTCCCGGGCAGGCCGGAAATTAATATAAATTGCGCTAAAAACCGGATCGGGAAATTTTATCCCGGGAT
>JBDRBK010000170.1:0-9704 GCA_043822705.1 Fidelibacterota bacterium
GCCGGCCTGAAAATGGACGCCGGTCTGATTTTCAATATTATCTTTTACATATTCGACGATTTTATCTTCCATTTCTGCGCCATCGAAAGAGGCATACATGTCATCGCCAAGCAATTCTTCCATCATGGCAATCGACATATAGGGCGCGGTGGAATGGAAATTCAGACCGCCGCCGGCATGCAGCTTGATGCCGCCCAGAATCGGCACACCGACACCAATCAATTTTTTCCGGACGGTAATGTAGGCCGAGCCGCGGGCATAGGCGAATTCGGCAGCATCTGGGGTTCCTGCTATAAATACACCATTAGGTAAATAATTACTGAAGTTGAACTTATAGGTACCAAGCGCCACCTGAAAATCCGCTTCTAGGTCAACAAACGGAAGGAAATCCAGGTACAGGTAACCGCCGACTCCGGCAGGGTTTTCGAATGCATCTCTGGTCAGTATCGCCGTTCCAAGAGCGCTGGTTTGACTTTCCGAATAGGCGTCAACCGCCGCCATTTCCTGTAGCACAGTCAGCCCGAATCCGATGAAGCCGTAGGCCGGCGCCAAGGGTAACAGGAATAATCCGGTCATCAGGATAATTAACAATTTCGATTTCATTTTGCTCCACTCCTCTTTTAATTAAATCTTCAAGTTACTTATTGGCCCCCAAGGTCTACTGCATATGGAGTAAATTTAACGGCTAAATCCTATTGTGCAACAATTGAATTTTTTCAGCCGTGTTTTCAAGCACACGGCCAAACCGGAACAATTTGTCCGCTTTTACGTATTTCGACTATTATTGACGGAGGAAGTATGTTCAGAATGATATTGGTCTTAATTTTCAGTATCGGGTTGATCCAGGCGCAACCAAAGGTCACCCAGTCGATCACCATGATCGACGACGATCCGCCGGGACGAAAAATCCAGATCGAGACATCCACCAGCGACAGCACCCTGCGCATCATCGTCGAAAAAGACGGCGAAATAGAGGAAGATATTTTACCTTTGAATGAACTGTCCGATGATATTATCAACCAGAAACTGGGCGAGTTCGATATCGACCTGCACGGAATTCATTTCAAGCCGTTCCATGGCTACGCGATCTGCAATGAAAAGGAAGCCTGGCTGGGAGTTCAGATTCAACCGCTGACCGAACAGTTGCAGAAATATTTCGGTACTAAACAGAAAGGTGGCGTTCTGGTGGCCGAAGTAACTGCGGGCAGCCCGGCTGAAAAGGCAGAATTGAAGGCTGGCGATATAATCCTCAAAGTCGACGATTCCGAGATCAGCAGCACCAACCTGCTGAAGGAAATAATCCGCCGCTACAAGCCGGACACCGAAATAACCATCCGCTATATCCGGGGCGGCAAGGAAAAAACCCAAACGGTCAAGCTGGGTGAATATGATTATGGCGAAGATTTCAGCCGGTACAGCTTTGACCCGGATATCTTCCGGCAGACCCTCCCCCACATTGACCGGCACCTGTTGCCGGATCCCGAACAATTCAAAAAATTCGACTTCTATGCCCTGCCCAATGCCGATCTGCGCCAAGAAATGGACGAACTGAAGCAGGAAATCAAGGAATTGAAAAAAGAATTGAAAGAACTGCATAAATAATTTCGTTCTCGTACCGCAGGAACTGGTCAATTCCAGTTGACCAGTTCCTTTTTCTGTCTTGGACGCTCCTGTCCCACCGCTCTAAATTAAATCATTAATCACCGGGCAATCAGTGTATCTTAATCGAATAGCGGGCCTGATCCTGGCCCTGATCGTCGGAATCGGCGGGCAGGATTATATCTGGCCAACCGCTAACAGTCAGCGCATTTCCTCCAATTTCGGCGAATTCCGGACCGACCATTTTCACATGGGTCTGGATATCAAGACCAACGGTATCAGCGGTATTCCAGTTTTGGCGGTGGCCGATGGCTATATCGCCCGGATGAACGCCAGTTTTTTCGGCTACGGTAAAGCACTGTATCTGAATACCACAGACGGCCAGACGATCGTCTATGGTCACCTGGAACGTTTCGCTCCGCTGCTGGCAGAAGTCCTTAAGAACCAGCAGAAAAAAGTCGACAGTTACAATGTCCGGATGAAATTCAAGCCGGGCGAATTCCCGGTCCGAAAAGGCGAAATCATCGCCTACAGCGGAAATTCCGGTGGCTCGTTCGCACCGCACCTGCATTTTGAAGTCCGGGACCAGCAGGAACGGGTACTGAATCCGGTCTTCCACGGTTTTCCGGTTCCGGATAAGCTGGCGCCGATAATCGAGGCGATCGTGTTCAACCCGTTGGCTTCCGGAACCCTGATTGAAGCCAGCCCGCTGCCGCAGGTGTTTCCGGTGTTCCGGGATCTGTCCGGCAGTTATACTCTACCCGATACACTGAACGTTTTCGGCATGATCGGAATCGGTTTGCAGGTCCACGACCGGGCCCTGGGCACCGGCAATAAGTACAATATTCACCGGATCGAATTATGGCTGGACGATCAGCTCCAGTACCGGCTGGTCTACGATTCATTGAATTTCGACCAGGAGAGATTACTGAATACGGTCGAGGACTATCGTCTGCAGCGCCTGCAGAACCGGGATTTTCATAAACTGTACCGCCTGCCGGTGCTGCCGGCCGTCAGCGTCAACCCAGCCGGTGACAGCGGCGTGCTGCAACTGGCGCCGGGACCACATCAACTGCTGATCAAGGTTTTCGACTGTGGCGGCAACAGCGCCCGCTTGCAGGGTGTGTTGCTGGCCTTGCCACCGCTGGAATTGACCGCGGAATTGATACGAAAAACCGATCGGTCACTGACTTTCGAGCTGAAAACAGCCGCGCCGGTTCCCTTGAAAGATGTGACCTGCTACGCTTTCACGCCCTATGGTTTTGCCGATCAGAAAATTCAGTTTACCAGCCTGCAGCAAAACGGCACGGCTCTCCAGGTCACACTGCCACGAGCAGCGGTCCGGAATCGAGTCCTGCAGTTCATCGGCCGAAATCAATTGGGGGTAGCCACCAAACCCTGTCACTGGGACCAGTTGATGGTGCCCCGGCAATTGCTGGATATCGGTATCGATCTGAAAATTTCACAAATCGAAAAAGGTGTTTTCCTGCAGGTGACCACCAGCGAATACATTGCCAGCCGACCGGAAATTAAACTGCGCAGCCGCCAGACCGACCAGACCGTTATTCTGGAAGAAATCCGCCCCAATGTATATCTTTCGGCCCTGATCGCTCCCGCCCGCTTCGCGGCGCTGGAAGCCATCATCGTCCGGCTGGACGGTACGCCACTGCGGGAAATCCGTTTCCCGTTTCAGGGCGATTTAACCAGGCCCGGCCAGACCACGGTCGTCGTGACCGCCGATCGTAACTGCTCGGTGCAGACCACACCCAATTCCTTTTATGATGAGACCGTGATCTGGATCGAACCGGTGGAGATTCCGGTCGACACCCACAATGGCCAGCGCCTGGCGCCGGTCTACCAGTTGCAACCCTTTGACATACCGCTGCGGGATTCGCTGCGGGTGGCCATCCGCTACGACGAACGCCACCAGCACGCCGATCGCAAGGCCATTTATTATTACGACCGGAAAGGTAAATGGAACTTCCTGCCGTCCCAGGAACGTCCCGATCGCCAGACCCTGATCGCCAGCCTGCAATCCCTGGAAGCGGTGACGATCCTGCGCGATACGCTGCCGCCGGTCATTGAAACCATCTACCCGGCCCACGGCGGACATTACCATTACCAGGATGTCCAAACGCTCTTCGCCCGACTGGATGACGATCTGTCCGGAATCGCCCCCAGCGAGACGACTCTGCTGATGGTTCTGGACGGTAGAAAACTATTGTTCGCCTACCAGCCGATCCTGAAAGAATTGAGCTACACACTGGACGTGCCACTGGATGTCGGCGACCATGAATTGATCGTTTCCGCCACCGATCAGGTTGGTAATTCGACCACCCGGAAAATCAGCTTCAGCGTCGACTGATGTTCATCCCCTACCGCGACGACAATCCCCGGATTCTGACGCCTTACGTCACCTACGCTATCCTGGCGCTGAATATCCTGGTTTTTCTGTTTCAGCTGGGACTGGGCAACAGCAGCCTGGCCGAATACGAATTCACCCTGAATTACGGCCTGATTCCGGCCAAAACAATCGGCATCGATAATGATACGATCATCCGCGAGCATGAGGTCAATCTCCGGCGCCTGACGCGCCAGCCGATCAGCCTGGAAGCGCAACCGCACTCGCCGCTGCTCACAATTTTCACTTCCATGTTCATGCATGGCGGGCTGGGACATCTGCTGTTCAATATGCTGTTCCTGTGGATCTTTGCCGACAATATGGAAAGCGGACTGGGGCACCGCCGATTCGCCATTTTCTATCTGGCCTGCGGGGTCGGAGCGGCGCTGATTCAGATAATTATGAATCTCCATTCCACCACCCCGATGATCGGCGCTTCCGGTGCGATCGCCGGAGTACTGGGAGCCTACATGTTCCGGTATCCCCGGGCGCGGGTCCACGTTTTCGTGTTTCTGCTGTTTTTCATCACGACCCTGCGCGTACCGGCCTTTGTCGTGCTTGGTATCTGGTTCCTGACCCAGTTGACCAACGGACTGGGTTCAATCGGTATCAACACCACCGGCGGCGTGGCCTGGTTCGCTCACATCGGCGGGTTTCTGACCGGCGTACTGCTCGACCGGCTCTTCCTGAGAATCCGTTTCGAACGCTACTGAATAATTGAGTACAAGCATGAATGAAAATAAAATTACCGAATTGATCAAAACCGCCGCTGACATGCGCAACCGCTCCCGGGCGCCGTATTCGGGTTACACGGTCGGCGCGGCCCTGCTCACCGCCAGTGGTAAAATAATCGGCGGCTGCAATGTGGAATCAGCCAGCTACGGCCTGACCTGCTGTGCCGAGCGCACGGCGATCTACCGGGCGCTGGCGGAGGGTCATTCGACCTTTACCGCCCTGGCGGTGGCGACCCGCGACGGCGGTTCACCCTGTGGCGCCTGCCGGCAGGTAATCTGGGAACAGTGCGGCGACATCCCGGTCTTTATCGTCGATGAATCCGGCACTGCCCGGACCAGTAGCAGCAGCGCTTTGCTGCCGGATGCTTTCGGCAGCGAAAATCTCCGATGATCCGGCCGGTCATCATCGGTGTTGCCGGCGGGACCGGTTCCGGCAAAACATCGGTGGCCCGTAATCTGGTCCGGGCCTACGGCGCCGGCGAAGTGATTGTGATCGAACAGGACGCCTATTACCGTGATCTTTCACACCTGCCCCTGCCGGAACGCGCCCGTTGGAATTTTGACCATCCCGATGCTATCGATATCGATCTGCTAGTTGAACAGTTGCAACATTTGCTTGCCAACCGGCCAGTCGAAATGCCGGTCTATGATTTCACCACCTATGCCCGCAATCCGGAAACCATAACGGTCCAGCCGCACCATGTGATCGTGCTGGAGGGTATTCTGGTGCTGCACTACCAGGTCCTGCGCGAATTGATGAATATCAGGCTGTATGTGGAAACACCGGCCGATATCCGTTTCATCCGGCGCCTGAAACGCGATATTAACAAACGCGGACGCAGCACCCAGGCCGTGATCGATCAGTATATCACCACCGTGCGGCCCATGCACAAAGCGTTTGTCCAGCCGTCCAAGGAGTATGCCGACCTGATTATTCCCGAAGGCGGTCGCAACCAGGTGGCGATCGACTTAATAAGAACCAAGATTGATTCTTTTTTGGTAGAAAGAAATAATTATTGAAATTAACTTAGCGGCAGCACTAGCAACGGCTCATTAGAAAATAGACCATCGATGTTACCACTGAGGGGAAACCGGCAATAAACTTTTCTTGTAGTCAGCGGCATTGAGACAAGTGATCAATCTGCAATTCCCGGGTTAATATCGATTCAGGCAAACACCATCGGGCATTATCAGCGATAGCATTTCATGACCAATAAATCCCTCAGTACCGGCTGGATCGAAGTAATCTGCGGCAGTATGTTCTGCGGCAAGACCGAGGAACTTATCCGGCGGTTGCGGCGCGCCGAGATCGCCCGCCTGCGGACGGCAATCTTTAAACCGAAAATCGACAACCGCTACAGCGAAGATCATATTGTTTCCCACAATCAACTGCGTCTGGAATCGCACATCGTCGAAACCGCCAGCGAAATTCTGCCCCTCTGCGACCGGGCGCAAGTGGTAGGAATCGACGAAGCCCAGTTTTTTGGGGATGATATCCTGGAAGTTTGCAGAACTCTGGCCTTCCGCGGCAAGCGCGTGATCGTCGCCGGTCTGGACAAGGATTTTCGGGCCGTGCCGTTCGGCCCCATGCCCAAACTGATGTGCGAGGCCGATTATCTCGACAAACTGCAGGCGATCTGCATGGTCTGTGGCAGTCCCGCCAATTTCACCCAGCGCCTGACCGATGACGCGGCCCAGGTCGTGGTCGGCGAGGCTAATATCTACGAGGCCCGTTGCCGTAACTGTTACGAACCACCGGAGGATTAATGGAACGATTAATTGGAATTCTTGGAATTTTTGTTCTGCTGGGAATCGCTTACGCCATGTCAGCTAATCGGAAGGCGATTTCCTACCGGATTGTCCTGTGGGGTCTGGGTCTGCAATTATTCTTTGCCTTGTTTATTCTGAAAACACCGATCGGCCAGCCCTTTTTTGGCGCCGTCGATGGTGCCATCCGCAAACTGCTCAGTTTTTCGGAAGCAGGCAGTACCTTTTTATTCAAATCCTATGTCACCGGCAAGATGGAGGCGCCCCTGATCAATTTCGCCTTCAACACGCTGCCGACGATCATTTTCTTTTCAGCCCTGATGGCGTTGCTCTATCATCTGGGCGTGATGCAATGGGTGGTGAAATGGATCGCCCGCGCCATGCAGAAAACCATGGGTACCAGCGGTTCGGAGACGCTCAGTGTTTCGGCCAATATTTTTGTCGGCCAGACCGAAGCACCGTTCATCGTACGCCCATTCATCGACGGCATGACCCGCTCGGAACTGATGGCGGTCATGACCGGCGGCTTCGCCACTATGGCCGGTGGCGTAATGGCAATTTATGTCAGTATGCTGGGCCATATTCCCGGAATCGCCGGCCACCTGATGGCGGCCTCGATCATGAGCGCTCCGGCTGCACTGGTGATGGCCAAGATCATCTACCCGGAAACGGAGGACTCTGAGACGCTGGGCGAGCTGAAAATAACCATGGAAAAAACCTCCGATAATACCATGGAAGCAATCACCAGGGGCACCAGCGACGGGTTGAAGCTGGCAGTGAATGTTGGCGCCATGCTGGTGGCCTTTCTGGCGATCATCGCCATGATCAATTCCCTGCTGGGCCTGGTGGGTTTGAGTCTGGAAACAATTCTGGGTTTCATCTTCCGGCCCCTGGCCTGGACGATGGGCGTGCCCTGGGCGGAATCGGGGATCGTCGGCAGTCTGATGGGCAAGAAAATCATATTGACCGAACTGGTGGCTTATTCCGATCTCAGTGAAATGCGGAATCTGAATGCCATCACCGATCGCAGTGCGATCATCGCCAGCTATGCCGTCTGCGGTTTCGCCAATTTTGCCTCAATCGGAATCCAGATCGGCGGCATTGGTGGCATTGCCCCCGGCCGGCGTAAGGATCTGGCCAAACTGGGACTGAAGGCCATGATCGGCGGCGCCCTGGCATCCTGGCTCACGGCCACCATCGCCGGAATATTAATCTGAAACAATTACATCGAGGAGTACAATGAAACTGGTATTATTGGGACCTCCGGGAGTCGGTAAAGGTACGCAAGCCACGAACGTGAAAGATCATTTTAAAATCGTTCATCTGTCCACCGGCGACATCCTGCGGGGGGAAGTGAAAACCAACTCCGAACTGGGCCAGAAGGCCAAATCTTTTATGGATGCCGGCGCACTGGTGCCCGACGAACTGCTGCTGCAGATGATGGAACAACGGCTGCGGCAACCCGATTGCGCCGCCGGGTATCTGCTGGACGGTTTTCCGCGGACGATCCCCCAGGCCGAAGGTCTGGAAAAAATCCTGGCCGGACTAAATCAAAACCTGGATGCAGTGGTGAGCCTGACCGCCGACGAAGAAGAGTTGATCAAACGGCTGGTGTTGCGGGGCGAAACCTCCGGCCGCAGCGACGATACGCCGGAAGTGATCCGCCAGCGCCAGGAAGTATATCGTCAACAAACCGAACCCTTGCTGAAATTCTATTCGGAGCGTAATTTATTGAAAGAGGTTGACGGCATTGGAGCCATACCTGAAATCACCGAACGCATTTTGGAGGTTTTGAAGTAAAATGTTAAAAGTCGGTCTCACAGGCGGAATCGGCAGTGGGAAAAGCACCGTTAGTAAAATGCTGGCCGAATTAGGGGCCTATATTTTCGACGCCGATATCAGGGCCAAACAGATTCTCGATGAAAACACCGTCGTTCAGAATGAACTGATCTCCGAATTCGGAACCGATATTCTTGATCCCGACGGGCAGATCAGCCGCGGGAAACTATCCCGCGTTGGGTTCCAGGATGAGGATCATCAATTGCGCCTGAATTCAATCATCCATCCTTTTGTCGCCGATGCCGTGGATACTGAGTACAAAGCACTATCCGCGAAAAACAAATACCCGCTGTTTGTTTTTGACGCCGCCCTGATCTATGAGGCCGATCTGGACCTGCACATGGATTATATAATCGTCGTTTCATCGGCCATGAAACATCGCATGGAGCGCGCGCTCAAACGGGGAAATCTGAGTCGGGAAGATATTCTACGACGAATGGACCTGCAATGGCCCGACGAACAGAAGGTTGGTATGGCCGATTTTGTCATCCGCAATAACGGCACCGAAGAACAATTACGCGAACAGGTGGAAGAGATTTATCGACAACTGATATAAATGACAGCGGCCGCCGTTACGGGCGGCCGCTATTACGATTTATTTTTAACGTATCTTACGCCGCAAAGACCGTGGCTTGTCCAGGATTTCCTTGAGGATTATCGCCCGCTGCAAGGCACTTGCGTTGCTAATATCCGGTATTAAACAGCGGTTGGTTCGCGCTGAAGCGATATGGTTTCCCCGTTGTCTCCGGAAAACAACCCGCTCGCTATCCAGCGGTCCCTCCGATAGCGACTCGACCGCCGCGGCAGCCCGGTCGAATTCTGCCATGCGTTCCCTGATTGTGACTTCGGACGGTTGCTCCGGTGGCGGCTGATACTCCGGTTCGGAATATTCCTCTGCTATCTCCGCTTCTTCCTCACCTTCGACCAGATCGAAACCGGCATCCTTAAACAGTTTACTGAGGAAATCAGGCGGCTGACCGGCCGGTTGCGCCGTGAGCACAGGAGCGTCATCATCCTCACGCTCCAGCTTTTCCCGTCGGGCGATCTGCTGCTTCTTCTTGGCCCACATCGACAGCAGGTAGATCAGCGCCAGGATTACCCAGTATCCGCTGCCTTCCATGAATCAGTTACTCGCCGACAGGTTTCTGTGGCAGATCCTTGCCGGAAATGGCGTCACGCATATCAGTGTCGGCGACAATATTGCGCATATTGTAATAGTCAAATATACCCAAATTGCCTTCACGGAAGGCCTGGGCCATGGCGGTCGGTATCTGGGCTTCTGCCTCGACTACCTTGGCACGCATTTCCTGGACCCGGGCTTTCATTTCCTGCTCCTGAGCTACGGCCATGGCGCGGCGGGTTTC
>JBDRBK010000171.1:0-10094 GCA_043822705.1 Fidelibacterota bacterium
CCCCGGCTGCCGCCGATTTCCTCATCATGACCGAAAGCCAGCAGCACGGTCCGTTCCGGCTGGAAATTCTGTTGCAGCAGGTATTCCACCGCCTCCAGGATCCCCAGCACACAGGATTTATCATCCAGCGTGCCGCGTCCGATGACAGTATTATCATGGATCACTCCGGCAAACGGCGGTGTCCGCCAGGCCACGGAATCGGCCGGCACTACGTCGGTGTGCCCCAACAACAGCAGCGGCTCCAGCGCCGGATCGGAACCGGTCCAGGTGTACAGCAGGCTGTAGTCGTTGACGATTTCCCGCTGCAGGTGATTATGCACCGACGGAAAGGCTTCCGCCAGATAGGCGTTCAGAGCCAGAAAAGCGGCGCTTTCGGTGGGCGCCGTCTCGCTATAAGAAACAGTCGGAAATCGCAGCGCCCCGGCCAGCCGTTCCATAACTGCGGCCTGGTCCAGTTCCGGTAGGGACGCCGGTTCGACCTGAACCTGAAAGGAAAGCCGTGCGCAACCGGCCAGAAGCACCAGTACCGGAATCATTGATGGAAATCTGGATAACAATCGTGTCAAATTCATTTTTCACCTGATAATTTTTACTTCGGGATGTAGCGTGACGGCAAATTTCTGCCGGACCGAGTCGACGATATCATCGGCCAGCCGGACCAGTTCCGGGCCGCTGGCGCCGCCGTAATTCACCAGCACCAGGGCGTGTTTTTCATAAACGCCGCAATTGCCGCGCCGTTTACCTTTCCAGCCACAACGCTCGATCAACCAGGCGGCGGATATTTTAAATTCCTCGGTACCAGTTACATACAGCGGTACATCCGGGTACCGGGACCGCAAATTTTCGGCAGCGGCGGCAGGGATGACAGGATTCTTGAAAAAGCTGCCGCCGTTGCCCAACTGCAACGGGTCTGGCAATTTACCGCGGCGAATTTCGCTGACGGCGGCCAGCACAGCGGCGGCGGTCGGTTGCGCAATTCCGCTTCTCTCCAGATGACCGGCCAGATCACCGTATTCCAGCCGCGGCATAAATTGTTTTTCCAGTCGCAACATCACCTGCAGAATCACCAGCTGCGGATTGGCCTTGAAGAAGCTGTCGCGATAACCGAAACCACCGGCGGCGGCTGTGTATTCCGACACGCGACCATCAGTAAGATTGAATGCCGTCAGGGAATGGAATACATCAGATAGTTCCACGCCATAGGCGCCGATATTCTGGACCGGGGCGGCTCCGACTGTCCCTGGGATCAGGGCCAGGTTTTCGATCCCGCTCCAGCCGGCGGCGACAGTGTACTCGACCAGCGCCGGCCAGTCCTCCCCAGCCCCAACATCCAGCCAGATGTACTGCTCATTCTGCTCGGCAATGCGGATATCGGCAGCGGCGATCTTCAACAGCCAGCCGTCAAAATCCCCGGCAAACAAGATATTGCTGCCGTGCCCCAGCGTCAACAGGTTCCCTGCCGTAAAATCGGGCCGGGCCAGCAATTCTTCCAGGTCGGCCGACGTATCGATCACTGCCAGCCGGCGCCCGCGGGCCGGCACCCGGAAAGTACTCAGTCCGCTCAGGTCGACATTTTCAGTCACGCGCAGCATAGTAACAAACCTATCGCCGTTTGCTCAACCGGCGCTGGGTCCATAAGATACCAATTATGGTCTTTACGTCGGTGATGGTGCCGTTGGTGGCCATAGTCACTGCCGTTTCCAGGGGTACCGGATATAGCTCGATGAATTCATCGTGGTCGAGGTTGTTTTCCGTGGCGGTCAGCTCATCCGCCAGACAGATCCACATGTGTTCATCACTATAGCCGACACAGGGATCGATTTCACCTAAAAGGGTAAGACGTCCCACACTATATCCGATTTCCTCGATCAGTTCACGGTGAGCGGCTGTCAGGTAGTCCTCTCCGGGGTCCAGTTTGCCGGCCGGCAGCTCGATCATTACCTTCCGCACGGGATAGCGGTATTGCCGGATCAACACGATCCGGCCATCAGGCAGAATCGGCACCAACGCCACCGCCCCGGGATGCCGGGTGTACTCCCGGGTGGAGGTGCTGCCGTCGGGCAGCCGTACCTGGTCGCTGTATATCTCCAGCAGATGTCCTTTGAAAATCAGCTGGGAAGCAAGCGTCTCTTCGTGCAGGTGTTTATCGTTCATCGGGTTTTAATTTATTAACGGCAGGTCATTAAATTAATCTGTCCGGCATTATGAATACCCTAATGGCGGAAGTGCGGCCGTTTATCAGCCGCACTTCATCACTCATAACTAATAATGGCACTTTCAGGATTGAGACTTGGAGAAAGACGTCTCAATCGATCAGTTAGTATCTTTTTTCTGGAGATCGATAATCAGATCAATATATTTCTGAACATCCGCTTCCGGTACTCTATCCTTGATTACCGCTCTTACAATCCGGTCCTGATCCACTATTACAATATTGTAGGAGTCCTTCTTCAAATCCCAGGCTTCTCTCATTACTGCATCATAATCGAACAGGATGGTTGTATCGAATTTCTTGGCTTTACCGCCAGCGATTTTCCGGATTAAAATATCAGGTTTCCAGGTAGCGGCACAGTCGACAATTCCGAATCCTTTAAATGTCTCCCGGTCGATTATTTTTGTACTGTCAACTGCATATTTAATGGCATCGTTGAAATGTTCATTCAATTCAGATTCGTCCGGATCGACATAATTGATCTGAAGAATTTTTCCCGGCCAGGAATCCATGGTGAACGCTTTGCCATCGGCATCGGGGAATGTCCAATCCGGAGCTTTTTCTCCCACCGTTAATTGTGCCATCAATCCGGTTGCACAAATTAGTAAAGCTATCAGAACAGCAAGACCCTTTTTCATTGTTCCTCCTTAACTAGAAATATTCGATGTAGGTGATTTTCAACTCACGGTTGAAGTAGTCGACTTTATCCTTATCAAACAGCAGGTTGTTAAACTCCAGTTCGATGTGCAGATGTTCGACAAAGGTCCAACGGATGGCGGCATTGAGAAAGCCACCCTTGTTCAGTGCCAGCGATTGAACGGTTTGATCGTTATCATTCAGCGCGGCGTTGTATTCCAGCAGCAGGGCGAATTCCGGATTCAATTCGGCATCGGCGCCGAAAAACAGGTTGATATCCTTGTCACCGTCGCTGGTCTCGGTAAAATTGTAATTCAGGCCGCCGTGAAACCCGGCATTGCCCAGCAGAAAACGCCAGTTCTTGCTGGCCGCGGCATAGACGCCGTAGGCCTTCACGTCGTAACGCTTGAGCGAATCGGCGGGATGATACTGCCCGAATCCCTGGGTGTCCAGTCCGATAGCAACGCCCGGAACGGACCCGGTCTCGTCGATCAGGCGGTATTTGAGATTGGCCTCGGGCCGGGGATAGGGCGTCGGTTCGTTGTCGCCGATCAACTGGCTGGCACCGTAGGAAATGCCGAACATGAACCGGTCGGTGAGACCAGCCGCCAGTCCGGCCGTAAGACTGCCGTTTTTCTGCAGGCGCATGTCCACGGCGAAACTGCCCCGGACCAGCGTGCCGGCGGTCGGCACGGTGATCAGACTGGTGGGCGGCGGGTAGGCCGCCTGCTGGGCCGAAACACTGACTGACAGCATCAAAACCGCCAAAAGAATGAATTGATAACGATTTGGTTTACCTGCGGAATACATTAATTGTGTTCCCATGATGTTATTTCTTGAAAATCGATTAAGTTCAATTTAATCCCGGTATTCAGGGAAAAGCAACCTTGTTGCTTAGCAGGAATAATAAAATCAGGGGTAAAGCCGTTCGCCATAGCGGGAAACGACCAGGCGTACTTTTTCCAGTGGCAGGGAATAGTCGACCCCCTCACCCGGCCGCTGGAATTGCAAAATTGGTCCCGCCAGACCGATGAAATTGATATCCAGTTCTTCCCCGGTTTTCAGCACCAGGCGGTCCCATTCGGTTTTTGGGATCAGGGTCTGGTAGGGCAATTGACTCTTCTGGCGGCCGATTTCACTCATGATCAGTTCGACTTCATCGAGAATGTTACCGGTCCGGGGGGGCGGCACCTTGTAAAGCTGGTCCGCCGGCGCCATCGCCAGGGCTACGTCACTGACCATTTTCCCCTGCCGATTATACTCAGTCAGGCGGATCGAATTGGCGGAATAATCCTGCTGGTAGCGGTACAGCCGGACGACCTTGTTGTCAGGCAGGGTCAGCCAGGATTCGGACAACAGGCCGGCCTGATTGTCGTACTGGAACACGATCCGGCCGTAATCGGTGCCGTCCACAGTGCGGAAACCGATCGAGCCGACCCGGCCGTTGGCGGCAAAAGTAAAAGTGCTGTTCTGGTCGGTATAGGCCAGGTTCTGGTTGCCGATCGCGGTATATTCCCGGAACGCCCGACTCCAGGCTTCATCGGCGCCGTACCGGATCACCTTCTCCACCTGTTTGACCTCGTTCAGGACGGCACGCTGCACCAGACGCCGCTGATTATCGTAGGAATAGAGTTCGTGGCCGGTGGCCAACCCCAGTTGATTGTAGCGGGTGACGAACAGCGGGTCGCCGGATTCACCATAGACCACTTCCAGATGCGCAATGCCGTTGCGGCTGGTCGCCAGCAGGGCGTTGTCGGCCAGAAAAGCACGATCGTCGCGGAAGTATTTGAAGTAGGCTACCTGTTCCTGGGCCGCCAGGACGCCCAACAAGACTGCCAGCAGAAAAATAAAATATGCGCGCGCGCTCAGGGCGCAAATCTCCACGCCACCGGACAATGATCAGAAACATTCTCTTCGTATTGGTACCAGCCTCCATCCAGATATTCATCAATGCGAATGACTCGGATTTCGGATTGTTCTTCTTCGGCTTCGTCAAACAATGGTGAAGTAATTAAGATATGATCAATATGGCTGGGCCAGGTTGGGTAGGAAAAACCTGATTTCGGTCCATTGGCGATATCCATGTCGATGAATTTAAAGCCGTCCGGTTGAGAAATGAAATTCCAGAATACATTATCGTTTTCATCGTCGGTCAATTCATCATTCCAGTCACCGATTATGATAACGTTATCCGTGGCCAGGTTCTGTTCAATATAATCCTCCAGCAGCAAGCAGGCCGACCGTCGGCGAGCTTCACTATCTGCGTCAGACATTGCTTTTAAATGATTATTGATAATGGTATATGATTCCCCGGATTTAGTTACGGTCAGCACATACGGTTCCCGGGGAAATGCACTGCCTTCGGATTGATAAATTTCAACCGGTGGAGAGTCAACAAGCACTTGGTCCGTATTCACTATATATGCCAATTCCATCATGAATCCACCACTGTAATCTTTTGCCAAATATCCCAACCAACCGCCGTCCTGGTCAAGCTGATTCAGCCTATCTACAATTGCATAGAAACTGGGGCCATCACCAATTTCCTGAAAACCTACCACATCGATTTGAAGATAGAAAATTATCTGGGCGACATAATCAACAGTCTGTTGACCAACCAAAGGAAATTCTTTTAGATTCCAGGTGACAACTTCCAGGGTGGAATCGGAGCCGAACTGTATTCCGCTAAGGCCATCGGGCACATCATCCAGCCGGGATTCAGTCGGCTTGGCACAGGCCGCCAATAGCAGTAAAACAGCCCCTGCCAGCAGGTACCGGGTGTGGAAAATCATTCTACGGGAAAACCGACCATCACCGGCTGGTGGTCGGAAATATAGTCTTCATAGACGCTATAACCGCCCATATAATCACCCAATCGCAGGGTTTGTACACGCTTGGTACTGGTTCGTGGTACGAACTGATCCGTGACCAGTATATGATCCAGGAAGCTAACATAGGGTTCTTTCGGATATGACGCCTGTTCCAGGTCATATACGAGATCACGATTGACAAAATAAAACCGGTCATCATCGAAAAACGGATGAAATCCGTGGGCGTTACCGGCATCTTTGAGATCATCATTCCAGTCACCCAGTACGACAAAATTGCGTTGTCCCCGATTCCATTGTTCAGCCAGATAATCATGGAGCATCTGCACGGCATTCTGGCGCCTTTTCAGACCGGAATCACAACACTTCATGTGCAGATTGATCACGCTGAAATGCACGGTTTTCCCGTTGACAAAATAACTGAAATCCGCCTGCAGGGGTGGACGACCGGCGAAATTATAATCATCCTCGGCGAAGATTTCCAATTGCCGCTCCAGAGTAAACAGATCCTTTTTGAAGATAATCGCTTGATCGAGAAACGAACTCTGGCGGGAAATAACAAAATCATATTCCGGCAGATAATCCATCAGGTCGCTGAACCGGCCGGCGAACCGGATTTCCTGGAATGCGATAATATCGGGGTTCAGATCATGTACGGCTTCGGCCAGGGCGGTAATGGTAGTATCTTCCTTATGCGGAAAATTCTCGACGTTCCAGGTCATTATCTCAATCTGGTCATCACGATTGATATCGGGGAAATCCCAGTTATCCGGCAATTCGGGCCAGGTCCCCGGAGATACACCAGCCAACGGAAATATTTTTGGCGAGTTATAAATCGCGTTAGTGGCAGTGTTGACCCGCTGACGAATCCAATCCCTAACGGTATAATCGGGTTCAAAATCATCCGCCAGTAACGATTGTGTGACCCGGCCGTCCACAGCCGGTTGATAGCCGATAAAATGTCGTGTCGCAGTGTCCACTTCCAGTATAATATGACCGATTTCTGTTCCACCGCCATAATTCTGAAACAGGTAGGTATGACTATTGGGATCGTACCAGGGCTCCGGGTAACTGCGGCTGACTCCACCGGTAATCATGATATCGACACCTTCGGCAAAATAGCACATCTCCAACGCAGATAAAGGTGACTCAACCGGGTTCCACCCGGGCGTGGTTGCCATGCTGTCGATAAAATCAGCGTAGACTTCTTCCCGGTCGTAGGGCTCACCGGCACTGGTGAGGCAGATAATTATATCGGCACCAGCTTCGCGGACCTCCGGCAGCCATTTGCGCAACGCCTGTACCTCGGTCAGCGTTTCAATACCGGGGATATTTTGCCGCAGGACAGTATTAATAATATTTGATGAAACGACACCCAGGATACCCAGCTTCACTCCCGCCACTTCGTGAATAATATATGGCTTGAAATTGGTGGAAGTCAGGGAACAGCCATTGCAGATCAGATTTGAGGCCAGGAAGGGGAATTCGGCCGCCTCGGCCAGGGCGTTGAGTTTATCCGCGCCCAGAATGAAATCATATTGGCCGGGGACCAGGGCCGTATACCCGAGGCCGTTCATCCATTCCAGCATCGATTGACCGTCATCGTAAATCCCGAACGGGTGCCCCTGAAAAAAATTACCGCCATCCAGGATCAGTACTCCCGAATTCTGTCCCGCTAACTCCTTCCGCAGGTCGGATACATATTTATTGATGGCGGCGCCGCCGGTCATTTTCGGCGGGTATTCGGGATTCATGAAAGTGGCATCCTGCTCGCCGATAACACCGTGCAGATCGTTGGTGGTTATCAGATGGATCGTCGTTACTATTCCCTGCCCCATGGCGAAACCCAGGTTCAGGCTCAAAACAATTGCTATCTTTTTTATGCCGTTCATAAACTATAAGAGACGCTGATCAACACATCGATTCGTGATTCGGTAACATGGTCCAGATCAGGACGCACATCGCCGGTTACAGGAAACAGGTCAGGATAGTCATAGGTGGTACTCGCAAAACCACCAGCCACGTCAATGGTAAAATCGCCAATCTGTTTGCCGGTTCCGAAAGTGTAGATGCTGGTAGGACCGATAGCAGCAAACGGTGATTCCCGAAATTCCAGACCAGCCCGCACCGGAATTTCCTTCATTGCCAGGTATTCGAAGCCGAATTTCCAGGAATTCACCGCCGGCATTTTTAGGCTGGTATCAGTCAACGCCAGCGTATACCCGGTTGTTCTCTGCCACTCGAAGGCCACTGTCATGGGAACTTCACCGACAGTCTGATAATCCAGACCCAAACGTCTAGTAGCCCCAAATACTTGTTGCATCCCGTCGGCATAATCAATTACCTGCCCCACAGTGGGAGCGTAATTAGCATAAATCGGCAAACCAGCGTCTGTCCCAAACGATGGCATAATAACGCTATCGGTCTTAACAGTATAATCGGAATCGAAAGCAAAATTGATTGAAAGTCCGAGGCTAGTTCTCAGACTAAATCCTATAGTGAATTCTTCATTACCTGGGAAATTAGTATTTAAACGCTGTTCCGCTACTCCAGCTAGATAATTTGAGGTTGTTAGTATCGTATCAACATAGAATTCTTCGATAAAATCACCGGCTGAAATAAAGTGATAGCTAAATCCAACAGAAAATACCAGTGATTTAGATAACTCTACACCAACCGCAGTACCAAGGCTGAAATGATTCAGATCACCAGCCGTGGTATAGACATGGTAGCCCAACAGCGGATCGCGGTTATCGATTACACCATCGGCGGGGCTCAGACGCCCGCGTACTTCCTCGCGATACTGATAATTGAAATTAGTCAACTGGCCGAAACTGATCCCGAAACCAAACCGCTGTCCCGCCAGGTGGGTACCGTAGACAGCTCCACCCTGGGCGGCAAAATCGTTATTGCGATTGATTACATAATCACCACTGGTGAGAAAATCGCCGAAGGTATCCATCATATCCATGCTGCGGCGCTCCGAAATCAGCGTACCACGGGATTGAAAGTCGAGGCCGATTCCCGCTGCGGCATCAGCCAGCCCGGCTGGATTGGACAACAGAATTCCCGACGAGCGATCCGAAACACTGCTGGTGAAGCCCATAGCCATGGAACGGGCCGAACCCGTAAAAACGGAGGCGGCTGTGCGGTTAAAATAGGACTGCCCAAAACTGCTGCCGGAAGTGATAAGCAGAGCGGCAGTCACGCTGATTGAAGTAAAATTTTGTTTAAAGCGCATAATCTATTTGTATCCTGAAATCGGTATTGGAATTATTTACCAGGGGATTACTAATCCATTGGCCGGTATAAATCTGGCCCGAAGTCACCCGGGTGGAGGGAAAATCAATAGTGGAACTAATCTTGAAGCGCAGGGACAGGTGGGCATTGGGCTGGAGATTAAAAGCAACCCAGTTGTGCATGCCCCCGGATTCCGAATTGAAGATGCGAAAATCGGTATCTTCGAAATACCACATAAAGCCCTGGATGAACAGTAATCCGCCACGAACACTAAAATGTGTATCAAAATTATGGGTAGCACTAACACCAATCGTTTCATCCGGCGAGCCAACATCGCCCACCATCATATCAGCTCCAACCAACACATTCCCGGTCAACCGTGGTCGCGGTGAAAAAGTTGTATGTCCACGGGAATACAGCAGCTCAACCTGGTTGTAACGTGACATACGCAGTTGCACCCGCACGCGCGTCTCGCGCGAATTGAAAGGACTGGGGTTGGAAACATCCAGAGCACCACGAGCCTGCCATTTCTGGCGGACATTGATCCGGTAATTGAAGACTGGTCGCCAGTCCAGCGACATTACTGTACGGTAATATTTTGCTTTGTCTGCTTTCCGGGTCCAGGTGTCATAGTTCAATGTAGCAACCACAGAACGATGAAACTGGTAACGGCCGGACAGGAAGGTACCTACTTCCGCCTGGGGCTGGGGATTCCCGGAATAAAGGTAGCTGTACACCGGATCTTCCAGCCAGTAGCTATCCTCGAAAATCGAGGTCTTGAAACGCTGGTAGTTGGAGAATGAGCGTTGGTAAGGATTGTCATATTCCAGATCGTAATCGCGGTGCAGAGCCAGCAGATTCAGATTATCAAACTGAACAAAGGCGCTCAATACATAGGCATGGGGATCGTTACCCCATTTGAATATATTGTCATCCAGTGATAATTCGCCATATTCTCCCTGAAACGCAATATTGCCCACAACCCAGGTGAAATCCAGGCCACTGACCCGGCGAAAAGACTTGGCGGCAGCCCACAAATCTGATTCTCCGGAGGAGGCATACATGGCAGCAATTTCGGGATCGGCGGAGTTGGTCATATACTGGAGGTAATAAGCGTCACCGGAATAGGCGTCATAATCGGTGGCTGCATCAAAACCGGGATTGTCATCATCCACGCC
>JBDRBK010000172.1:0-7211 GCA_043822705.1 Fidelibacterota bacterium
GTTTGCACGGACATTGCCTCTGAAAGATTCCAGTCCGCCCCAGGCCCCGGACAGGGAGTAACGTTCTTCGTCGACCAGAACCTGCCGGCTGCCGAAATATTCTTCGCGCTGGTCGGTAGTGTAGCCGAAACTGAGTGGCAACCGGCGGTTGCGCCAAGTCGCATTAAGATTGGCACGCCGCGTCAGGTCTTCCGAATCCTGGAAAAAATCATTGTTCAACTGGCGGTATTTACGCAGATAACCAAGGCTAACGCTCAACGGTTTTTTACTTAGCAGGGCACTCTGAAAAGCAATATTGCGGAAAAATCCCCGGTCGGTGGATTGCGACTGCTGCGGACCGGCCCAGGAAAACAGGTTCTGATTCAGACCGGCGTCCAGCGCCAGCGAATAAACCATTAGGTTGGGATGATAAATACTGCCGTCGCCGCCGATTTCCAGTACTTCCCTGAACGCCTGCCTGCGAGATTTGCCATTATAGGAGGCATCCTCGATCCGGCGCAGCTTGGATTGGAAATCGCCCGAAAAATGCAGTTCATAGTCGTTAATCCGGTACTGGAATAATTTGACCATCGGAAGCTGTTGGGCCGTCAATAGACCGGGTGCGATCGCCGCCAGAATATAAAAATGCCACCTGTTCATTATTAGCCACCCTCACGCGGCAAAAACTGGCTGCGATCGGAGAAATGGGGCGAATGACACTCGATGCAGACCCGATTCTCGTTAAGAACATGAGCGGTCACCCGCTCACGATCGATTTTTTCGTGGCAAAATGTACAGATTTTATCTCCGTTTCTGGTCAGCAGTTTTTTGCCGCGCGAGCGATGTGGATCATGGCAGGCCAGACACTGCCCTACCGCTACCGGTCCGTGGATGTAGGCATACGGCCGGGCAAACTGTTCATGGCAGGTACGGCAGACAAAATCGGTCCGGGTCGCCAGCAGACTTTGTCCGGATTGGTCCTGGTGGCATTTATTGCAGTTGCGGCCCTTATACGGCTCATGCAGGAACCAGGTGACCTGGGCACGGTTGGTCCGCGCGAGGCCGGGGGTCACTCCGGTTAATGGCACGGTTGAAACTGTCCGGGTGGTGTCAGCCGGCAGGGCAACAACCAGGGACGGCGGCAGGGGGACGCCGTCAAAAAAAAACGACAGAACCCGATAAGTGGTTTCATCCCGGCAAGCAGATAAACACAAAACCACCGACAGGCTGAGCAACGAACGACGGGTAAAGATCATTTTACGGCCGGCTCCCCGCGCAGGTGAATGCGTCCGTAAATGCCGATTTTATCGGGTCCGTACTGGTTGGTCACGATTATGATATAATCCAGTTCATACCCGGGAATAACATAGTCGCGGAAAAATTCATTGTTGTGATAATCAACGACAATCTGGGCCGGCAGATACATATTGCCGGGACGCTGATAGGCGCCGCCGAAGAACATCAGCAACTGGCCGTCGCGATCGAATAACTGGGCGTTTTCGAAGGCCGCATCGATGACATACAGATTTTCTTCGCGATCGACGGCGATGCCCTTGGGCCGGGCAAATTGGCCCAGGTTACGGCCCAGACCGCCGAAGGCCCGGCTAAAATTGCCCTCCCGGTCGTATTTGACCACCCGGAATTGACCAAAATCGGTGATATAAATATTGTCCCGGTCATCGATCGTCAGTGAATACGGTACCGCGGCCTTTAGGCTGTCCGCCAGGGTAGCAGCAGCAGCCGGAAAGACGCCGATCTGCTCCTGGCGCCGAATCGACCAGACTTCCACCTCGCGATCCTGATAATCGGCGATGAACAGCGAATCGCCCAGAATCGCCACGTCGATCGGTTTAACCGATTTGCTGGCGATTGTGTACAAATATTCCAGGTCCGGTGAATAAACTACCACCTGCTGGCGCTCCGAATCGGCCACGAAAATCGTTCCTTTGGCGTCGATCGCCAGGTTAACCGGCTTGCGCAGAGTGGCCCGACCGAAAGGTTGAAAAGCCTGAAATGTTCCCTTTTTCAGATCGATCACGACCAGTCCCGGCAGCATGGTGTCGCAAACATAGATCACTCCATCGTGGATGGCTACGCCATAGGGCTTTTCGATGCCAATTTCAAGATCCAGCAGCGAACTGCCGAACACGAATTGATCCAGCTTGCGGTACTCACGGATATCGGACGAGCTGGAAATTGTGCGCAGCAACTGAATCCGCGCAGTTTCCGGTGGCGCGGGAAAGATCATCATATTATCATAATCGACCGTACCATTGCGGATCGTGGACGCGCAGCCGCACAAAAAGAATACAGCGATACCCGTAAATAGTTTTCGATTTAATTCAGGCATAATTCCCCGAACACGCTATTTTTTCCAAATAACGTGCCATAACCAATGAACTTAATGTAGCAATTTTTTACGATTCCCGATAGTAGATATTTGACGATCAGCAACAAGTCTGTAGATTGAAAAAAACGTAGTCTGCGACCCTGACCACTGCCAGTAGAAATCCGACAAAACAATACTACCAGAGCTGTATTAACAGTGTTTTTACCGGAAACCTAACGAATGTGATCAATTGCTCAAGCGCCACATTCCTCAAACACCAAGGAAACCGCCAGGAATAGTGATGCCTATTACGAATCACCGTCCGAAATCACCCGGATAACCTGATTGTATCGGTGACGGCGACATTTTCACCGCCTCAGATTGGTTGAAAAGCCAGATAGCTGCCGAACAACAAAGCTGCTGATTGAGGGAAGCGATTAGCTCTAAAAGTGATGGGTTAGCCGCAGACCAAATCCCATTGTTTCCGAATCTAGCGGCGGTAAGATGTAATAGGTCCAGCCGGTTTTTTGATTTTGAGCGGATAGATAAAAAGCGAATACATAACTGAAATTGCTCAATCCCAACTGAAAGCGAACCGAATCAGTGCTGATCCAATTCCAGCTGATGTGTCCATACCACGGTTCGGTGGCCAGCATCGTCTGATCCATGAAACCGACGGATAAGTGTCGTCCTAAGGAACCGAGTCGTAAATGCGCGGCTGGTAATACATTAACACCCTGGTCAATCTCGAGGGTTGTGGCTGAGATTCCAAATCCCAAGCCAGAATAGGGCCAATCAAAATGAATAATACTGTTGGCGGATAATTCCAGTTTTGTGGATGTACGCAAATGCTGTTGGAGTGCGATCCGGTTGAATATTCCGATTTCCTGACCGTTCCCAGTCGCTTTCAGCGCCTGAATTCCGTAGGCAGCGCCAAAATACCCGTAAGGATCAACACCACCGCAGGTTTCGATCTGGAAATAACCTCCTGCCACGCTTAAATAATGCTCGGTTCTCCAGTTTTCATTTAGCCGCTCGATAAACTGTCTTTCGGTCAAAGTATCGGCGGTCGTCAGGTTAAGATAGGAATTTATCGTGTGAAACCGAGCCGGGTATAATTGCTCTTCGCCCAGCCGAACCAGTTTATTTGATTCACTGTGCCAAGTATTATAAACAATACCGGAATGCTGTTGTGTACCGGATAATTGCCCTTGATGGACCGGGAGCTGTCCCTGCAAACCTGAATAGAACGGGAAAACCAGCACAATTATTAAAGTCAGGGACCAGCCGGTTATCGGCACCCAGCGTTGAAATCTTATTTCCAAAATGTTTGCTGCGTAGATGGCAGCACCGGACAGCCATAATAATCCTAACTGGACCTGATGAATTTCAAATAACCGCGATCTGAGAATGACTGTCATGACCAGGCTGGCCGACAGTAAAATCAACTGGCTCTGCTCAAAATTGAACCGGCGGGCGGTTCGCAATATCAGCGCCTTTTTACTTTTCATTAGAATACAGATAGCAAATAACAAGGTAGCGCTGACCAGCAACAGCCATTGGAGGGCCGAAAGCGGACCGAATTGCAATACACTCCACCAGACGTTGGTGTGTGCCCGAATTTGTTCCATGACTATCCGGAACAGACAGTAAACACCCAGAAACAGGGGTAATGAGATTGCTCGCCAGGCTGTCATTTTTTTACGGCACAGATACAATATCAGAGCGCAAATAAGTAAAAACATGGTCTCATACAAAGGTACCGGATGAACGGCTAAAGTTGCGGAAGCGAAGTTGTCGATGTACGCGGCGGCTGAATGCAGACGGTGTGGCAAAGTACCGGCGGGATAGGCAACACCCCAAGGCAGATTCGTAACAGTGCCGAAACAACAACCGTTTAACAGACAGCCCAACCGGCCTATTCCGATTGCCAGGGCATAATTAATCGCCAGCAGGTCACCCAGGGGCTGATTAATATTCAGTATAAGTTTCCCCAGATAAAAGAACAGTGCCGAAAAAATAATTACACTCATGATGCTGGGAGCGATAATGGCACCCAGGGCGCCGCCAAGTGTAAGCAGCAAGGTCAGGTTCAACATTAAAGACAGTGGGATGCCACGCCGCATTCCCAGCACGATGAAACAAATCTTGGCGATAAAAACATTAAACCAGCCAAAAATCAGCCAGGTCGAGAAAGTATAACCAAATATGTTTATTTCCGGGTAATACATACCTGATTCTCCCGCTGATAGCCGTTACCTGCAGCATGGATCACCAGTTGCCATACTGATTATCCATCTTCGATTGTTAACAACAGGTACCTTTTGCCTCAGGCTGAAGGTACCGTAATCTGTCATGATTTCCAAGTTGAACATATATAGAAATATGTACGATCAATTAAGGATGCGCCATTTGGCTCAATGGGACGAGCTTTGTCGTCATAAAATATTGACAATCCATAGACTGGATTATAATTACCGGTAAAATAGCATCTTGATTATTGGTTCTAAAAGGCCGGTAGACCAGGCTCCGATGGTCGGGGTGGGGAGATTTGAACTCCCGACTTCCTGCTCCCAAAGCAGGCGCGCTAACCGGGCTGCGCTACACCCCGAATTTTCAATTTTTCTGATTCCAGAAGCGGGCAAAATTAATAACCGCTATAGTATTTACCAGCACAGATATTCCACCGGCAGTGGATTGAAAATAATCCCGTTCCGCTGTAATAAGCGCTTGTATCGAAATTTGTCCGCAGCCTAACTTGCGGACAGGAATTATGCTGATTAGCAGACAAAATCGACGAAGCCACACTAAACCTTCCGGCAGGAGGCCAGGCGGCGCTACGTAGATTTCTTCCACGGTAAACAAGATTTCAAAGCCCCCGGGATTTCCTGGGGGCTTTTTTTTTCAAAAACAAAGGAACAGCAACGATGGAAAACAAGAAAATCGTCCTCGCCTACAGCGGCGGACTGGACACATCGGTCGTGGTGAAGTGGCTGCAGAACAAGGGCAACGAAGTCATCTGTTTTGTGGGCAACGTGGGCCAGAAAGATGATTTCAAGGCGATCGAGCAAAAGGCCTATGCCACCGGCGCCAGCAAGGTCTATGTGGAGGACCTGCGTGAGGAATTCGTCACCGACTATATCTTCCCGGCCATCCGCGGCAACGCTTTGTACGAAGGCCGCTACCTGCTGGGGACATCCCTGGCGCGGCCGCCGCTGGCAAAAAGGCAGATCGAGATCGCCATCCAGGAGGGGGCCGAATACGTGTCCCACGGCGCCACCGGCAAGGGCAATGACCAGGTCCGGTTCGAACTGACCTATTACGCCCTGAAGCCCGATATCAAGGTTTTTGCGCCCTGGCGCGAACCGGAATTTCTCGACCAGTTCAAGGGTCGCAGCGACCTGCTGGCCTATGCCGATAAATATGGTATTCCGGTCACAGCCAACAAGAAGCGCTCCTACAGCGAGGATGAAAACCTGATGCATATCAGCCACGAAGCCGGCATTTTGGAAGATCCCGCCGCCCGCCCGGACGAAAGCGTGTTCAGTATGACCGCTTCGCTGCAGCAGGCGCCGGACCAGGAATCTCTGATCGATATCCACTTTCGCAACGGTAACCCGACCAAAGTGGTGAATAAAATCGATGGCACGGTCAAGACCGATCCGCTGGAGCTGTTCCTGTACCTGAACAAGCTGGGCAGCCAGAACGGCATCGGCCGTTTGGACATGGTTGAGAACCGCTTCATTGGTATCAAATCCCGGGGCATTTACGAGACGCCCGGCGCCACGATCCTCAGCACCGCCCACCGCGACCTGGAAGGCATCGCCATGGACAAGGAAGTGATGCATCTGCGGGACATGCTGATCCCCAAATTTTCGGAAATGATCTACAACGGCTTCTGGTTCGCGCCGGAAATGGACTTCATCATGAGCGCCTTCAATAAGAGTCAGGAGGCGATCAACGGCGTGGTGGCGCTGGCGCTGTACAAAGGCAACGTGATCACCATCGGCCGCGAATCACCGACTTCGCTCTATGATCAGGACCTGTCCAGCATGGAAATCGAAGGCGGTTTCGATGCCACCGATTCCCAGGGATTCATCAACATCAACGCCATCAGATTGAAGGCCCACCATTACGTGCTGCACAAGAAGGACCCCTACACCTGGCGCGCGGAGGTTGACTTATGAAGAAATTATGGGACAAGGGTTACGACCTGAATCAGCAGATCGAATCGTTCACCGTCGGCAACGACCCGGACCTGGACCTGGTACTGATCCCCTACGATTGCCGGGCCTCGATCGCCCACACCAAGATGCTCGGTAAAATCGGCGTGCTGGACGCGGGCGAAGTGGAGCAGTTAGTGTATTCCCTGGAACGGATCATCGCCCTCCACGCCAAGGGCGCCTTCACGATTTCCCGCGAACAGGAAGACGGCCATACCGCCATCGAAACCTACCTGACCCAGCAATTAGGGGCGATGGGCAAGAAAATCCACACTGCCCGTTCGCGTAACGACCAGGTCCTGACCGCCCTGCGGCTCTACTACAAGGACCAGATCGATGAAATCGCCGCCGGGGTCGAAGCGCTGGTGGTCAACCTGACCGAATTCATCACCCGCTACGGCGCGATCGCCCTGCCGGGCTACACCCACACCCGCAAAGCGATGCCGTCATCGTTGACGATGTGGGCCGGTGCTTTTGTCGATTCGATGCGGGACAACCTGCAATTGCTGGAGACCACCCGCAGTCTGTTGGACCAGTCACCTCTGGGAACGGCTGCCGGCTACGGCGTGCCGATGCCGATCGACCGCGCCTATGTGGCCGACCTGCTGGGCTTCGCCCGCGTGCAGCAGAACCCGATCTACGCCCAGTTGAGCCGGGGCAAATTCGAGTCTACGATCCTG
>JBDRBK010000173.1:0-2110 GCA_043822705.1 Fidelibacterota bacterium
CGTTGTTTCCGTTGACGAAGCGGCAGTGCCGCTGATCCGGCTGGCCCTCGATCCGGCCGGCGTGGACGGTGGCGAGGGTTACCGTTTGACCATCGACAGCGCCCGGATACGGTTGACCGCCGCCCAACCGGCGGGACTGTTCTATGGCTGCCAGACGCTGCGGCAATTACTGCCGGTACGGCCGGACGACCGGGATAAAACCGCCCGTGCCGGCGAATGGGCAATGCCCGGCCTGAATATCGACGATTCCCCGCGCTTTGCCTGGCGCGGAATGATGCTGGATGTGTCGCGCCACTTCTTCCCCAAGAAATTCATTTTCGAACTGCTGGATTACCTGGCGCTGCACAAGCTGAATGTCTTCCACTGGCACCTGGTGGACGACCAGGGCTGGCGGATCGAAATCAAGCGCTATCCCAGACTGACCGAAGTCGGCGCCTGGCGCGTGGATCGCCCCGAGCAGTTCTGGAGCATCCGGCAGCCGCAGCAACCGGGCGAACAGGCCAACTATGGCGGCTATTACACCCAGGAGGAGATTAGGGAAGTCGTGGAATACGCCCGGCAGCGTTTCATCACCGTCGTGCCCGAGATTGAAATGCCGGCCCACGTCACCTGCGCCCTGGCCGCCTACCCGGAATTATCCTGCACCGGCGGTCCCTTCACCGTGCCCTCCGGCAGCATCTGGCCGCTGAAGGACATCTACTGCGCCGGCCGCGATTCCACCTTCGAATTCCTGGAAAATGTGCTGACCGAAGTGATCGCGCTGTTCCCCGGCGAATATATCCATATCGGCGGCGACGAAGCCCACAAGGGCGAATGGGAACGCTGCGACTCCTGCCAGACACGGATCAAAACCGAGGGCCTGCAGGATGAGACCGAACTGCAGAGCTATTTCGTGAAACGGATCGAGCGCTTCCTGCAGGCCCGGGGCAAAAAACTGATCGGCTGGGACGAGATTCTGGAGGGCGGGCTGGCCCCGGAAGCCACGGTCATGTCCTGGCGCGGCACCGAAGGCGGGATCGCCGCCGCCAAATCGGGCCACTCGGCGGTGATGTCGCCGGTTTCCCACTGCTACCTGAACTGCTACCAGGGCAACCTGGACCTGGAACCGCCGGGCCAGAGCGGTTACCTGCCGCTGACCAAGGTTTATTCTTACGACCCGGTCCCGACCAAACTTAATCGTAAGCAAGCCAAACTGATCCTGGGCGCGCAGGCTAATCTCTGGGCGGAATTCGTCCCCAACCCGCACCACGCCGAGTATATGCTCTTCCCCCGCCTTTCGGCCCTGGCGGAAGTGCTGTGGTCGCCCCAGGCCGCCCGCAGTTGGGATGATTTCAGCCGGCGACTGACTGCTTTCTTCCCGTTATATGAAATGTACGGCATCAATTATTCCACCAGCGCCCGGCAGGTGCGGATTGAGTCCAAACGGTCTTTCCTATGTGACCGGCTGAAAATCACCATGGATACGGAACTGCCCGGTCTGGCCATTCACTATACCAGCGACGGCAGTCAGCCGGACCGCAATTCAGCGCTGTATGATAAACCGTTGACGGTAACCGGCAGCACCCAAATACAGGCCGTCGCCGTCCGGGACGGGGAAGTCGTCAGTCCGGTGACCGAATTAATCGTGCAGCGCCATAGCGCCCGGGGCAGGCGGGTAAAGCTGGCGAAGCCCTGGCACTGGCGCTACAGCGGCGGCGGGCGGCGGACCCTGACCGACGGCATCCGCGCCAACGACAACTACCGCAACCGCCACTGGCAGGGCTTCCGCGTGGACGACCTGGAGGCTACGATCAAACTGGGCCGGTCCACCGTGGTCAATACGATTTCGGCCGGATTCCTGCAATACAATTATGTCGGCATTTTCATGCCTACTCAGGTCGAGTTTGCTCTGTCGTTGGATGGCAAAGACTTCCGGGTAATCGACACCGTTGAAACCGGCGTGGCGCCGGACCAGCCCGGTGCGATTATTAAAAACGTCACCGTTGCTGCGAGTGGCCAGGAGGCGCGCTACCTGCGGGTGCGGGCCAAAAATATTGGCCAATGCCCCGACTGGCACCCCGGCGCCGGCAAGGACGCCTACCTGTTCGTGGATGAGGTGGTGGTGGAATAG
>JBDRBK010000174.1:0-5531 GCA_043822705.1 Fidelibacterota bacterium
TCCTTACAATACCTCCGGGGCCATCGATATGATTTTCATATAACCGCCTTCCCGTAATTCGCGAGCCACCGGACCGAAAATACGGGTACCGCGCGGTTCGCCGGCGGCATTCAACAGAACGGCGGCATTGTCATCAAAACGAATGTAGGTGCCATCGGGGCGCCTAACTTCCTTGTGCGTCCGCACGACGACCGCCCGTGTCACTTCACCCTTTTTTACCATACCGCCCGGCAGGGCACTCTTGACCGTGACCACAATCAGATCACCGACCGAGGCATAGCGCCGTTTACTACCGCCCAGAACCTTGAAGCAGAGCACTTCCTTGGCGCCGGTATTGTCGGCGACTTTCAATCTGGTTTCTTGCTGAATCACGACGGTGTTTCCAATTTTAGCGATTCACGAACAATCTCACTCACACGCCAGCACTTATTCTTGCTGATCGGTCGGCTGGACAATATTTTGACGATATCGCCTTCTTTCGGCACGACACTTTCGGCATGTGCTAAAAATTTCTTATACCGATTTACATATTTTTTATATACCGGGTGCAATACCCTCCGGGTGACTTTGACCACCACGGTCTTTTCCATCTTGCAGCTGACAACTTCCCCGATCAGGGCTTGCCGGTACTGAAATTCTACCATCCTACAGCTCCTCTTTATTTTGGCTGCGAAGACCGCGTTGATACTCACTCAGTACGGTTTTAATCTGAGCTATTTCCCGGCGCAGGTGCCTGATCTGCAGGGGATGTTCCAATTGTTGCAGCGCCTTCTGAAACTGCAGATTCTGCAGTGCTTCCTGATTGTCGGCCAGCTTGGTCTCCAGCTCAGTGACGCTCAATTCGTTTAATTGGGCTTTTTTCATGGCGCTCAGACCTCTCTCCGGGTGACCAGCTTGGTCTTGATCGGTAATTTATGACTGGCAGTGACGAAGGCCTGCTGGGCCACTTCCCGGGAAACACCTTCGACTTCAAACAGAATCCGACCCGGTTTGACGACTGCCACCCAGTATTCCGGCACGCCTTTGCCCTTACCCATACGGGTCTCAGCCGGCTTCTTGGTGATCGGTTTATCCGGGAAAATCCTGATCCACATTTTACCAACACGACGGACTACCCGGGCAATCGTAATACGGGCGGCTTCGATCTGCCGACCGGTGATCCAGCCCGGCTCCATGGCTTTCAGGCCATAGCTGCCGAAAGCAACGTGATTTCCGCGCATGGCCATGCCCTGGCGATTTCCACGATGATGTCTGCGAAATTTGACTTTTCTTGGTTCTAACATAATTCTCGCCTAACGAATCTCTCCGTTACAAATCCATACTTTAATTCCGATAATACCATACGAGGTGTGGGCTTCCGTAAGGGCATAATCAATGTCGGCCCGCAGGGTGTGCAGCGGGACCCGGCCTTCGTGGAATTTTTCACTGCGGGCGATCTCCGATCCGCCCAACCGGCCGGCGACGTTAATACGGATGCCCTGGGCACCCATGCGCATGGTCGACTGGATCGTCTTATTGACCACCCGGCGATAGGAAATCTTTCTGATTAATTGATTGGCGATACTGGATCCGACCAGTACGGCATCCAGTTCCGGCCGCTTAACTTCCGAAATATTGATCTGGACATTTTTCTTGGACAACTGGTTGACTTCTTCCTTCAACCGCGTGACATTCTCCCCGCCACGCCCGATGACAATGCCGGGCCGGGCGGTGTGAATTGTAACCGTCACTACTTTGGAAGTACGATTGATTATGACCTGGGATACACCAGCGTTGGGCAAACGGCGACTGATATATTTCCGAATCTTGACATCTTCGGATAATTCCACCGCAAACTCTTTACCGGAATACCAGTTGGAGCGCCAATTCTTATTCAGCGACAGCCGGAATCCGATGGGATGTGTCTTCTGACCCAAACGTACCTCCTATTTACCTTCGTCGGTTACGACGATATTCAGGTGACAGCTCGGTTTATGCAGCCGCGAGGCGCGTCCCATAGACGCGGCCCGGAACCGTTTCATTACCGGTCCGCCGTTGACAAAAATTTCTTTGATCTTGAGATTTTCCGGATCGACATTGCTGCCTTCGGTCTTCTGCATGAAGTTGGCCACGGCGGAACGCAGTGCCTTCTCAATGATATATGAGGCTTTAAGCGGCGAAAAATGCAGGTAATTCAAGGCCAGACCGACATTCTTCCCCCGGACTTCATCGACGACAATCCGCATCTTGCGCGGCGACTGCCTGACATAACGTGCTTTTGCTATTGCTTCCATCGTTATTTCTTCCTGTCTCCTGAGTGCATGCGGAAAATGCGGGTCGGGGCGAATTCACCTAACTTGTGGCCGACCATATTTTCATAAATATAGACGGGGATGAACTTGTTGCCATTGTGGATCGCCATCGTGTGGCCGACGAATTCCGGTGTGATCATGGAACGCCGCGACCAGGTCTTGACGACTTTCTTCTTGCCCGATTCGTTCATACCCTGAATTTTATTCAGCAACTTAGGATCGACGTAGGGGCCCTTTTTAAGTGAACGAGCCATACTACTTTCTCCTCTTTACAATATAGTCAGTTGATTTCTTGTTCTTTTTCCGGGTTTTATACCCCTTGGTGGGCTTGCCCCAGGGTGTCGTGGGATGCCGACCACCGGAAGATTTGCCTTCGCCGCCGCCCATGGGATGGTCGACCGGGTTCATGGCCACACCACGCACCTTGGGCCGCCGACCCAGCCAGCGCGAACGCCCGGCTTTGCCGGAAACCACCTGTTCGTGCGAACGGTTGCCGACTTCGCCGATGGTGGCCATACAATTCTCCGGCACCAGGCGAATTTCCGATGACGGCAGACGCAGGGAAACCATGCCGCCCTCGGCTGCCATGATCTGAACGCGGGCACCGGCACTGCGCGCCATCTGGGCGCCTTTGCCGGGGACCAGTTCGATATTATGAACGACGATACCGGTGGGGATATTTTTCAATTGCAGCGTATTGCCGATTTTCAGCGGCACCGCTTCCCCGGAAACGACAACATCACCGACTTTCAAACCAAAGGGGGCGATGATATATCTTTTTTCGCCATCGACATAGTGAATCAGGGCGATATTGGCCGAACGGTTCGGATCGTACTCGATCGTCGCCACTTTGCCATCGATACCAAATTTATCGCGCTTGAAATCGATCAGCCGGTAACGTCGGCGATGGCCGCCGCCGCGCCGCCGCGAGGTAATCCGGCCTTTATTGTTCCGCCCACCGGATTTACGCAGGGCAGAAGTCAATGACTTCTCCGGGGATGTGGCGGTAATTTCCTCGAAATCGTTGCGGGTGGCGAAACGACTGCCGGGAGTGGTTGGTTTTAATGCTCTGATACCCATGATTAACTCGCCGCCTCACCTTTTAACAGATCGATGGTATAGCCTTCAGCCAGGGTGATCACCGCTTTTTTCCAGTCACTGCGCTTGCCGGAGGTCCGGAGGGGCCGGCCGTTGCTGCGGATGGTCATCTGCTTTTCCTTGCCCAGGCGATTCATCGTGGCTACTTTGACCACCTTCACATCGAATTTCTTTTCCACCGCCATTTTGATCATAATCTTGTTGGCGGACGAATCGACCTGAAAGGCGTACTTGCGTTGGGATTCTTCCAACAGGCTCAGCTTTTCAGTGAAAAGCGGCTTAATAATAATTTTTTGATAGTCAGTCATTTTTATGCCGTCAATTGTTCGTTGAGAACCGCAATTCCAGCCTTGTCCGTTAATAGTATTTCGCAATCGATCATATCCAGGGTGCTGGCATTCTTAGCCGGACAGACAAAGACATTCGGCATATTCCGTGTCGCCAGGTAGAGATTGTCTTCCATCACCGCCGGCAGAATTGTGATTTTCTTCTCGCTGATTTTCAGGTCATTCAGGATGCGGACAAATTCTTTCGTCCGGGCTTCACTGAGTTGCAGTGTTTCCAGAACGATCAATTCCTGATTCTGCAGCTTGGATGACAGGATCGACCGGCGCGCCAGTTTCTTGACTTTCCGGGGCAGCTTGTAGGAATATCCGTGGGGCTGGGGTCCGAAAACGGTACCACCGCCACGCCAGATCGGAGACCGGGAAGAGCCGGAGCGGGCGACGCCGCGCCCCTTCTGCTTCCAGGGTTTCTTGCCGCCACCGCTGACCAGAGCACGATTCTTGGTCGCGTGCGTTCCCTGCCGACTGTTGGTCATCTCCGACAGGACCGCCTGATGGACGACCGTTTCATGCGGCGTAATCGCGAAAACGGACTCGTCCACCTGAATCGTCGAACTCTGGGACCCGTCTTGATTTAATACTTGTAATTCCATGACTATTTCGTGATGATAATTATACCGTTATTGACACCCGGCACCGCGCCGCGCAAAAACAGTTGGTTATTGTCAGGATCGACCCGAACCACTTTCAGATTACTGACCGTGACCCGGTCGACACCCATGTGACCGGCCATCTTCATACCCTTCCAGACACGGGAAGGATCGGACGATTGCCCGATCGAGCCGGGATGCCGCAGATATTCACTCTGTCCATGGGTCACCGGCTGCCGGTGGAAACCATGACGTTTGATCACGCCGGCAAACCCCTTGCCCTTGGATGTACCAGTGGCATTGACTGTTTCGCCTTCGTGGAAAATATTCACATTAAACTGCTGGCCCAGCTTGTATTCGAAACCGCTGACGCCTTCGAATTCGGCCAGTGCATATTTAGGTGTCGTCCCGGCTTTGGCAAAATGACCCTGCAACGGCTTGGTCGTATGCTTTACTTTTTTATCGCTGAAGCCGACCTGTATCGCATTATAGCCGTCCCGTTTCTCAGTTTTAATCTGAGTGACCACACAGGGACCCGCTTCGATCACGGTGACCGGAATGACCCGACCGGAATCGTCAAATATCTGCGTCATTCCGAGTTTTTTACCAATTAATCCGCGCATGCTACACCTTTATTTCAATATCCACACCGGCCGGCAGATCAAGTTTCATCAAAGCTTCGACGGTTTTCGGCGTCGAGTTCAGAATATCGATCAGGCGCTTGTGAATCTTGGTCTGGAATTGCTCCCGGGATTTTTTATCGACGAAGGGCGACCTGAGAACAGTATAGATCGACCGCTTGGTGGGTAACGGGATCGGGCCCGAGATTACCGCACCGGTCGATTTGGCCGTTTTAACGATTTTTTCCGTGGATTTATCCAGCAGCGTATGATCGTATGCTTTGAGACTGATTCTGATAGATTGTTTCGGCACAGACATTCCTCTATTCGATAATTTCGGTTACGACACCGGCACCGACCGTATGTCCGCCTTCGCGAATCGCGAAACGCAATTCCTTATCCATGGCGATCGAAGTGATCAATTGCACTTCCATGATCACCTGGTCACCCGGCATCACCATCTCGGTACCTTCCGGTAATGTGGCCACACCGGTCACATCCGTGGTCCGAAAATAAAACTGCGGACGATAGCCACTGAAAAATGGCGTGTGACGACCACCCTCTTCGCGCTTCAACACGTATACGTTG
>JBDRBK010000175.1:0-14645 GCA_043822705.1 Fidelibacterota bacterium
CTCGGAAAATCCGCGCTTCGCCTGTACCATCGTGATCGCCGCCGTCAACGTCGTTTTGCCATGATCAACATGACCGATAGTTCCAATATTCACGTGCGGTTTCTTCCGCTCAAATTTAGCCTTTGACATGGAGCCCTCTCCTTAAATTCCTAAGATGCTTTCCCATGGACGCGTTCAATAATTTCGGTCGCCAGACTGGTCGGGACCTGCTCGAAATGGGAAAATTCCATCGAAAATATAGCCCGACCCTGAGTCAGCGAACGCAAGTCTGTAGCGTAGCCAAACATTGCGCTTAGCGGTACGCGTGCATCCAGAACGTGTGCGTCCTTGCGTTGATTCATTCCATTGATGTGACCGCGGCGCGAATTGATATCGCCCATCACATCGCCCAGATACTCTTCGGGAACCACTACCTCAACATTCATCATCGGTTCCATCAGCACCGGCTTAGCCCGCCGGCAGGCTTCCTGAATTGCCATCGAACCGGCAATTTTGAAAGCCAGTTCGGAAGAGTCAACATTATGATACGATCCATCGACCAGTTCCACCCGGATATCCTCAATCGGATAACCGGCGATCACACCATTTTTAATCGCTTCGCGAATACCCTGGTCGACCGGCGCTATAAACTCACGGGGAATTACCCCGCCAATAATTTTATTATCGAAATGATATCCTTTTCCGGCTTCATTCGGTTCAACATTGATGACAACATGTCCGAATTGTCCGCGCCCGCCGGATTGACGTATAAATTTCCCGATCACTTTTTCGACCCGCGCAGTTATCGATTCGGTGTAAGCCACCTGCGGTTTTCCCACATGCGCCCTGACTTTGAATTCCCGCAGCAGACGGTCGATCAGAATTTCCAGATGTAATTCGCCCATCCCGGCAATAATTGTCTGGCCGGTTTCTTCATTGGTCGATACCCGGAATGATGGATCCTCATCGCTCAGCTTGGATAATGCTTTGGCCAATGCCTCCTGATCCGCCTGGCTGATCGGTTCGACCGATACTTCCACCACTGGTTCTGGAAAATCCATTGACTCCAGTATAATCGGGTGCTTGCCGTCGCACAGTGTGTGTCCGGTGTTGGTTTTTTTCAATCCGACCGCCGCCACAATTTCGCCGGCGCTGACTTCCTTGAGTTCCTCGCGCTTGTTGGCATGCATCAGCAGAATCCGGGATATCCGCTCTTTTTTGTCGGTATTGGGATTGTAAACGGCGCTGCCCGCTTCCAGTTTACCGGAGTAGACCCGGATGTAAGTCAGCTTGCCGACATAGGGATCGGTCATGATTTTGAAGGCCAGTGCACTGAAGGGCGCATTCTCGTCAGGTGCGCGCGTCAACTCGATGTCACTGTTATCGGGATTAATGCCCTTCACACTGCCGACATCCAACGGCGATGGCAGAAAATCGACCACCGCATCCAGCACCCGCTGTACGCCTTTATTTTTGAAGGCCGAACCACAAATAGTCGGAATGAACGTATTGTCGAGACAGCCTTTACGAATCGCGGCCTTGATTTCATCGGCCGTCAATTCCTCATCATTAAGATATTTTTCCAGCAGTTTTACATCGTAAGCGGCAATTTCTTCGATCAGACGATGACGGTATTCCTGAACCAGTTCAACCATGTCATCCGGTATCTTGGCATAATCGAAACGCGAACCCAGGGTCGATTCATTGTACAGAATTGCCTGATTCCCGATCAGATCGATCAGCCCGGTAAACAAGTCACCGGCGCCGATTGGAATCACGATCGGCAACGGATTGGCACTCAGTCGTTTCTTGATCATTGCCAGCACATTGAAGAAATCGGCACCGGTTCGATCCATTTTATTGATGAAGGCAATCCGCGGTACGTTATATTTATCAGCCTGTCGCCAGACGGTTTCACTCTGCGGTTCGACACCACCGACGGCACAGAATACGGCAACGGCCCCATCCAGAACTCTCAGGGACCGTTCAACTTCCACGGTAAAATCCACGTGACCGGGTGTATCGATAATATTAATGCGGCTGTCGCGCCACATCGTGGAAGTGGCGGCTGAGGTAATCGTGATACCGCGTTCTTTTTCCTGATCCATCCAGTCCATGGTGGCCATGCCCTCATGGACCTCCCCCATCCGGTGCAAACGACCGGTATAATACAGAATACGCTCGGTCAACGTGGTCTTGCCAGCGTCGATATGGGCCATAATCCCAATATTGCGTACTCGATCTAGGGGAATTTTCTTCACTGATTGAATCTTATCTGAAATGGGCGAAGGCTTTGTTGGCCTCAGCCATTCTGTGCGTATCTTCTTTTTTCTTGATGGCGCCGCCGTCGTTGTTGGCCGCTGCAATCAATTCCACGGCCAGGCGCTCGGACATGCCTTTACCGCTACGGCTGCGGGCTGCCCCGATAATCCACTTGGATACAAGATAAAACTGACGGTGACGTGGCACTTCAATCGGCACCTGGTAGGTAGCGCCGCCAATCCGGCGCGACTTGACTTCCACTGATGGGGAAGCATTCTCGATCGCCTTCTTGAATATATTCAGGCCTTCGGTTTTTGTCCGCTGCTTGATTATCTCCATGGCACCATAAAAAATATTTTCCGAAACCCCTTTTTTACCGCGATGCATCAAATAATTGATAAATTTGGCAACAATCAAGTCACCGTACACCGGGTCCGGAGTAATTTGTCGTCGTTCTGGTCTTCTTCTTCTCATAATCAGGACTTTGGTCGTTTTGCACCGTAACGCGACCGGCTGGTTTTACGATCCGACACACCCGCCGTATCAAATGTACCGCGAATAATATGATAGCGAACACCCGGCAGGTCTTTGACACGACCGCCTTCAATCAGGACGATGGAGTGTTCTTGCAGGTTATGTCCTTCACCGGGAATATACGCCGTAACCTCAATGCCGTTGGTCAGACGCACACGGGCGACTTTCCGCAGGGCTGAATTGGGTTTTTTCGGTGTGGTTGTATACACACGCGTACAGACCCCACGCTTCTGGGGATTCCCTTTCAAAGCAGGCGTCGCATTTTTCTTGACGGCCTGCTTTCGTCCTTTTTTAACTAATTGATTTATCGTCGGCATAATTATTCTAATAAAGCCTACTAATTTATTTTAGATTATCGATTTCAGTCAATCCGTTTTTCCGAATATTTTGCTCGCATTGGGCCTTCATCTTTATTCGGCAAAGACGTCCTTAACGCCGATTCCCCGGCTTTCCTGATCATCAACCAGCAATCCTTTCAGGTGCGGCGCACCTGACCCGGCCGGAATCAGTCTTCCTACCGCCACATTTTCCTTCAGACCGGTCAGATAATCGGTTTTGCCGGCGGTGGCGGCATCGGTCAATACCCGAGTCGTGTCCTGGAATGATGCGGCGGACAGGAAACTTTCCGTATTCAGTGAAGCCTGAGTAATGCCCATCAACAGCGGATTAAAGGTGGCCGCCTGCGTCTTCCGGGTCTTGCAGGGGGTCTTCCCCTCTTCTTTAAGCTTCTTGTTGATTTCGGCTACATCAGCCTTGTCGACCTGCATATCGACGTCAAATTCGGAACCGCCGGGATCGGTGACCACTACCAGCTTTGAAATCCGCAGATTTTCCTGGAAGAAATCTTCCTTGGCAATCTTATCCCGGGTCAGGAATTTGGTATCGCCGGAATCAGCCACGCCCACCTTGTTCATCATCTGCTTGACAATGACTTCGATATGCTTGTCATTGATTTTCACACCCTGCAGACGGTACACTTCCTGGATCTCGTTCACCAGGTATTCGCGTACTTTTCCGGGACCCATGATTTTCAGAACGTCTTCCGGTGATATTGAACCTTCGCACAGCGGTGTGCCGGCGTTGATGTAATCACCTTCGTGCACAATAACATGTTTACCGTATGGTATCGAATACTGACGGATGTCTCCCCCGGTGCTTTCGATACTGATTTTCCGGATACCACGTTTGACTTCACCAAATTTCACGGTACCGTCGATTTCCGTTACCACAGCCGGATTCGATGGTTGCCGCGCTTCGAAAAGTTCGGCGACGCGGGGCAGACCACCGGTAATATCGCGGGTCTTACCGATGTCCCGCGGAATCTTTACCAGTGTCTGACCGCGCTGGACTTCCTGACCGTCCCGGACCACCAGCGTAGCGTTGACCGGCAGGATAGCTCCGCCGGCCGTTACCCGGCCTTCACTGTCGATAATTTCGATATGCGGACTAAGCTTGCGGTTTTTGGATTCGATGATAACCATCTGTTTTTTGCCGCCCTCGACCGCCTCAATCCGGTAAGTTTCATTATTTTCAAAATCCCGCAGACCTACCGTACCGTCTTTACGGGCCAGGATAATATCGGTGTAGGGATCCCATTGAAACAGGACCTGGCCGGCATTGATCCGCTGGCCGTCATCCACCAGGATATTGGCGCCGTAAGGCACATTGTACTGGGCCCGGGGGTGATTATTTTCATCTATGAT
This sequence comes from Fidelibacterota bacterium, assembly GCA_043822705.1. GTDB lineage: Bacteria > Fidelibacterota > Marinisomatia > Marinisomatales > TCS56 > JBDRBK01. The sequence continues at coordinate 4,479 of JBDRBK010000175.1, forward strand.
CGATATTTTTCCGTGCCGGACCATGCAGCGTGTGATCTCCACTTCGGTTTCGTCGATCGTGGTCGCCGACTCGAAATTCTCGGAAAATCTCAAAGTACCGGCCAGCTTTGCCTTCATCTCCGATTGTTCGATGATACGGGTCGCCGTACCACCAATATGGAAGGTCCGCAACGTCAACTGAGTTCCAGGTTCGCCGATACTCTGGGCCGCCTGGATACCAACCGATGTGCCTAAATTGACGATTTCGTGGGTCGAGAGATTCCAGCCATAGCATTTGGCGCAAACACCGCGGTGCGATTCACAGGTGAGCACCGAGCGGATTCGAACCGATTCGGCATTGCTGTTGGCGATTATGTCGGCTTCGATGTCAGTGATCAGCGCACCGCTGGTGATTTTAACTTCATCCTCGACGATGAAGTCGTCCAAAAGGGTTCGTCCCAGGATCCGGTCGGCCAACGGCTCAATCACTTCCTCCCCTTCTTTCAGGTCGGAAACTTCGAGACCGTTGATCGTACCGCAATCGTGTTCGCTGACCACAACGTCCTGAGCAACATCGACCAGGCGCCGGGTCAGATAACCAGCGTCAGCGGTTTTCAACGCTGTGTCGGCCAGACCTTTACGGGCACCGTGCGTCGATATGAAATATTCCAGGACCGATAAACCTTCCTTGAAATTGGAAGTAATGGGATTCTCAATAATTTCGCCTTTACCACCGGTCATGGCTTTCTGCGGCTTAGCCATCAGACCGCGCATACCCGCCAGCTGCTTGATCTGGTCCTGGCTGCCGCGCGCACCGGAGTCGGCCATCATATAGACCGGGTTGAAGCCCTGATTGTCGTTCATCAGTCCGTCCATCATGCTGGCCGCAACCTGGTTGGTGGCATGGGTCCAGACGTCGATCACTTTATTATAGCGCTCGCCGTCGGTTAATACCTGCCGCTTAAATTTATCATGGATTGAATCGACCAATTTCTGGGCGCGGGCGATGATTTCGTATTTCTGCGCAGGAATCATAATATCGCGAATCGAAATTGAAATACCGCTCTTGGTGGCAATTCCGAAACCGAGATTCTTAAGGTCATCAAGGAATTGAACCGTACGATAATTGCCGGCCATCAGATAACTCTGGTTAACAATTTTTTCCAGCCGGCGTTTGGATATCATTTCATCGACATAATCCAGTTCTTTCGGCAGGATCGAATTGAAGATCGCGCGACCGACCGTGGTCTTGTAATGCCAGGTGCCATTATGACGCAGATCGATGATCGTGTTTAATTCCACCACCTTGTTCTCGTAGGCCAGGGCGACTTCACTGATCGATCCGAATTTCTTGCCTTCATTTTTGGTACCCTTGCGTTGACGGGTCAGGTAATAGCAGCCAAGAACCATATCCTGGGAAGGAATGGCGATTGGTTTCCCGTTGGCCGGGTGTAAAATATTGTGGCTCGAAAGCATCAGGATGCGGGCTTCCATCTGGGCCGGTATCGAAAGCGGCACGTGCACCGCCATCTGGTCGCCATCGAAGTCGGCGTTGAAGGCCGTGCAGACCAGCGGATGAATCCGGATGGCCTTGCCGTCGACCAGGACCGGCTGGAAAGCCTGGATACCGAGTCGATGCAGGGTCGGGGCGCGGTTCAGCAGCACCGGTTGGTCTTTGACGACATATTCCAGCACCTTGTAGACTTCCGGTTCATGATTCTCAACCATTAGTTTAGCGCTGCGGGGAGTCTGGGCAATGCCGCGGGCGATCAGTTCATGGATCATGTGCGGCTTGAACAGTTCCAGCGCCATATTCTTGGGCAGACCGCATTCGTTCAAACGCAGTTCCGGTCCGACCACGATCACCGAACGTCCTGAATAATCAACCCGTTTCCCCAGCAAATTCTGGCGGAATCGACCATTCTTGCCGCGCAGCATATCCGACAGCGATTTCAGCGGGCGCCGGGTGCCGCTACGGATCGCAGTACGACGGCGGCTGTTGTCGAACAGAGCGTCCACCGCTTCCTGCAGCATCCGTTTCTCGTTGCGCAGGATGACGTCGGGAGCCTTGATTTCGATCAATTGTTTGAGGCGATTATTACGGATAATGATTCGTCGGTACAGATCGTTCAGGTCGCTGGCGGCGAAACGGCCACCCTCCAGCGGTACCAGCGGGCGCAGTTCCGGTGGGATGACCGGTAAAACCGATACAACCATCCATTCCGGCCGGTTGACCTTGGTCCGGCCCGGATCCGGGACAAATGATTTCACCACCTTAAGACGCTTCAGAGCCTCTTCCTGGGCCTGTTTGGAACGCGATTTCTTGATCGTGTCTTCCAGTTCGCCGGCTAATTTTACCGGATTGGTCCGCGCCAGAATTTCCCTGATCGCCTCGCCGCCCATGGTAGCGTAAAAATAATTATCTTCCAGGCGATCTTCTTCGGAAACTGCGCCGTATCCGAATTCACGGTCCAACTGCAGATATTCTTCCTCATCGATCAGTTCCAGGCGTTTGCGACTGCTCTTGCCCGGTTCCACGATGATGAAGGTTTCGTAATAAATAATCCGCTCGAGTTCTTTGGTGGAAAGACCGATCAGATAACTGAGCTTGCTGGGAATCGAACGAAGATACCAGATATGCACGACCGGAACCGCCAGAGTGATATGCCCCATCCGCTCGCGGCGGACTTTCTTCCGGGTTACCTCGACGCCGCAACGATCGCAGATGATACCGCGATAACGGATACCTTTATATTTACCGCAGTGACATTCATAATCCTTGACGGGGCCGAATATTTTTTCGCAAAACAGTCCGTCTTTTTCCGGTTTGTAGGACCGGTAATTGATCGTTTCCGGTTTAAGAACTTCACCGTACGAACGCGCCAGGATCATTTCCGGCGAAGATAACCCGATGGTTACCGCGGAAAAATCTCGTTTAGTATCAACTTTTGAAGACTGAATGTAAGTCAAGCCAATGCTCCCTTATTCAAGTTCAATATCTAAGCCCAAGCCCTGCAATTCCTTGATCAGGACGTTGAAGGATTCGGGAACACCAAAAATCGGCAGTTCTTCGCCACGGACCAGGGCATTGTAAACCTTGGAACGTCCGTCAACATCATCCGATTTAACGGTCAGAATTTCGTGTAATGTATGCGCAGCTCCGTATGCTTCCAGCGCCCAGCACTCCATTTCCCCGAAACGTTGTCCACCGAATTGAGCTTTACCACCCAACGGCTGTTGCGTAATGAGTGAGTATGGTCCCGTTGAACGAGCATGCATTTTATCATCAACCATATGGTTGAGCTTCATCATATAAATCTGACCGACCGTCACGGGATTATCGAATTTCTCACCGGTACGGCCGTCGATCAGAGTAATCTTTCCCGATTCCGGCAGGTTGGCTTTGTGCATTTCCTCGGCCACCTGTTCCGGTGTGGCGCCGTCGAAAGCCGGCGTTTCATATTTCAGACCCAGGATATCGCCGGCCCAGCCCAGCATCGTTTCATACAGCTGGCCCAGGTTCATACGCGAAGGTACGCCCAGCGGATTCAGAACGATATCGATCGGCGTTCCGTCTTCCAGGAAGGGCATATCCTCGGCCGGTACGATCGTGGCGATGACGCCTTTGTTACCATGGCGTCCGGCCATTTTGTCGCCCACCTGAATCTTGCGCTTGTTGGCGACGAAGACTTTTGCCAGTTTCAGGATACCCGGCTGCAATTCATCGCCCACCCGCAATTTGAAGATTTCCCGCTCGAGTTTGTTCTCGATTTCATTCCACAACTTGCGATAAGAGCGCCAGACGGTCTTGATTTTGCCCCAGACCTCATCATCCTCGACCCAGGCTTCGTCTTGAGCGAATCTTTCCAGGTCGAAACTGCTGAGGCGCTTGGTAGTCAGTTTGGTCGACTTCTTAATCATTGTTCGGCCGGTCCCGATATCGCGGATGCCGTTTGAGATCTGATCGATCAGCAATTCAAACAATTTTTCGTCGCGGGCGGTCTTGAGTGCTTTTTTATCATCGCGAGCGGTCTTTTGCAGATTATCGATAAACTGCCGTTCTTCGGTCCTGGTACGGCGGTTGCTTTTCTGGAACAGCTTGGTGTCGATGACGACGCCCTTGATGCCCGGTTCGGCCCGTTTTGAAGCGTCCTTGACCTCGCCGGCCTTTTCACCGAAAATGGCCCGCAGCAGTTTTTCTTCCGGGGTCGGATCGGTCTCACCTTTCGGTGTAACCTTGCCGATCAGGATATCGCCTTCCTTGACTTTAGCGCCGATGCGGATTATGCCGTCTTCGTTTAATTCTTTGGTGGCATCTTCACTGACATTCGGAATTTCCGGCGTCAGCTCTTCTTCGCCGCGCTTGGTGTCCCGTACCTCCAGCTCAATCTCGTTGATATGAACCGAAGTGAAAACGTCTTCCTTGACCATCCGTTCACTGAGAACAATGGCGTCTTCAAAATTATATCCGCGCCAGGGCATGAAGGCCACCTTGACGTTCCGGCCCAAGGCCAGTTCACCGTGATCGGTACTGGTACCGTCGGCGATGACCTGTCCCTTCTGGACGACCTGTCCAATCGAAACCAAAGGTTTCTGATTCTGGCAGGTATTCTGGTTGGTCCGCTGATATTTTTGCAGACTCACCGTCAGCAGGTTTTCTCCCTTGACCAATGCCAGATCATCCGGGATCATATCGGTTTTTAAAATGATCTGATCGGAATCGACATGAACCACTTCGCCGGCTTCCGGCGCCAGCAGGCAGGTCCGTGAATCGACGGCCACTTTCGCTTCGAGTCCGGTACCAACGATCGGCGAGGCTGGATTCATCAACGGCACCGACTGGCGCTGCATGTTCGATCCCATCAGGGCACGGTTGGCGTCGTCATGTTCCAGGAAAGGTATCAGGGCGGCGGCTACGCTCAGAATCTGGTTCGGGGCGACATCCATGTAGGCGATTTCCGATGGTTCCACCACCGGGAAATCACCCTTGATCCGCGCCCGGATGCGTTCGTCGAGTAACTGTTTACTTTTCGAGTCCAGTGTAATACTGGACTGAGCAATCATCACCCGGTCTTCATCATCTGCGGATAAGTACTTGATATCATTGGTTGCATATGCTTTGCCGTCGTCACGTTTTACGACCCGGTAGGGTGCTTCGATAAAACCGTGGCGGTTGACCTTGCCCAACAATGCCAGGGACGAGATCAGACCGATATTCGGACCTTCAGGTGTCTCGATCGGGCATAACCGACCGTAATGGGTGTAGTGGACGTCGCGTACTTCGAATCCGGCCCGCTCGCGGGTCAGACCACCCGGCCCGAGCGATGAAATACGCCGCTTGTGGGTGATTTCCGCCAGGGGATTGGTCTGGTCGCCGAACTGCGACAACTGACTGGTACCGAAAAATGTATTGATGACGGTGGTCACGACGCGGGAATTGATCAGGTCCTGGGGTGTCAGACTTTCCGACTCGCGCAGATTCATCCGTTCCAGGATGGTCCGCATCATCCGGCTGAGGGCGACACTGAATTGATTGGTCAATTGTTCACCGACGGTTTTTACGCGGCGGTTACCCAAATGGTCGATATCATCGGTACCGCGCTCACCCTTGCGCATTTCGATCAGGAACATGATGACCTGAAGAATATCGTCGATAGTCAAAACGGTATTCTCGACCGGCACGTCCAGTGCGAATTGCTGATTCAGGCGATAACGGCCGACCTGACCCAGATCATATTTCTTGGGACTGAAGAAAATGCGTTCGATAAATTTTTGAGCAGTCTCCAGGTTGGGCGGATCGCCGGAGCGCATCAGCCGATACAGCAGGGTCAATGCTTCTTCGGTGTTGGCGGTCGGATCCTTGTCGACGGTATTGAGCAGTAACTGCGCCGAGAAATTCTCGTCGCCGTTTACGATCTCAATTTTGCCAATCCCGGCCTCGGTCAGCGATTCCAGCACCGCTTCGGTCACGATCGTCCCGCCTTCGTAGTAAATCTCTCCGGTCTGGACGTTGACGATATCGTTTGCAATCGTGGCGCCAACCGCTTGTTTGGCCCTGGGTTTGGTTACATCGATCGTCGAAATGCAATTGAAGGCCCGGAAAATGTCGGCGTTGGTGGAAAAACCCAGCGCCCGTAACAGAATCGTAACCGGGAACTTGCGGCGGCGGTCGATGATGGCGAACAGGCAATCATTAATGTCTGTAGTGAAATCGACCCACGAGCCGCGGAAGGGAATGATTCGGGCCTGGAATAATTTGGTCCCGTTCGGATGAATCGATTCATCGAAGAAGACGCCCGGTGAACGCTGCAACTGGGATACGATAACACGTTCGGCACCATTAATGATAAAAGTGCCTTTTTCAGTCATCTTCGGAATATTGCCGAAATAGACTTCCTGTTCGATGCTCTGGGCGTATTCGTTTTTATTTTCTTCGTCGGTGATATGCAGAATCAGGCGTGCCTTGAGGGGAACGGAGAAAGTCACTCCGCGATCGATACATTCTTCCGGAGAATATTTCGGCAGTCCCAGCAGGTAGCTTTTATATTCAAGAACATAATTCCGGTGGGGATCTTCGATCGGAAAGGCACTTCCAAAAACTTCTTCCAGACCGATTTCCGTCCGTTCGTCATCCGGTAAATATTCCTGAATGAAATCCTGAAACGCGGCGGTCTGAACCGCCAGCAGGTCGGGACTATCGACAATTGAGGGTATCCGGGAAAAGGATACCCGCTCGGTACGCTGATTAATAGTGGCTCCCAAACAAGCCTCCTATGTCAATTAATGATTGTATAACAGTTGACTTAAAGCCAGGATAAATCAAACTACTTTAATTCGACTGAGGCGCCTGCTTCTTCAAGCTTGGCTTTGATTTCTTCAGCTTCGGACTTACTGACGCCTTCTTTAACGGCCTTGGGTGCGGTATCGACCAGGTCTTTGGCTTCTTTCAAACCCAAGTTGGTCAACGTACGGACAACCTTAATAACATTGATTTTCTGTTGTCCGGCTCCGGTCAGGATGACATCAAATTCGGTCTGTTCTTCGACGACTGCTTCAGCAGCGGCGGCGGGAGCGGCAGCGAAAGCCATGGGGGCGGCGGCTGTCACACCAAATTTGTTTTCAATGTCTTTCACCAGTTCGGCAACTTCCAACATGTTGGCTGATTCAAGATACGTTAAAACGTCTGCACGAGTAATCTCAGACATTATTCAACTCCTCGTAATTGATTAGGATTTTTGTTCTTTTAAACTATTGAGCACATTAACCAGACTGGATAAGGGCGCATTCAGCGTCGCAGCCAGTTTGGTCAGGGGTTGTTGCAGCGCGCTGATCAGCATGGCCAGCGATTCTTCCCGCGAGGGCAAGTCGGCCAGACGCTCGATAGCGGCTCCTGCCAGCAATTTACCCTCAAGCAAAACCCCCTTGATAGTGGGTTTTTCGTGCGCTTTGGCAAATTTCTTTAAAATTTTGGCCGGGGTCGTGGGTTCTTTGTAGGTAATCGCCAGAGCCGTCGAACCGGACAGTATATCGTCCAGGTTCTCGACATTGATAGTCTTGGCGGCAATCTGTACCAGGGTGTTTTTGGCGACCCGGTATTCGACATCCGACTGGAAGAATTCCCGGCGTAATTCCGTAATGGAAGCAACGTCCAGTCCCAGGTAATCGGTAAAATAGATCGCCTTGGCCTGATTGAATTTTTCGGTGAGTTCCGCGACAACGGCAAGATTCTTGGTATTGGGCATCGTCAGTCTACCTCATTGTTGTATGATCGATGCGGATGCCGGGCCCCATCGAGGAGGAAATGGTAATCCGCTTCAGGTATTGACCCTTAACCGCTGATGGGCGGGCCTTGATCACGGTATTGTAAACGGCCTTGATATTGGCGATTAATGCTTCATCGTCAAACGACACCTTGCCGCAAAGGGCGTGAATGATACCGGTTTTATCGACGCGCAGTTCGATCCGGCCAGCCTTAACTTCCCGGACGGCACTGGCGACATCGTTGGTAACCGTGCCGCTCTTCGGATTGGGCATCAGTCCTTTGGGACCGAGAATTTTTCCCAGTCGACCCAACTCCGGCATCATATCAGGCGTGGCGATGACTTTATCGACATCGCTCCAGCCGGCCTTAAATTTTTCGATGAATTCCGTATTGCCGACATAATCGGCGCCGGCGGCTTTGGCTGCCTCTTCCTGGGGTCCGCGCGTAATCACCAGCACCCGGATTTTTTTTCCGGTGCCGTGTGGCAGGGATGTCGTCACCCGGATATTCTGATCGGCGTGCCGCGGATCGACGCCCAGATTGATCGCTAAATCAACCGACTCGTCGAATTTGGCATATTTCAGTTCCTTGACGAGGCCGATCGCTTCCTGAATTGGATATTCATGATATTTATCGTATTTGGCGGATGCCGCAGATTTGTTTTTTGATTTAATCATCGATTCACCTATTTCACTTCGATTCCCATGCTGCGGGCGGTTCCGCGAATCATCTCCATCGCCTGCTCCACGGTGTTGGCATTCAAATCGGGCATCTTGAGTTCGGAAATCTTGCGCAGATCGTCTTCGGTGATCACACCAACCTTATTGCGGTTGGGCTCGGGCGACCCCTTCTCCAGCTTGGCGGCTTTGATCAGCAAAACAGCGGCCGGCGGCGTTTTGGTGATGAAAGTAAAGCTTCGGTCGGCGTAAACAGTAATCACAACCGGTACTATCATACCCGCCTGATCCTGAGTTTTGGCATTATAGGCTTTGCAGAACTCCATAATATTCACACCATGCTGACCCAGGGCCGGACCGATTGGCGGTGCCGGATTCGCCTTGCCGGCGGGAATCTGTAATTTTATCAATGCAATGACTTTCTTGGCCATATTCCTATCGCTACTTTTCTAATTCGACTTGTAAAAATTCCAGTTCAACGGGGGTCGGACGACCGAATATACTGACCGTGACCTTGACTTTATGTTTTTCGTCGTTGACTTCCTGCACATAACCTGAAAAATCTTTGAAAGGACCATCGACCACCTTCACGGCGTCGCCCACCTTGAAAGGCTGGGCCATCACTTCGCGACCGTCCATCTCCTCCACTTCGCCCAGAATCCGGTTGATTTCCTCCGCTTTCAACGGCTGCGGTTCGGCATTGGGACCGACAAAGCTGATGACACCGTTGAGATTCTCAACCAGATAGCGGCTTTCGCTGGTCAGTTCCATCTTGACAAATAAATAGCCTGTGAAAAAAACTTTATTGCGGACTTTTTTCTTACCATCCCGCATTTCGACCACATTCTCCGACGGGACCAGCACATCGATAATGCTGTCGCCCAATCCTGCTCGCTCGGCCTCAATAATCAGCGATTCGCGGATTTTCTTCTCCTTGCCGGAGATAACTCTTAAGGAAAACCAGTCCATGATTAAAGCAGAGTATTTAGAATTCGTGACAACACGATATCGACGACAAACAGAAATACGCCCAGTAGTACGGAAAACGAGAGAACGATAAATGTCGACCCGCGGAGTTCATCCCAGGTCGGCCAGGATACTTTTTTCATCTCGAATTGTACTTCACCAAGGAACTGTTGGATTTTCTTTAACATGCTTTCTGACGTTTGGTTATTTTGCAGGAGTGGCAGGGATCGAACCCGCAACCCCCGGTTTTGGAGACCGGTGCTCTACCAATTGAGCTACACTCCTAATCATCCTAGCGGTATTTGGTACAGGAACCGTTTTAAGGTATCCTGCCAATCGTTTTTCAAGGATTACTTGGTCTCCTTGAAAATAACGTGCTTGCGGATTACGGGATCATATTTTTTGTATTCAACCCGTTCCGGATGCAACCGCCGGCTCTTGCTGATCGTGTACCGATAACCAGTACCAGCCGTGCTCTCAATGTGAATAATATTACGTTTACTGTTGCCGGCCATTGCTTACTCGATAATTTCGGTTACGACACCGGCACCGACCGTATGTCCGCCTTCGCGAATCGCGAAACGCAATTCCTTATCCATGGCGATCGAAGTGATCAATTGCACTTCCATGATCACCTGGTCGCCCGGCATCACCATCTCGGTACCTTCCGGTAATGTGGCCACACCGGTCACATCCGTGGTCCGAAAATAAAACTGCGGACGATAGCCACTGAAAAATGGCGTGTGACGACCACCCTCTTCGCGCTTCAACACGTATACGTTG
>JBDRBK010000176.1:0-4446 GCA_043822705.1 Fidelibacterota bacterium
CATTATCGCCGTGGCCGGCGTCGAGAAGGTCCAGATCGGCGACACCATCTCCGACGGTGAGAATCCGCAACCGCTGCCCTGGATCAAAATCGACAAGCCGACGGTTTCGATGATTTATTACGTCAATAACGGACCATTCGCCGGCCGGGAAGGCAAGTATCTGACGTCGCGGCACCTGGGCGAACGGCTGCGGCGCGAGGTGCTGGGGAATGTATCGTTGGAAGTGAAAAAAACCGACCGGGCCGACGCCTTCGAAGTCTGCGGCCGAGGCGAACTGCAGATGGCGGTCCTGATCGAAACCATGCGCCGCGAAGGCTACGAATTCATGGTTTCCAAGCCTCAGGTGATTACCATTGAAGAAAATGGGAAAATCCTCGAGCCGATGGAAAAAGTCTATCTTGACATTCCCGAGGACAAGGTCGGGATCGTGACCGAAAAACTGTCCATTCGCAAAGGCCGGATGACCAATATGGTCAATCACGGACATGGACGGGTGACGATGGAATTTTCCATTCCCTCCCGGGGACTGATTGGTTTCCGCAGCCAGTTCCTAACCGACACCAACGGCGCCGGTATAATGAACAAATTATTCGACGGTCACGCTCCCTGGTTCGGTCCGATTCCCCAGCGCGCCAGCGGCGCCATTGTCAGCGACCGCCCCGGCCGGGTGACCACCTATGCCTGTTTCGGCATGGTGGATCGGGGCATCCTGCAGATCGAGGTCGGGTCCGACGTCTACGCCGGGCAGATCATCGGCGAACGCAATCGTCCCGAGGATTTGACGGTTAATATCACCCGCGAGAAGAAGCTCACCAACATGCGCTCTTCCAATTCCGATGCCACGGTGGTGCTGCGGCCGCCGCGGCTGTTGTCGCTGGACCAGTCGATCGAATTCATCGCCCAGGATGAGCTGGTGGAGATCACGCCCGTCAGCATCCGCCTGCGCAAAATGGAACTGGATGCCGCCAAACGCGGCTCCGCCCGCAAAAAAGAGAAGTACGGGTAGGCCGGTCAATCACAAAAGGACAAATATTTTAGATTGACTGCGGTTTTTCGCTGATATATACTGTTTCAGCAGATTTCCAATCATGGAGGAAATCATGAAAACAGGATTGCTGATCATCGGATTGCTTATTTTTTGTACTCCCGCCTCCGCCTTCAGCGGCAGCCTGGGGCTGCAATTAGGTTTCACCGGGGGGCCCTATCTGGCGCTCTGCGGCAGCGCCGATCTGACCAAGGCGGTTGCCGTAGATGTTGCAGCCGGCGGTTTGCCCGGTATTATCGGCAGGATCGAATCCAACCTGCGGATTAATACCGGTTGGAAATACCCCCACTACTTTCGGGTGGGAATCGGGAATTTTCGCTTTTACCGCGGTCAGGGCGATGGCCATTCGCTGACCGAATTTCATCTCTCCGGTGGCATAACGCGGCTACGTGGCAGGCTCAACTTGTCGACCGAGCTTGGCCTGGTTTACGTCCCGCCGTTGAAAACCAATGACTGGTGCAAAAGCCTGGACGATTATGATGCCTCCATGATTCCGATTGTGCCGATGGTAGCCTTTAAGTGCAGCTATCCTCTACCCTGAAGTAACAGCAATTACACCAGATTCGAGTCGCCGGCTATTCTGATAATTTGTATTCTCAACCATGAATAAAACAATATTTTGGATTGATACCGACAGACTGGTTCTGAAATCCCATGCGATCGAGAATGCCGCGATCTGCAATATCTGGTGGAACGATCAGGAACTGCTGGATCTGGATAGTGACGATCCACCGACGGAAAAGGCCGAGTCACTGGCGGAATCCCGCCGGAAAATTCAACACTGGATCGATCAGTCGCCGGCAGCGAACCGGATAAATTATGCCATCCACTTACGTGAAAACGGCGAATTAATCGGCTACGGCAAGATCGCCCGGATCGATACCTATAACCATCACTGCTCACTGGGAATCATGCTCGGCCGCAAGGATTTGTGGCGTCTTGGCTATGGCCGTGAAGTGTTGACAGCCGTAATCAATTATTGCTTCGATGAGTTGCAATTGAACCGGATCGCCACCAAGATATTTTCATTCAACCGACGTTCGGTCGACCTGTTTGAAAAACTCGGCTTCGTTCACGAAGGCACCGAACGTAATAAAATCCGGAAGGACGACCGCTATTTTGACGACCTGAATTTCGGCTTGCTTAAATCAGAGTGGGCAACTGACCACTGACCGCTGACTGCTTTCCGAACCGTCACCGTTTGATAAGTTGAATCCCCAGTTCCTTCAACTGCTCTTCGGAAACAACATTGGGCGTTTCATCCATCAGCGACGTGGCCGAGGTAGTTTTCGGGAAGGCGATCACGTCGCGAATCTGGTGGGTCTGGGCCAGAATCATGATCAGTCGGTCGAAACCATAGGCGATACCGCCGTGGGGCGGTGCACCATAGGTCAGCGCTTCCAGTAAAAAGCCGAACTTTGCCTGCGCTTCTGCGCGACTGATATTCAACAGATCGAATACCTTCTGCTGCACTTTAGTATCATGGATACGAATCGAGCCACCGGCGATTTCATGTCCGTTGATCACCAGATCGTAACCGCGCGAACGGGCGGAACCGGGATCGCTTTCCAGGCGATCGATATCGTCGGGATGGGGCGCCGTAAACGGATGGTGCATGGCCACATGGCGCCTGGCCTCCGGATCCCAGTCGAACATGGGGAAATCGGTGACCCAGACCGGCCGGTAAATTTTATCGTCGACCAGTCCTTCACGGCGGGCCAGCTCGTTACGCAGGGCGCCTAGGGCCGGCAGCACGACCTTTTTCGTGTCGCCGATCAGGAACAGGATGTCGCCGGGATTCAATTCCAGTTCGGTGATGATGTCCTGCTGCAGTTCGAAACTGAAGAATTTGGAAATACCGCCGGACAGATTTGTATCATCGACCTTCATCCAGGCCAGGCCTTTGGCGCCATATTTCTGCACCAGTACGGCGAGTTCGTCGATGATTTTCCGCGAATATTCGCCGCCGCCGGGAACTACCAGGCCTTTTACCGTTTCGGCAGCCTTGAAGGCATTGAATTCGGACTGGTCGGTAAATTTTTTGCAATCCTGCAGCGTCAGCCCGAAACGCAGGTCCGGCCGGTCCGAGCCGTAATTCTCCATGGCAGCAGCATAGGTCATGATTGGAAAGGTATCCGGCAGATCTACGGCGATCACCTGCTTGAAAATATCCTGGGTCAACGCCTCGCAGGTCGCCCGGATGTCGGCTTCATCGATGAAGGACATCTCAATATCGATCTGCGTGAATTCCGGCTGGCGGTCAGCCCGCAGGTCTTCGTCGCGGAAGCATTTGACGATCTGGAAGTAACGGTCGAACCCGCCAATCATCAACAGTTGCTTGAAGGTTTGTGGTGATTGCGGCAGGGCATAAAATTTACCTTTGTGAATCCTGCTGGGGACCAGGTAATCACGGGCCCCTTCCGGCGTTGATTTCATCAGCACCGGGGTCTCGATTTCGATGAAATTATTCGCCGCCAGATGGTTACGCACTACCTGGTAAGTGCGGTGCCGCAGCGCGAGGTATTTCTGCAGTTCCTCGGTGCGCAGTTCCAGGTAGCGGTATTTCAGCCGCAGGTCTTCCAGCGCGCTGGCGCGGTCGGTAATGATAAACGGCAGCGGCGCCGCTTCGCTGAGGATGATCATTTCCGTCACGATCACCTCGATTTCGCCGGTCGGCATCGCCGGATTGATCGCCTCCGCTGCCCTCGGCTGGACCTGCCCGCGCACACTGATCACATCTTCCAGGGAAAGCTTCTTGACCTGCTCGAACGAGCCATTATAGGTGTCGGTATTGAAGACCAGTTGGGTCTTGCCGTAACGATCGCGCACGTCCACGAACACGACCTGCCCGTGGAGCCGGACGGTGTTGACCCAGCCGTTCAGACTGACGCTGGCGTTACTATTATCTCGGCGCAACTCGCCGCAGGTATGGGTTCTTTTAAACATATTTTTTCCTGAATATTATTAATGTCACCCTGAGCCCGTCGAAGGGTGATTAATACTTTATCATGCTTCGACAAGCTCAGCATGACATAAATCTATTCGAGTTCAAATAAATACCGGGCCGAATTTATCGATTAATCCGAGATTGTACCTGAATAAACCGATGAAACGGGTTACCCCAATCCATATTTACGTACAAATAAATCGATCTCTTCCTGATACGATCGTTGACGGTGATGCTCAATTTGATTGCGGATGTAATCTTCAACTATTTCAACCTGTGATTCACTGACGGAAAAGGCGGAGTACCCGGTCTGCCAAGCAAATTCAGGCTCCATATACTCCTGGCGGTTAATCCAGTGAGAAGATACACTTTTTGCCGATTTAATCAATTCAGTCAATGACTTAGCCGGTGTTAACAGGATTAAAATGTGGACATGATCGGCCGTTCCATTGAT
>JBDRBK010000177.1:0-21099 GCA_043822705.1 Fidelibacterota bacterium
GGATCAGCTCATAATCCAGCAGCGGCTCGACCCGGTTGGCGCCATAACCGCCGCGGGCACAGATAATCGCATCGACAGTGGGATCGGCGAACATTGCCATAATATCGGCCGCCCGTTCTTCCGGCGTTCCCGCATACAGGTTATTGCGCAGCAGGGGCGACTTACCCAGTTTGATTTTGAAGCCCCGTTTTTCCATGATTTTAACGGTCTTGTCCAGTAATTCCTCTTTGAGCCAGTAGGATGGATTGATGATCCCGATGGTGGCCCCAGGTTTTAAGCGTGTTGGTTTCAGCATGTTCACTCCGTTAGTAGGTTGCCAGAATTTTACCGATTTCATCCTGCAGGCGGCGATACGGTCGCGACGCACCCACATAGCCGTTCATCATGATTGAGAAGACCAGTGGTTCCCCCCGACGACTGAAAGCGAATCCGGAAAGCGAACTGGCCCCCGACAAGGTGCCGGTCTTAGCCAGAATTTTCTCCCGGACTTCGTCCGCCTGCATCCGTTCTTCCAACGTTCCGTCCACACCGGCTATCGGCAGTGCGTCCAGAAACACCTGGTTGAAATTTTCATTATGGTAGGCATAGGTCAGAGCCTTTATCAGTTGATCGGGGCTGGTCAGATTGTAGCGCGACACCCCCGAACCGTCGGCGATCCGGATTCCAGTGGTATCGATGCCGACTTCATTACTCAGAAATATTTTTACGGCGGTCAGTCCGTTCCGCCAGTTGCCCTGCTGACCGGTTTGCAGCATTCCGATCGTCTTAACCAGCAGTTCGCCGGTCAGATTGTCGCTGACCTTGAGGAAATTCTTCACAACTGCGGGCAGCGGTTCCGAAACATGATTGGCGATTACCGCATAGCCCTCGGGGATGCCGGTGATCACCGTCGGTCCGGTGACGGTTACGCCGTGCCTGGTCAGCATTTCCCGGAACACCTGACCGGTAAATCGGGCCGGCTGATCGATATTGCGGAAGAGCGTGTCCCTTTCCGCGTTCACCAGCAATTCGCCGGTTATTTCCAGATTATTGGACCGTTCCCACCAGCGCCGCCGCACGGATAAATCCTGCAGATCGGTGGTGTCGTTAACGGTGACGGCCTGGTTGAAGACAGTTACGTAGCCCGTCGGCGGGTTGATCAGAATCCGTGGTGGAAGGCCTGTTGAATCCGGCGCAATATCGATATCGATGCAATTATCATTCAGGGACATGGCGTCGATCTGGGCGGCGTACCATTCGTCGCCTTCGTCCCACATCCAGCCCTCGCCCCAGCGGGTCGAATCCAGTGTCGTATTGTCGATAATCAGCGTATCGATAAAACTGATCATACCGGCGATGACAGCCGCCAGTGAATCCAGGCTTTTTAAACTCAGATCAGGGTCGCCGTCGCCCTTTAAAACCAGCGCGCTGACCCGTGGCCGGTAGATTTCGGTACGCTTGATCCAAACCGTGGTCAGGAAACGGTAATCGGTTCCCAGGTAGTGTAGCGCCGCCACCGACGAGTATATTTTATTATTACTGGCCGGTGTAAACAGATGATCGCTATTGAGCTGATACAGCGTTTTACCCGATTCCAGCGATACAACTTTTACGCCCAGATTGGGGGCAATTCCCGATTTGTCGATAGCTTTTTTGATTGACCGGGAAAGCGGCGGATGTCCCTGGGCCTGATAAATCGCCGGAGATTGGGAGCAGCCGTTGAATAACAGAATACTAGTCAGAATAGTGTAAATCAGTGGTAGTAGTTTTTTCATATCAGGTTTGGCTTTTGATTTATTGTGTTACCGTCAAGGTTAGAGTAGAACCACTATAATTTTCCCGAATAAATTCGGTGTCGGCGGAAATTCCCCCGGTAAACTGATTTTTACTGGCTGTAAAAACGGTAAACACGGACCGGAAATTATTCTCCCGCGATAATCTTTGAAACGGAAAAGCCCAGTGAAAAGCACTTACTTGGAAACTGGTTCGGAATATAGCTGGTATTTCTTGACCAGTGCCTGGTAGTCATCAGAAGTACTATCCTCCCAGGGCCAGGATATTGTACCACCGAGCTTCAGATTGTCGATTAACTCCGGTAACGTGTCCGATCCCCAGAGCCGGGCCAGGGTGCCGCGGTTGTATTCCAATTGTTCGGGGTACAGGGAGTGGATCGTCGCCAGTACCAAAACGCCGGTTGCAACACTGTTTAACACCGATCGGTCGGTCAGCAGGATTTCCACCCCGCCACAGTTCTGATTCTTGAACTTGGGATTATCCGACATGCCAGCGATACCGACCGGAGTGAAACGTATTGGTTTGAAAACGATGCCCGGCAGCTGCAAATCATTCAAGGCTTGCGCAAGCTTCTTTTCTTCGATCCAGGGTGCGCCGATCTTCTTGAATGGTTGATAGGTGCCACGGCCTTCATTGACATTGATACCTTCCACCAGGCACAGGCCGGGATAGATGATCGCTGTTTCCAGATCCGGAATATTGGGGGAAGGTTTGACCCAGGGCAGGCCGGTCTCGTCGTACCATAAGTTCGGTGACCAGCCCTGCATTGGAATAATTTCCAGTTGCGGCGTTCCCGTTATCCAGCCTTCACCGACGATCATCCGCGCCAGTTCGCCGACCGTCAGACCGTAGGCCACGGGGATCGGGTAGTAACCAACAAAGGACCGATAGGTCAGGTCCAGCAGCGGTCCCTCGATCCGATCGCCACGAATCGGGTTGGGACGATCCAGCACCCAAACCGGTATGTTTTGTTCGGCGCCGGCTTCCAGTATCAGACCCAGAGTCGAGATATAGGTATAATAGCGGGCGCCGACATCCTGAATGTCATAGATTATCAGGTCGACCCCGGCCAGCATCTTGGCCGTTGGTTTGCGGTTCTGACCGTAGAGGCTGATTACCTGTGGTAACTCTTCGATTGAATCATACTGCACTTGTTCGCCGGCGGCGGCTTCACCGAACAGTCCATGCTCGGGTGAGAAAATGACCTTCAGCCGGGTCGATTTTATATTCATCAGTAAACGGTAATTAGGCGTACCTTGCTTATCAATACCGGAATTGTTGGTTACCAGGGCAATGTTGCGGCCCTTCAACCGTTCCGCTTGTTGAGTAATCAGAACGTCCAGACCGCTGAGTACGACCGCCGGTCGCGGAGTATCATTTCGGCCATATTTTTCCTGGTGTTCCTGATGGATTGATGGATGTTCCTGAGCCGGCAACAAGCCGGTCAGCAGCAGGGCAGTGATAATTATTTTCATTTTAGCAGGGTGAATTTTTTAATGGTGATTTGATTGGTGTTATTCAGTACGGCCAGATAGACGCCGGTCGGTGCCGGTTTGCCGTCGGCCAGCAAAGCATTCCAGGTGAGTTCCCCTGAACCGCCGGTAGTCGGCAGATCGGTCATTGTGACAACCGTTTGACCGAGGATATTGACGATCTGCAGCCGGGCGCCGTCAGCCAGATTCGGCAGGCGATAGGAAATATTGACGACGGTGTTGGACGGGTTAGGGTACACGGCGGTGATTCCGAATTGTTGCGGCAGGGGCGAGCCGACGTCGGTCCCGGTGTCGGCCAGAGTGAAGAAATCGAGGATTCGCTCCATTATCAAGTTACGGGTCGCTTCGGGATAGATCGTTTCGAAACCGAACGCCAGGTAGACTACCGCTCCGGTCATATTGCCACCGTCAAAGCTGCCCTGGTATTGAATACCGGCGCCGCCACGGGTAGCATAATCAACGCCCGTGTACCGCAGGCAGTCCGCAGCGCCGGCGGCGGGTTTGATGCCGTCGGGATAGTCGACATTATAGGTACCCTGAGTGCCGTTATCAAAACTGAAACTACCGAGACCATCAAGACAGCTGCTGCTGACGGCGGTTGCGGAGTAACCGTCGCCGGCGGCATCGGTCAGGTATTCCGCCTTCAGATAGCCGGAATAAAAATCCTGGTCGGCAGTACTGCCCTGGGCCACCAGATCGTAACCGATTTCCGAGCCGGACAAGAATAGCTGTCCGCCATATTTAAGATAATCCGCAACCAGCAGTTGTTCCTCGCCGGTGAAGGAACTGTTGGTAGCGCCTTCTTCGCCCAGAATCCAGTCGATGGCCGCATAATCGGCCAGATTAACAAAACCATTGATGACGGACTCATTGCTGGCGGCATCGAAGGCCTGGCCGGTCGCCAGGATTGCCGTGCCATGTTGTCGAATGAAATCCCGCGAGTTGTTGGTTCCCGACATCCGGTCGAATCCATTGATTACTAGAATCTGCGGTACATCCGCGACTGGCACCACACCCAGCAGTTCAGTCACAGGGCTGTCGCCGAAATCGTTGGAGGCATAAATTTTTAAAAAATAGCATTGATTCAAGTCCAGCCCGTTCAACACCAGCGGCCGCTGGGAAAGGACAGCCAGTGTGTCGATCGTGGTTTGATCGGCATAAGCCCTCAGAACCGTGAAATTGTCGGCGTTCTCGGCCCCGCTGAACTGAATCGCAATCGAACCACCACCGATATTGTTGATCGATAAATTTTCCGGCGTCAGCGGCGGCGTGGTGGCGCCAAATTTGGCCTGGAGGGCTGACCATAACTTGGAACTGGAGCCATCATAACCCAACGCCCACATACCGACACCGCCCAGATCCTTATCCAGGGCCAGATCATACTTCAGGGAAAGCGACAGACTGTCATCGTACCAGACTTGGTACCAGCTGCCGGACTGATAAGCGATCCAGGGCGTCTGGGTAGTAGCATACCAGTCACTGCCATAAGTCAGCGCCAGGGCCTCGGCTTCAGCATAAAAAGGTGATCCGATATAACTGAGCACCGTCGAACCGGGCGTATCGCCGGCAGTCTGCCATTTGCGTCCGTAATAGGGAACACCGAGCATCAGTTTATCGGTCTTGCCGCCGGTTTTAGTGATATAATCGTTGACCGACCAGGTTATATTATAAGTATAACCGGTCAGGGGCGCTACCGGGCCGGTAGTTTCGCTCCAACTACCGAAAAAGTCGTAGCCCATGATGAACAGACCGTCACTGACGGTGGCCAGGGCGTTGTAATCCCATTTATCGCTCCAGTCGACCGCCGGCATCGCCAGCGTAACCTGGGAACCGGGAATCTGGTTGTGAAAAGCGCTGGTCAGGTCGGTGATGAACTGGACCATATTGGCTTTCTGTCCGGCTGGAAACGCCTCGAAATCGATATTAACACCGTCGCCGTTACCGCTTTTCACCAGGGCGATCAGGTTATTGATCAGATTCTGACGGTAGGTCGGGCTGCTCAGCAGGGTGGTTAATGCCGTGCCATCGAACAGGGTCACGCACAGCACGACGTCGACGCCGTTGGAATGGGCCAGGTTGATCAGACCGGCATCCGGCCAGCCATTGTAATTGGTGACTGATCCGGTGGCGGTGGCGCCGACGCTGAACCAGGCAATCGTTGTTAACAGATTGTAATTATAATTCTCCCAGGCGCGGCCGCTCCAGTAGGGATGATAGCCGAAGATTTTATGGCTGGGCGCGGATGACCTTTGCAGCTTCGGCAGCAGTGGAGCGGTGACCTGCGGCCGGTCCTCGGCAATATAACGATCGGCATAAAATTCCGCCTGCTGCTGGTGAATGCTTTTAAATGGTTGCCCCGCCAACAGGCCGAGACAGACAACCGGAATCAGGATCGTTTTAGTAAAGGCATTTGGCATAGATATCTTCGATCGTCTCACGGTTGCGGATCAGTCGGGGACCGGCGTCGGTCAGCAGTACTTCCGCGGCGCGCGGGCGGGAATTCAGCTGCTGCGACATGGCGAAACCATAGGCGCCGGCATCCATGATGGCGATCAGGTCGCCTTCGGCGACGGTCGGGAAGGGCCGGTCGATAGCCTGGCGGTCGGTGTTTTCACAAATCTGGCCGGTAAAATCGACGGTGCCGGCGGCGGCCTCCGCGGTTGCCCCGACTTTGTAGAAACGATGATGGGCGTCGTACAATGCCGGTCGCAGGATCGTTTCCATGCCGGCGTTGAGACCGACAAAAGTCCGGTAGCTCTGCTTGAGGCCGGTGACCGTTGCCAGTATAAAACCGGTATCGCCGACGATATATTTGCCGGGTTCGAGCCACAGGGCCGGACAGTCCGGCGCTTCCTGGTCATAACTGGCATGGAAGACCTGGCCCAACTCGGTCATTACCCGGTCGATCGGAATGGTCTGCTGATCGTCGCGATAGGGGATGCCGATCCCGCCGCCGATGGAAATATATTCCATGTCCATGCCCAGTTCGCTTTTCAATTCTTTGGCGACATCAATCAACGCCTGCAGCAGTTGCGGAAAATATTGGTCATCGAGGACACCGGAGCCGGTCATGGCTTGCAGGCCAAAGCGTTTTATACCTAACGATTGAGCACGGCAATAGGCGTCAATGATTAGATGTCGGGGTACGCCGAACTTGGCTTTTTCGCCGCCGGTGGTGATCTGGGAAAACATACCCTTGCCGAAACCGGGATTGAGCCGGAAAGACACCCGCGGTGGCAGTCCGATCCGGGCCAATCGTTCCAGGGAAGAAATATCATCAAGATTGATGTTGATGCCGGATTCGATGGCGTAGATCAGGTCGCCGGGCGATTCAAAGTTGCCGGTATAGATACTGTCACTGGTGGCGATGCCGGCCAGCCGGGTGGCATGAATTTCACCGGGACTGGCGCAATCGGTGCCCAGAGTCGGGAGAAATCCATGCATGGCGGCAATCAGGGCCGGATTGCAGTTGGCCTTGACGGCGTAACAGATATGATATTTGGTGAAATTATTTTTCAGGGCGCGGTCCAGGCGCAGCAGATTGGTCTGCAGACGACCGGCGGAATAAACATAGAGCGGTGTTCCATATTCGGCGGCAAGACTTGACAGCAGCACTTTGTCGTCGATCAAATCGAGCAGGGGATGTTTGTTCATTCGTCTAAAATCCTGTTGTATTGTTTTTTCTAAATTCGGGCCGTATTGCCGGTTGAAGTTACATTCGGTTGGATTATTTGATGATTGTCATTTTACACGTCGCGCCGTATCGTCCGGACGACAGGCGGCAGATATAGACACCGGCCGGTTGATCGCCGGCATACCAGATCACTGACTTGAGTCCCGGTCCCTGGACGACATCGACCAGCATGGCAACCGGGCGGCCCAGCAGATCGTAGATACGCATCGTGATGTGGCCGGTCATTTTAAGTTCGTAGTCAATTCGGGTGCTGGGATTGAACGGATTCGGATAATTCTGACGCAAACTGAATAATTCGGGGAGCAAAGTGGTTGCGACGACACCGCCGGTCTCCTCGAGACCCAGGTAATCGCCGATACCGTGCAGAATGGCATTAGCGCTGGAATCATACATGCCGGCCGCGGCATTGTTCATGTCTTCGTAGGTCAGGGCCAGAACGGCTGCCCCGTGATTCAGCCAGAACCAGCTCTCGGGATAATAATCGGGCGTGATACTGGTCCAGGTGACGGTATGATCCCAGGATGCGATACCGGAAGGGAAATATCCCTGGACGGCAGCGATAAATGCCTGTTCCATTTGAGCATAAACGGCGGAAGTGCCATTTGCATGATGGAAAACAAAATACCGTTGGGTCGCTGCATATGCTGAATGCATGTTCAAGGCGATTTCGATTGGCGCGTCTGAGGACATTAATTCTTCAAAACGTTTTTTCAGCGCAGCCGGCTCCGGTTGCAGCGGAACATCGGCCCAGTTGCTTTCGATGTCGATGCCGTTGGCATTCTGGCGATCATAGCCCAGTTCAACGCCGTCCGGATTGTACATCGGGATGATATAAAATGTACACTGGCGGCGCAGGAGTCGGGCGAATGGGTCGTCGGCGATCAATTGGGCGATGATCTGCTCGGTGACCCGGAAAGACTGAAATTCGTTGGGGTGGGTCCGGGTGTGAATGTAAACGGTATGCCGGGGAACAGAGGGGGGAGTGGTATCGGTGATCGTCAATTCCCAGAGTGCCCGGTTTTGAACCGAGGCGCCGATGGAATCGACCGTGACCCAGGGACTGGCATTCCAGCTAACCAGATCGTTCAGCAGGTCGTTGTATCCGTAGCCCCAGTTGGCGGCCGCTACGGAAATATTAACGGTGAACAACAGACCGAATATTAAAACCCGATACAGGCGTGGTATTTTTGATTTCATAAAAGAATACTTTCTTCAGCAGGTTTCGGGTTCCGGCTACCCGCTGAAAATTAGCGGTATGGGCATCAACATCCAATGGTCTATTCGTGATTGTTTTGTGTATTTTCATGTACCTGTCAAAGTCGGTATGATACTAAATTAAGCCCAGCACCATGGATGTACTACTATTATCACGCCTGCAATTCGCCGTCACCATCGGCTTTCATTACATTTATCCGCCGCTCAGTATCGGTCTGGGTGTCCTGCTGGTCCTGATGGAAGCACTGTACCTGCGCACCGGAAACCAGCTCTATCACCAGATGAGCCGTTTCTGGGTCCGGATATTCGGTCTTACGTTTGCGGTCGGAGTGGCCACCGGGATTGTGATGGAATTCGAATTCGGGACCAACTGGTCGGCCTATTCCCGTTATGTGGGGGACATTTTCGGCAGCGCTCTGGCGGCGGAGGGTGTGTTCGCCTTTTTCCTGGAATCCGGTTTCCTGGCGATTCTGCTTTTCGGCTGGGACAAAGTGTCGCCGAAATTCCATTTTTTTTCGACCGTAATGGTAGCCCTGGGAGCGCATTTCAGCGCTGTCTGGATCATCGTTGCCAACAGTTGGCAGCAAACACCGGCCGGTTATCATATCGTCGGTGAAGGACTGACCGCCCGGGCGGAAATCACCGATTTCTGGGCGATGGTATTCAATCCGTCCACGGTCGACCGCCTGACCCATACCATCATGGGGGCCTGGCAGGCCGGGGCTTTCCTGGTCATCAGTGTGGCGGCCTGGTACCTGCTGAACAACCGCCATCGGGAATTTGCGCTGGCCAGCCTGCGCCTGGGACTGGCCGTTGCGGTCGTCGCTTCCCTGGGGCAATTGCTGACCGGCCATTCCGCCGCGCAGATGGTCGCCGAACAGCAACCGGCCAAACTGGCGGCTTTCGAAGGACATTACGACGCGGCGGCTCCCGGCGATATGTATCTGCTGGGCTGGGTGGATGAGCAGCGGGAGCAGGTGACCGGTATTAAAGTGCCCGGCATGCTGAGCTGGCTGATTTATGGTGATCCCGCCCGGCCGGTGACCGGGTTACGCCAGTTTACGGCAGCCGACCGACCGCCGGTAAACCTGGTTTTTCAGGCCTACCATTTGATGATCATTTGCGGTATGGCACTAATTGGCATCAGCCTGATCGGTTCCTGGTATTTTATCAGAAAAACCCTGGGTAATCAACGCTGGCTGTTGCTGATCCTGGTCGCCAGCGTCCTGTTGCCGCAGATCGCCAACCAGTTAGGCTGGCTGGCCGCCGAAGTTGGTCGGCAACCGTGGATTGTCTATAATCTTCTGCGCACCGCCGAAGGCCTGTCACCGGTGGTCAGTGCCCCGATGGTGCTGACATCGTTGATTTTGTTTTCCCTGATTTATCTATTGCTGTTCGTCCTGTTTCTATTCCTGCTGAACCGAAAAATCCAACACGGTCCTACCACAGAGGATTTGATCCGATCAACACAAGGGGCCGACCGGTGATTCCCGACCTTAATACAATCTGGTTTTTCCTGGTAGGCATCCTGTTCACCGGTTACGCCATTCTGGACGGCTTCGACCTCGGAATCGGCGCCCTGCACCTGTTCACCCGCGGCGACGATGAACGCCGGACCATGATCAATTCCATCGGGCCGGTCTGGGACGGCAATGAAGTTTGGCTGATTACCGGCGGCGGCGCCCTGTTCGCCGCTTTTCCGGAGGCCTACGCTACGGTATTCTCGGGATTTTATCTGGCATTCATCCTGCTGCTGTTTTCGCTGATATTCCGGGCGATCGCGATCGAATTTCGCAGCAAACTGCCGCAGCTCTGGTGGCGTCGGTTATGGGATATCTGTTTCAGCGCCGGCAGCATCATGAGCGCCTTTCTGATCGGCCTGACGTTGGGCAATCTGATCCGCGGGATACCGCTTGACAGTCGACATGAGTTTGTAGGCAGCTTCATTGGATTGTTGAGTCCGTATGCCATAGCTGTAGGAATAACTACAGTTGCACTGTTTATGATGCATGGTTCTATTTATGGCGTACTGAAAACGGAAGGGGCCATTCAGGAAAAGATACTTGGCTGGGCAAAGAATACCGTTCTATTTTTTATAATCTGCTATGTTTTGATCACGGTGGTGACACTGGTAGTCATGCCGCATTTCACCGAGCACATCCGTGCCAATCCCTGGCTGTTCACGATCGCCCTGCTGAATCTGCTGGCGATTGCCAATATACCGCGCCAGATTCACCGGGGACTGGTGTTCCGGGCTTTTCTCAGCTCAATCGCCAGCATCGCGGCCCTGATGCTGCTGTTCGGGATCGGGCTGTATCCCTATCTGGTGTACTCGCCCCAGGCGGTGGAAAACAGCCTGACGATCTACAACGCCGCTGCCAGCGAGCGGTCCCTGCGAATTATCCTGACGATCGCGCTGATCGGCATGCCGCTGGTGGTCGCCTATACCGCCGGAATCTACTGGGTATTCCGCGGCAAAGTCCGGCTGGATGCCAACAGCTACTGATCTGGTGCCGACGATAGCACAAGCACCGGATTGTGGCTGACAAAACGGCCGTGCCGGGGGATAATGGAGGCATGGTCACTGCGTTTTGGCGTTGCCGTTCGGTAGAGCCGTGACAGTACTGAAATCACCTGCCAGATAGTTCAATACCGCCGCCATGACCGCATTACGGTCGCTGTCTTCTAAAATTGTTTCAAACGGAAAACCGAATACCACCACGCTATAATCACCCTTATAGCCGACAGCGGCACCGTAATGGTTCTCATCGTAGCGGAGCAGAACCATGGATTGGTCCTTTATGGGAAGTAACGCATCGGGTGCTTCGACCGTGTAAAAATCAGGGTGGAACGTAGTATTGAAGGAAAAATCAAAAGCAAACGGCGCAAATGTCGTATCACTGGAAAAGACGCCACCGGTCCGCACGGCCCGATCGCGCAGCAGGCGGAACTTCAGCCGGTCACGTATAAAGGCTTTGTCGGCCGGAACGCTGTTTTCGGACGACAGAATATCGGAGGCTACATGAGCGCCGGACACGAACAATCGACCGCCGGCGGCCAGGTACCCGGAGAGCTGGCTTTGCAGACGATCGGGGAAGGTTTTGAATTCCCGACCGTACTTGCGATTACCGAAATCCTGGGGCCAGTCGGTTTCCCGTTCTTCACCCAGTATCAGATCGACCGCCAGATACCGACCCGGATCGACCAGACTGTCCATAACCGCTTCATCGCTGACGGATACGAAACCGTAACCGGCCGCCCGGATGGCCGCACCGTGAACCGCACTGAAATCATGGGTATTCCCGCGGACAATCCGTGTCTCGAAATCGGAATCGCTGGCTCCGTGGCCGGGAGCGATATTTGAAATAAAGGTCGAGGCTGGATTGAAATCGTACTGCTTACCAGTATAGCTCAGATCAAAATTATCGGCGACTCCGTTATCCAGATCTGAAAAACCGGCTGAACCGACTGAATTAACAACTACCGCTGGCGCCACACGGTCGAAACCGTTGATAATCAGGATGGCCGCCGAATCGCTTTCGGTCCGGCAGACTGTCAGCACCTCGGATGGGAAGCTGACTCCGCCGGCATTGACCGCCCGTACCTGGAATCCGTATACCACACCTGGTTCCAACTCATTAACAATATATTCCGGCTGGGCCGTCGGTCGGCCGTTGTCGAAAGCGTCCGTGCCGCGGCGACTGTACACGATATAACCGGTGGACATCGCGGTCGGCTCCAGCGGATCGCTGGCTGGGCGCCAGCGGAGAATAACACCGCTCCGGTCGTAAAATTCCGTCCGGAAATGTGTTACCGGCAACGGTTGCACTACGTAATCGCGCTCGTACTGGGTGGCGATAAATTTGAGGATCGCCTTGTAAATCGACCGGCCGGCGTCGAATTTGAAACGCGGATCGTTGGCGCAGCGCATATCGCTGAAATTCTGGTGGGACAGCAGTTCGATCAGGACCGCCGGTACATTCGGGCGATAGGCCTCGCTGTAATAGGAATTCATCAAGGCCCGGCGCGGCCACAGCGGATCGTATTTTAGCCGGATGTCGTTCACGATCTGGGTCTGCATGATGTCGGCCAGGTCGCGGTTGGCCAGCCGCGACATTCCGTCAGGGAACATCAAACTGGAATCCGTATCTTCGTAACTGTAGATCGCCAGGGTACCGATCGCCTGGTTGTTAGCGGTAATGCCGGCATCGGTGTGAAACGCCAGGGACACATCCACCGGAATCCCCAGTCCGGCGGCCGAACGATCCCGATTCGGGCCGTAAGGTGCTCCCCGTAGATAATTGACCCACTCGCCCCGGGATTGATAATCATCGGTGTAATCGAGGGTGTCGGCATGGAGGTTGTAGACCAGCGTATCGTGAATTCCGGCATATTGCAGGTAATAGCGCGCCGCTTCCAGATACCGCGGCCGGCGGCTGATCTGTCCGGCGCGGGCCACATCGCCCATACCACCACCGAATTTGACGGCATCGGCCGAGATGATTTTACCGGCCTCGGCGCTGCGGTTGGTCAGCACTACTTTCCCGGAGTCGGGATGCCGGCCGGCGGCGAACTGAAATTTTCCCAGGTAGATCCAGGTACCACCGCCGATTTGCTGGTTCACCGAAAATTCGGTTTTCCCGCCCTGGTGATAAACAGTATAATGGGCGTCGTGAATGGCACTGTCACCGGATTGATAAGCAATCTGCACCGAATACCAGCCTGACTCGGGGATGTCCGGAATCCATTCGGCAGTAGCACTGGCAGTGGTGTCGGCGTCGATCACCCGCTGCGTGCCCAGCAAGAAGGGGTTTACACCCGGCCCGTAGGGAGGTTGTCCCACGGCAAATGCGCTGTCGGGTGCAGTCCGCCAGACAGGTCCATCGACTGCTGTTTTCTCGGAATAAACACCGGCTGTCATCGGTGAATCATTGTCGATAAGCACTTCGTTCACCTGGGTATCCCGTTCCCGGGGGGTGAATACGGTGGCACCGGCATTTTCCAGCATCGGAATCAGGTAATTCAGGGTAAAAGTCATCGGCAGGATGTCCTCCACCGTTTGAAACAGGCGCGGGCGCTGCCAAGACCAGTGACCTTCCTGGTTGTTGTAGTACCAACCGTGACTGTGCCAGAGTGCTATTACGTTATCGGTGAGGCCGGCCGTTGGCTGAAAACCACGGTCCAGGTTCGTCGCGACCGCCGGCGGACGTTCTTGCACGGCTCCTGGTTTGCGCCGGTTATCGGCAGTTCCACCCTGGCGGTAAATATTTGGAATCAGGTTTTCGATCGGTTCACCCAGCGAGCACAGCGTCAATCGGTAATTACGATAACGCCAGCCCAGCGATCGGCGATAAAGATCATGAATAACGGCTGTATTTTTGGCTCGAAATGGAACGTAGGAAAAATGTTTGCTGAAATTGACTTCGATCGTTCTGGCCTGCCGGTTGACGGTTATTTCCTGGATGCTGACATCCTTCAAATACTGGGGAGGGATTTGTCCGTCGACGCCCGATTTCAGGAATACCGCGGTTTTTTTATAGACTTTGCGGGTCGGTCGATCTAATTCCTTGAAGCCCGGATCGTTTTTCACCAAATTGATATTGGTGCATCCGCAGAGCAACGCCACGACGGGTAACAGTATGGTAGAAGATTTCATATTCACCGATTTAGTTGAATTCCATGTGATTAACGAGACCGAAATTAATAATGATCGCGGCAAACACCGGGAATTTAGCTGGAGTGACAGTGAATCCGAGAATGTCCGGCAGTCATTCTATTACTGATAATGATCCGCCGGAATGGTTAAATTCATGCTGTCTGGAGAACTTGGCAATGTGGACTTCAATTAATGTTTTGGGCAGATTAAAATGGAATGGAAAGTCGAATAATTGAAGCTGCAGAATAAATCATTTCTGGGATTGTCGGTCATATTCATTTTATTGGCATTTATCGTCGGTATGGCCGGTTATTTCTGGGTCAATTACAACACTATTCAGGCCGCTGAAGAACGGGTCAGTCTCTACATGCGCAACAGTTGGGCCATCTACTGGAACAAGGCTGAGCATTTGCAGACCTCCGCTGAAATCATGGCGGAAAAGCAGTCGATCCGGGAATTATTGAAACATCCCGGCGATTCGGAATTGTCCCAGGCGATCGGCAATGAGCTGAAAGAGCTGCGCGAACGGACTGGTATCGACATCATTACGCTGCTCGATACTACTGCGCGGGTGCTGATCAATACCCAGTACCCCTTTCGGACGGGATTCGAAATGAAAGACGATCCGCTGGTCCGCCAGGTGCTGCGGGAACGGCGGAGCACCAGCGGCACGGTCATATTCGACCGCCAATTGTTAGGCCAGTTGGGTCCGGCCCTGGCGGAGCGCTGCGGCCTGTGCGGGGACGGCCAGAATGGCATGGTATTGGCGACTGTTGTGCCTGTCAGCGAAAATGGTAAAGTTATCGGTCTGTTGCAGTTGGGCGGCCTGCTGAACGGTTCTACCGATAAAGTTGATCGAATCCGCGATGCTGTTTTTGCCAATGAAATTTACCGTGACAAACCTTTGGGCACGGCTACGATTTTCATGGGTGACCGGCGGATTTCGACTAATGTTGCCGGACCGGACGGGGACCGGGCCCTGGGAACCAGGGTATCGCCCGAAGTTGCCGAAAAAGTTCTGCGGCAGGGCGAATCCTGGACCGGCCGCGCCTGGGTCGTCGACACCTGGTATCTTTCACGATATGACCCGATACGGAACCCCGACGGAACCGTGATCGGTATTTTGTACGTCGGCGAACTGGAACAGAAATACCTCGATCTGCGCCAAAAAACATTGATCGTACTGATCGGAATAATCCTGTTGGTGATGATCCTGGCACTCGCCGTATTTTATTTCATCAATCGCGGCATACTGAATCCGCTGCAACGCCTGCTGGTAGCTACTCGACGCCTGGCCGGCGGTGATTTCAGTCATGAGATCGAACTGGCGGCTAACGACGAAATCGGCCTGCTGACCGAATCATTTAACAGTATGACACGGCAATTGCACGACCAGCAAACAAAGATACTGGAACAGCAGCAAAAACTGGAACAGTCCAACCGGGACCTGCAGACGACCAACCACAATTATATGGAAATGCTGGGGTTCGTCAGTCACGAACTGAAAAATCCGTTGGCTTCCGCCACAATGAGTCTGCATACGGTAAAAGACGGCTACCTGGGTGTGCTGAATCCGGCCCAGGAAAAATCATTGACGATGGTGGGAAAAAGCCTGGATTATTTCAGTGATATGATAACCAATTATCTGGATCTGTCACGCCTGGAAAAGGGTGAACTGCGAACCCGCATCAAGCCTGTTCCGATTAACAAGGAAGTGCTCGAACCGGTAATCGATGGTCTGCGTCGGGGAATGGAGGAAAAGGGCTATAAATTTTCCAACCTGGTAGATGACGACCTGACTCTGGTGACAGATCGCGATCTGCTGAAAATCGTATTTGATAATCTGCTGTCGAATGCAATTAAATACGGCCGGGAAGGCGGCAGGATCGATTTCACCGTCGAACGGACCGCTTCGGGCGTCAGTTTAAGTGTTTACAATGAAGGTGAAGGTATCGAGCCGGAGAAGATATCACAACTGTTTCAGAAATTCAGCCGACTGGACAACAAAGCCTATTCCGGCAAGAAGGGCACCGGGTTGGGGTTGTACATCTGTCGGGAAATCGTCAATAAATTAGGGGGCCGGATCAATGTGGAATCGAAGGTCGGCCAATGGACCAGATTTGTCGTAACACTGCCGGTAAACTCAGAGGAGAATCATAATGAAAACCGCTAAACATATTCTGATCATAGATGACGATGTGCAACTGGTCGATTCAGTTCAAACCTTGCTGGAAAGTGTCGGCTATTCCGTTTCATTTGCCTATCAGCAGGAAGCCGGTATCCGGCTGGCCAAGGAGTTGAAACCCGACCTGATATTACTGGATGTTATGTTTGCCGGTCCACCAGGACCGGATGGTTTCGAAGTATCGCGGATATTTCATCAGAATATTGAGTTGAAAGAAATCCCGATAATAATGTTGTCCGGCGTTCGCCGGGCTCTGGACCTGCCGTTCCTGCTGAGTCCGGATGAAACCTGGATGCCCGTTCGGGCCTTTTTGGAAAAACCGGTCAAACCGGAGGTCTTATTGAATAAGATCAAGGAAGTTCTGGCCTGATATTTTTACCCGTCCGAATGGTCTCGGCTGCCGAGAATTGCTGCGGTCGCACACTGAGTATTTTATTTATTTTGTCTAAATAACGGGATATTTTCACCGGTAGAAATCAACCGGGGACCAGCTTAATTGATATCCACCAGACTGAAAAACCTCCTGATTGCACCGTTTTTGTTGATCGTATTGTACGGTCAGGAACTGGCTACCGGTCAAAAAAGCGCAGCGGTGGATTCATCCGCCTCTCAATACCGTTTTGCTAACCGGTTCGCGATCCATCAACGCTGGCGGGACCGGGAAGTGGGGGCGGCGGCGGTCCTGGGTCCGTACCGGACTTATCAGAGTTCGTATCTGGAAATCTCATCCGATCGGGACCTGGTGCTTTGGGACGAAAATGAGATTCGTCTATATCGTGACTTACTGGCCAGTTCGGTTCGGCCGGAATTTTTCCTGATTGAATTTACCGAATATCCGCTGGCCTGGCTTTCGGCCTGGCTGGAGGAACGGAATTCGGTCTTCTACGACTCTTTTTCCGTGAGCGATGATGTGAATCTGATCCGCAGTCTGGGTGCCGGTGGCCAGGAGCCGTGGTCAGTGAGCCTGTTTTTAGGGCGGTTGGGCAGCTTCTGGGACTTGGATGAAAATTACAATCTGGTGGAAGCCGCTTCCGGAGCGGTCGGTCTGGTGATTACCGGCGGGATGTACCAGCTTTTCGATAACCATCTGATTCGGTCCGACTGGGCGCGACTCGAATGGAAATTGAAGGGTGAGGGTCGGCAAGGGGGAAAAATCAATCGCTGGGACATCAAGCTCGGGTACCGCTGGTTCGGACTGTCAGCCGTACCGGACGCGCTGTCGCTGGTGCTATCGCGAATGCGGACCAATCAGCGTGACTGGAGTTGGGCGCTGCATCGCAACAGCAGTGTCAATCTTGAAGTGCAGGCGCCGGTTTTTCAGGATAGCGGACAAATCTCACGCCTGACAGTGATTTATGGCAAGGTTTTTCCGGTTGGGAAAGTACTGGCCGGTCTGAAACTTGGATTTGGCTACGAATACCGCCGATTGTACGATACGAAAATCAATTCATTTGTCGACAAACCCACCCGGCTGACACAAATTTATTTCCAGCCGGTGAT
This sequence comes from Fidelibacterota bacterium, assembly GCA_043822705.1. Lineage (GTDB taxonomy): Bacteria > Fidelibacterota > Marinisomatia > Marinisomatales > TCS56 > JBDRBK01. The sequence continues at coordinate 17,517 of JBDRBK010000177.1, forward strand.
TATATTTTAATTAACGGGGGTGACCTTGTCGATCACCCCCCGATAAAAAATTTACTGGGCGATTTCCAGCAATTCGACTTCAAAAATCAGAGTGCTGTTCGGCTTGATGTTACGTGAACCGGATTCGCCGTAAGCCAGGTCACCGGGGATATATAATTCCCACTTGGAGCCCACCGGCATCAGTTGCAGTGCTTCGGTCCAACCTTTGATCACCTGGGTTACTCCGAAGGTGGCCGGCTGACCGCGATCATAGGAGCTGTCGAATACGGTCCCATCGATTAATGTGCCCCGGTAGTTGACCGTTACCCGGTCCGTGGAAGTGGGTAGGGGACCGTCGCCGGCAGTGATGATTTTATATTGCAATCCACTGGGCAAAACGACCACGCCGGACCGCTCTGAATTTTTCTGCAGATATTCTTCGCCGGCGATCCTGTTTTTGTCAGCCTGCTCCTTACGGCGTTCGATCTGGATTTGTCGCAGATCCTGCTGGTAAGCCATCAGAATATTCTGACGCTGTGCGTCGGTAATCAGTTTATCACTTTCGTTGTAACCGTCGAGGAATCCCTGGTAGAATACAGCCGGATCAACTTCGATAAACTGGGCCGCATAATTCATACCGACTTCGATTCCAATACTGTAGCTGATGGAATCCTGTGGTGATTCCAATTTTGTAACCCCGGTAGTGGATTTATCGCCGGTACAGGCCAACAGCAGTAGTACCAGCCCGGCGGTTAAGATATTTCTCATCAACAGTGCATCCTTTCATCCGCAAAAATCGAATGGCCGATCAACTCACGTCCGCTGATCGATCGCATCCAATTTTGGCGATCGTTTGTAATCAGTAAATAATTATAAAAATCGCTTTTCGCCGTGCGATTCAATGATTAAATCTCCGGGTAAACAGGCGATGAATCAAAATACTATCTGGCTGATTGCGAATCAGCTGGTGGCAGTGGTCTGCACAACCGCCGGGAGTCCTGTTTCTTCTATCGCTTCGCAGGCCGTAATATTAACAGTTGATTAATAACAGATGAGGATGGTTATGCCAGTCGAGCTTATTAAAGAATTAATAAATATTGCATCTCCCAGCGGCTACACCGGGCAAGTACTGGACCATATTGCCGCAAGATTAGCGGCCTGTCCGTATCAGATACGGCGTACCAATAAAGGTGCCTTACTGGTTTCGGTGACCGAGTCACCGGAGTTGTTGATATCGGCCCACGTCGATACCCTGGGCGGGATGGTCAAATACCTGAATGACAACGGAACACTGGAATTGACTCAAATCGGCGGTTGGCCGCCGAACAGTTTCGAGGGCGAGCACGTCACGATTGTCACCCAGGCCGATAAAACCTATCGCGGCACATTTCTGCTCAATAATCCCGCCGCGCATGTCAACCGCGAAGTCAGCAGCACCGAACGCAAGATGGATAAAATGCACATCCGGGTGGATGCGCTGACGACTTCGAAGAAGGAAACGGAAGAACTGGGGATTGCCATCGGTGATTATGTCTTGTTCGATCCCCGCTTCGAATACACGGCCACCGGATTTGTGAAATCGCGTTTTCTCGACGACAAGGCCTGTGCCGGTATCATGCTGGATATTTTATTGAATCATCAGGAAACAGTTGTTGCTCACAATATCGGATTCTTTTTCTCGAATTACGAGGAAGTGGGACACGGCGGTTCGGCCGGTATTCCCGGTTCGGTCCGGGAACTCTTAGTGGCTGACATGGGGGTAGTCGGTGAAAAAGTCGCCGGCCGGGAGACGGCCGTCTCGATCTGTGCCAAAGACAGTAATGGTCCTTACGACTATGAAATGCGGCGCGAGCTGGTGGCATTGGCGCAATCGGAGAAAATACCCCATATCGTTGACATTTTCCCGTTCTACGGCAGCGATGGCGGAGCGGCGCTGGCGGCCGGCATGGATCTGCGGGTAGGACTTATCGGTCCCGGGGTCAGCTCATCGCACGGCGTCGAGCGAACCCATATCCAGGGTATCCAGGCTACCCGTGACCTTATACTGGCCTTTATAAAAACGATGGCTGAAATCGCCTGAATCGGCAAGAGTGATAATTCGGGACACCGGTCGGGCTAATTCGATATGGATTTAAAAAACCGTTTCTGGGGATTCCTGATCCTGATGACCCTGACCTTCGGTTCGTCACCGGATCGTCCGCGCATCGGTCTGGCACTCTCGGGTGGTTCCTCGATGGGTCTGGCGCATATCGGTGCCCTGAAATTGCTGGACTCGCTCCAGATTCCGGTGGATTATATCGCCGGGACCAGCATGGGGGGACTGCTAGGAGCCCTTTATGCGATCGGCTATTCCGGCGCCGAGATTGAGCAGATCGCCCTGGAGCTTAGCTGGGACGAAGTATTTTCGGATCAGCCGCCCCGGGATCGCCTGCCATATTTCCAGAAGAAGGATTTGGGTCGCTACCAGTTTGAATTTGGTTTCGATGGTTTTACACCGTCAACGCTCAGCGGACTGGTCCACGGGCAGAACATAATGCTGAGTCTGTCGGAATTGACTTATGCTTATGAGCATATCACTGATTTTGACGATTTGCCGATACCGTTTCGCTGTACGGCGGTCGATTTGATCACCGGTAATATTGTCATTTTGCGTAACGGTTCGCTGGCCAAAGCAATGCGGGCGACGATGTCGATTCCCAGCGTTTTTTCTCCGGTGGAGTGGGGGGACTCACTGCTGGTTGACGGTGGAATTCTGAATAATTATCCTACCGATGTTGTCCGCGCCATGGGTGCCGACTACATTATCGCCGTTTCCGTGGGCTGGAGTCCGAAACCGCGTGAAGAGCTGCAGGATGGAATTGATATGCTGATCCAGTCGGGCAATATTGTACGGCGGGCGCAATTGAACTCGGCTACCGATGATGTTGACGTTCATATATTTACGGAACTGCCATCATTCATGGGTGCCGAATTCAAGAAGGCTAAAATTATTGAAATTATCCGCGATGGCGAGAACAGCGCCCGGCAGGCTCTTCCCAAATTGCTGGAATTGAAGGAAAACTATCGTTTGGCGCGGACCTTTCCGGATTTGGATGCTGTTGACTCCGATGGAAACCGGTTGAAATTTTACAGCGTTTCGATCGTCGGTAACACGACGATTCCCTTCAGTATGATTTATCGTGAGCTGGGTATCAGTCCCAATGATAATTATCAGGCCGACAGCCTTGAGACCAAAGTACGAAATATGTATCGAACCGGCTGGTTCGAAAGTATCGATTATGAAGTACGGCCGCTGGACGAGCAATACGTTAAGCTGTTTCTCCAGGTCAGGGAAAAGCAACCGCCGCTGATTTACGGCATCCAGATTATCGGAAATAAAAGTCTGCCATTCACCTTCATTTACCGACTGTTAGGTTTGAAACCCGGCGATGTTTTCGACACCGCCATCATCAATGACCGGATCACCGATTTGTACGGATTGGGCTATTTCAATACGATATCTTATGAAATCGATCCGGTCGATGAAAATTCGATCAGGCTTATTATCAATATTGAAGAAAGTTCATTAAGAAAGCTGCGATTCGGCCTCCGCTACGATTTGCAG
>JBDRBK010000178.1:0-6387 GCA_043822705.1 Fidelibacterota bacterium
AACGCGGCAACCACGGAGTGGTTGAATTCAGGGATCAGGGATCAGGGATCAGGGATCAGGGATCAGGGATCAGGGATCAGGGATCAGGGATCAGGGATCAGGGGCTATAGTCCCCTCCCACGGAGGGGTGGCCCCGGCGTGACGGGGACGGGGTGGGTGGCGACGGTTGCGGGTTTACACACCCCGCCCCATGAAAAAGCCCGGCACTGAGCGGTACCGGGCATTGCCCCACCAGGGCTAAGGCTTCGGCAGGCACTACCAATTATTTATTGTATCCTGATTTGTAGGGGCACGGTGCGCCTGCGCGGCGTAGTTCCGTACAGGACGTAGACGTGCCGTGCCCCTACATTTAACCGGGTAGTGCCAGGAAAAATCAGTCATTCCGTGCCCTATGACCGCCATTTCCAATCCCGCAGGGATTGAATCTGAATAGCACTCATTACCAACCAACCGCACCAACCACGGAGTGGTTGAATTCAGGGATTAGGGATTAGGGATCAGGGAACAGGGAACAGGGTACAGGGATCAGGGCATTTGCCTGCGCTGGCGCTCCGGCGTGGTGAAAAGTAATGAGTAATAAGTAATGCCGGCACTCTGGGATTTTACTATAGTCCCCTCCCCCGGAGGAGTGGCCCCGGCGTGACGGGGACGGGGTGGGTGGCGACGAGTAATAAAAACCCCTCGATTGAGGGGTCGTGGCTCGGGACGGAATTGAACCGCCGACACAAGGATTTTCAGTCCTCTGCTCTACCAACTGAGCTACCGAGCCGTTGAAAAGCGCCCCGAAATTAGTGGTTTCGGTCACATAAATCCAAGTCTATCTCGGGACGCCCGGAAATTTGCTTGTCATCCGTCGGAAAACCGCCTATGTTCGGCGGCGCTGAAAACGCTGAATAACATGAAAATTGTATTAGCCACCCATAACCGGCATAAAGTCGCGGAATTCACCCGGGCGCTGCAGGATTTTGAACCTGAAATCCTGAGTCTGGATGATTTCCCGCAGGTCGGTGAAATCGACGAGACCGGCACCACCCTGAGCGAGAATGCACTGCTCAAGGCCCGCACCGTGCAGCGCCTGACCGGCCGGCCGGCAATTGCCGATGACACCGGGTTGGAAGTGGACGCCCTGGGCGGCGCCCCCGGCGTTTATTCGGCGCGCTGGGCCGGGGCCGGGGCCAGCTATGCCGACAACAATCGTAAACTATTGACCGAGCTGGCGTCCGTGCCGGCGGACCGGCGCAGGGCGCGTTTTCGCTGCGTCATCGCTTATGTCGACGACCGCTGGGAACTAACGGCGGAGGGTACCGTAGAAGGCAGCATTCTGGATCGGCCGGCCGGGTCCGGCGGATTCGGCTACGATCCGGTGTTCTGGCTGCCGGAACTGCAGAAAACACTGGCGGAACTGACGCCGGAAGAGAAAAATGCCGTAAGTCACCGTGGATTCGCTATTAGAAATTTCCGTAAACTATTCAGTGAAAAAATTCAACCAGGCTTAAATGAGGAGTGACCTTTAGACCCACCGCTACCAGTTCGTTTTGAATAAACAGGTTGAGTAATTAATAATAGATGCGGAACTCCGGTGAAAAATAGTCGGCTTGCCGTCTGCACCAGCTTTCTGATCTTCATCGGGCTTAGTGCGCTTTGGAGTCAGCCGGCTAATCCCGTGCGAGTGCAGGCGATTCGTCTCAACGTCCAATCACGGTTTGTCGTGGATCCTTTTCCGGCCTTGCCGGTAGCAATCGGCCTGCTGGGCGATACCCTGATCCACGCCCGGGGACTGGTTGCGCTGCCCTTTAAAAAGACCGAAAAGCAGGCCACGATAACACCCGACTGGAGCACGATCACGATCACCGAAGTCAGCGATGGTCAGACCTACAAGATGCCGCTGACCGCGCCCCTGGACTGGTATTTCAACGCCATGCTGGAACGGCAGGGGATGATCAGTTTCAAGGCCGCCATGCGCGGTCAGGCCAAGACTCCCGCCGCGGACAGTGGTACCCGTCGGTCCGGTAAGTCGTTAGAACTGGTCGGAGTGGATGTCGGCGAACTGGGCCGGGTGGCCCTGCGGGTCCGCGGGAATGTCAATATTTCCGGGAAAATGGTTTTCCAGGACCAGCAATTGAATTACGCCAATTATAACGAATCGCAGAATACCCACATCGAATTCGACCAGAAACAGAACCTGAATATCGAAGGTAAAATCGGCGATCGGATCACGATCCTGATGGACCAGGATTCGGAGCGCGATTTCGACTGGGAAAACAATATCCGGATCACCTATGATGGCCAGGAAGATGAAATAATCCAGAAAGTCGAAGCCGGAAATATTTCATTGTCGCTGCCATCGACCCAGTACGTCACTTTTTCGGGAAAAAACCAGGGATTGTTCGGCCTCAAGGCGATTTCCAAACTGGGGCCGGTCGATATCACCACCATCGCTTCGATCGAACAGACCCGCAAGGAGAAACAAAAATTCTCCGGTTCCAACACCGCCCAGACCCAGCGGATTCCGGATTACCAGTACCGCAAGGACCAGTATTTCTTCATCCATGAATGGTTCCGCAACGGTGTGGACACCACCATCGCCGTCAGCGGTCAGTCACTGCACGGCGTCATTTTTCCTTTTTATCCGCTGTCCGCGGATGGAAAACATTACCAGGGTAACCTGATCGTCAAGGATTTCGAACTGTTCAAATCACGCTCGGGCGGTGTCTCCGTGGCCGGCGAAAAAACCGGTATCGCCTATGTGAATCCCGATCAGGTCGACAGTTATTCCGACTGGACCGAAAACCAGGTTTTTGTGCGGATGGAACGGGACAATGATTATTATATCAACGAAGATTTCGGTTATCTCCGAATTCGTACGCCGATCAACAACGAGGTGCTGGGCTGCATTTTCAAGCTGGTGGTGGCCGGAACCGGCGATACGCTGAAGATCATCGGATCGGCCTCCGCCGCGGACGACACGCTAAAGATGCAACTGCTCCGGCCGCAGGCCCCGACCCCCCAGCATCCTTCCTGGGACCTGATGTTCAAGAATGTCTATTACCTGGGTACCTCCAACATAAATACCGAAGGGTTCGCCGTCCGGATCATCAACGACCAGGTAACGCCGGCCAGTGAGTGGGACGGCGCGGGTACGGCTTATCTGACCCATTTCGGCCTCGATCTTAACGATGATGTCAATTCCGGTAAACCCGACCAGAAAATTGATTATACCAATCCCAATATCGTGAATCTGGCCAACGGCGAAATTCTTTTTCCGACTTTTCATCCCTTCATTGCCGCCGCCGATTCGCTGGGTGGCGGCAGCAGCGCTGCGGCGCTGGCGGAGCTGTTGGGCGAAGGTATCATGTACACTTCCACCGACCAGGACAAGCTCCGCCGCGACAGCCGGTTCACGATCGAAGCCGATTACACCAACCTGGCCAGCAATATCAGCCTTGGTTTCATGGTGGTGGAAGGTAGCGAAGAAGTCAAGCTGGACGGTGTGACCCTGATACGCGGCACCGATTACCAGATCGATTATTTCGGCGGCACGCTGATTTTCCTGAACGAGGCGGCCATGGCGCCGGGTGCCAATCTGGAGGTAATGTACGAAAAACATGAATTAGTCTCATTCGACAAAAAGACCATCATCGGCACCCGGGCGCAAATGGATTTCGGTGAAAATTCCTTCATCGGCGTCACGGCCTTGTATTATAACCAGTCGGTCCTGAATGAGAAAATCGAGGTTGGCTATGAACCGACCAGGAATTTCATCTGGGATTTTAATGGCCGGTTCAACACCGATCTGGAGGGTGTCACGCGCCTGCTGGACCGGTTGCCGTTCCTGGAAACGGAAAAGATGACGTCGGTCGCCATCGAAGGCGAGTTCGCCCAGGTGCTGCCCAATCCCAATCCGATCAACAATCCCGCCACCGGTGACGACAACGGCGTGGCATATATTGATGATTTCGAAGGCGCCAAGCGTACCACCACGCCCCAGGTCCAGCAGCGCTACTGGCGGTCGTCGTCGGCGCCCCTCGATCCCGAATCAGGTGAACAGTTACCGCAATCCAATCGGGCGCAGTTGTACTGGTACAATCCCTATTATCCGGTGGCCACCACCGATATCTGGCCCAACCAGTCGGTCTCGCGCCAGGCCCAGAATGAGACCACGCACATTCTGGCGCTTAATATGAGCCATCAGAAACACCAGTCCCAGGTTCCCGATGATTCGATCTGGGCCGGTATCGTCAGTCCGTTTTTCAGCGGTGATTATGACCAGACCCGCAGCAAGTTCTTTGAAATCTGGCTGCGCGGCACCGAAGGCCGTTTAACAGTGGACCTGGGGCGGATCAGCGAAGACTGGAATGGGAACAATAAACTGGACACGGAGGACCGGCCCGAGGCCGGGTTCAGCCTCGGCAACGGTCAACTGGATAAGGGTGAAGATGTAGGTCTGGATGGCTGTGGCGACGAATATGAAGACGGCTGGGGCGGCTGTCTCGATCCCAACGGTCTTACCTATGCCGAATATTACGATCTTGGCGACATGGTACATATCAACCGCAATGGTCTGCGTCCCGACGACCGCAACTATAATCCGGTCGACGACCCCAACGGCGACAATTACAAGAAGTACCAGGGCGGCGACCCGCGCTATGTAAACGGCACGGAAGGCAACAGCGAATTCGAGGGTGGTTTTTATCCCGACACGGAGGACATTGATGGCTCCGGCTTTCTCGATCGCACCAATGATTATTTCACCAAGTCCTTCAGCCTGGATAAAAACGCGGACGATGCCGAGTATGTCGCCGGTGAAACAATTAAGGACGGCACATTAACAGGCTGGCGCCTGTACCGGATTCCCCTGAATCATTTTACCAAAATCAAACCGGATGGTTCAATCGACTGGAATGATATTAGAAATATCCGGTTAAGCCTGACCGGTGTCGATTCCGTCGCGGGACTGCAGGTGGCGAAGATCGAGCTGGTCGGTAATGAATGGAAAGAATTAGGTATCAGTATCGCCGACACCGCCGAATATGCCATCGACGACAGCGTTTTCGCGATAACGATCATCAATACCGAAGACAATCCCGGCTACACTCCGCCCAAGGGCGTTAAGGGTGAATATGACCGGATCAATGAGATCCGCGCCAAGGAACAGTCGCTGGTTTTGAAATTCGACGATCTGCCGGGGGGCGCCCGCGGGGCGGCGGAAAAGACCCTGATGACGCTGACCGGGGAACGGGCTCAGAGCTACCTGACCTATGACCGGATGAAAATGTTTGTTTATGGCGATTGTCCCGGCGCGGTCGGGTTGGATGAGACCGACCTGGAATTTTTCCTACAGTTTGGCAAGGGTAACTATTATTATGAGGTCAGTCAGCCGGTCTATGAAGGCTGGGATGAGACCAGGAAACGGAATGCGGTCGACCTTGATCTGGAATGGCTGACCGGCTTGAAACTGGCGGACTCAACTACCGTGAAAAAGATCAATGCCGACGATGTCTTCCGGGATTCGGCCGATGTCAAGGAATACCATTTCAGTGATAACGACGGCGTACTGACCGGCCGCAGGATTCGGATCAAAGGCACGCCGGCCCTGTCCCAGATTCAATATATGCGGGTCGGGGTGCGCAACGTCTCGGCGCTGCCGCTATCGGGCGAGGTCTGGATCGACGAACTGCGCCTCAGCGGTGTCAGGAAAGATCGCGGCGTAGCGATGCGCGTGCAGGGGAAAATCGATCTGGCCGATATCGCTTCCACTACCGTGGCCTACAGTCGCAAAGATGCCGATTTCCACGTGCTGCAGCAGCGGCTGGGTAGCGCCAGTTCCAGCGAGGATTTCCGGATCAATGCCAGCCTGAAGCTGGATAAATTCCTGCCCAAAGCCTGGGGATTGAAAGTACCGGTCTCGACCTCCTTTTCCAACACCGTCAGCCGGCCTAAATATCATCCTGGATCTGATATTCTGCTCAATCAGGATAACATTCCCGATTCGCTGCTGACATTGAGCAATTCGATCAACCTGACGACCTCGATTGCCAAATCGACTCGTTCCGATAACCGCCTGATCAAGTATACCGTCGATCAAATCAGTACCAGCTTCACTGCTAAACAGAGTACGGCGTCCAACTATCAGACCGCGCGCAACTGGTCCGAAGCCTACACCGGAAAGATCAGCTATTCGCTGCCGTTCGGCAGCAATAATTATGTCGCACCGTTGAAATGGCTGAAACCGCTGCCGCTGCTCGGCAATAAACTGAGCGATCTGCATCTTTATTACACGCCCACCAATATCAGCACCAATCTGAATGTGAGTGAGACCTATACCGAGAAGGAACCGCGGGCCGGGACAAAGACCACCACCGATTATAGTCTTGGTATGACGCGGGC
>JBDRBK010000179.1:0-19034 GCA_043822705.1 Fidelibacterota bacterium
TGAATAAATTATCATGCGCGAAGAACTAAAAATTCAGTTGCCGTTTCAAAAAGCGTTGGAGAAGAACTGGGTTCAACATCTGTTGTTCTGGCTGGCCTACCTGGTTCTGTTTACCACGATCCATCTCCTGCGGGGAATTCATGAAGGTGAAGCGCTCAGCCTGATGCAGTTCGAACTGTTTCATCTGGTCGGCCTGATCGTTGTGGTTTATTCCAACCTGCGGGTGCTGATTCCGCGACTGCTGGATAAAAAACACTATCTGGTTTATGCCATTGCGGTTTTCGTGCTGGCCCTGACGGTCTCAATTGTCGTCCATTATCTGGCCGCCATCTTTTTGGGCAGTCCGCCTGCCTTCCGCGGTGAACATCACCCCCGGCGACCGCAAATTTTTATCATGGGTTACATGATGATGAATTTTTTCTTCATCGCCATTTCTTCCTTTCTGCATTATGTCAAGAAATCGACCCGCCTGAACGAGATCGCCCTGCGGGTCAAGGACCTGGAGAGCAGCAAGCTGCAGGCCGAGCTGGATTCGCTGAAAGCCCAGATCAATCCCCATTTTTTGTTCAACACCCTGAACAATATATATTCCCACAGCCTGTTCAAATCGGACCAGACGTCGGAGATGATCCTGAAGCTATCCGGGTTGATGAATTACATTATCTATGATTGCCGCGACGACCGCGTGTCCTTGTCCCGGGAAGTCGAATTCATTAATAATTACGTGGCCCTGGAAAAAGTCCGGATCGACGAGGACGTGGAAACCAGAGTCGAGATCGATGTTCCGCCGAACGGTCACCGGGTGGCGCCGCTGCTGTTTATCCCGCTGCTGGAAAACGCCTTCAAGCACGGCGTCAATCTGCGGACGGGGCAGTCCTTAATCGTTATCCGGCTGACTGTGGACGATAACGATCGGCTGCGGTTCTTTATCGAGAATGCCCTCGACGGCGACGCCCCGGAAGTGCCGGAAAGCGCCGGCGGCATCGGACTGGAAAACGTCCGCAAGCGTCTGGAGTTGATTTATCCCGGCCGCCACCGCCTGGAGATCGAACGGACCGACGGCAAGTTTCGGGTGTGCCTGACAATCGATTTGAAGTAACAACGATGTCGCCCACCAAGCCAATCAACTGCCTGATTATCGACGACGAGGCCCCGGCCCGCCGGGTGATTCAGAAATATCTGGAAGACGTGCCCGGCGTTACGGTGGCGGCGGAGTGCCGGAATGCCTTCGAAGCGCTGGAGGCCCTCCACGAACACCACCCGGACCTGATCTTTCTGGATATCAACATGCCCAAGCTCAGCGGCCTCGATTTTCTGCGGACCCTCAGCCGGCCGCCGCTGGTGATCATCACCACCGCCTACCGCGAGCATGCCATCGACGGCTTCGACCTGGATGTTGTCGATTATCTTCACAAACCATTCGCCCTGGACCGCTTTCTCAAGGCACTGCAGAAGGCCCGCGCCCGCCTGGCGCCCCAGCCCGCGGAAACCATCGTCAAGCCCGCCGAGCCGGCCAAAACCGAGGACCAGTTCATCTTTGTGAAAGAAGATAAAAAAGTGGTGCGGGTGGACCTGAAAGATATCCTGTATCTGGAGTCGGTGGGTGATTACGTGCGGGTGGTGACCGGCCGCAAGGCCCTGGTGACCTACATGTCGCTCAAGAAAATGGCGGACCTGCTGAGCCCGCTGCTTTTCCCGCGGATTCACAAATCATATATCGTCAACATCGCCCATATCGATTCGATCGCGGACAACCGCGTCCGCGTCCGTGAAGACAGCCTGCCGATCGGCGCCAGTTATCGGGCCGGTTTCATGAAACTGGTGGATAGATTTATGGCGGGGAAGGCCTAAAGATAAACGCTACCTAAAATAATTGTGTGAATAAGGTTTTATTGTATAGATAAAACCATTTTGAAAAAAACAGGAATATCAGATAAATATTGTCCCGATAATGAAATATTTTATTAAAATGTCAAATCACTATAACTTGTAAATTGTAATGTAAAAATTATGTTTTAATAGGAATATTAATTACAGGTGTCAAAGGTCTGATCTGGGTTCTATAACGCGATGTTATTTTATTGTAAATATTATTATCATTTTTAACTGTCACAGCAATAACCATTGCATATCTCAGTTTTGGGGCAAACAACCGAGCGTTACGCCCACTTTCCCTGGCCATATAATGAATATCAAATACCGGTCCTTTTAAACTTGCTCCTCGCTTTGTTTTTTCACTATGCATTGTTGTTTCCCATTTCAAAGAATCCATTCGTAGTTCAAGTTCACCAGAATAGTTACCGGCGCTAAAAAAAGAATCTGTTATTGCCACAGTTGAATCTTCTCTAAACTTATCTTCATGCGGTCGAAATATCACACCAATTCCGGCTTTTGTGTAATTCCCAATGTGGTTCGACTCAGTATCAGATACATAGCATAATGTTGCTTTAATATTTACATTGCCACTTATTTGTTCTTCTGGTAGTGGAATCTTTGCACGTATCACAGTTCCTGGTAATATCTCACCCTGATATAGAATTCTTACAGAACCCGGAGAGCAAATAACTAATTTTTCAATATTATTAGGAACCTTACCCCATCCGATCTCATGTCTATTTTCACGGTTAGGAGTAGAACAATTTATCAGTAAAGTTTTAATGGCTAAAATACTTATTAAATTTCCAAAGTGAGCTCGAACTCCCATACCTAAACGCATAACAGATGGAGAGGCAAAGCTAGTTCCAACCGAAGGGGAATTCATCAGAGTATCACCATTTATTGTATTAAATGGCATATCTTCTGAACCGCCAAAAGCAACTACATCCGGCTTAATTAAACCGGGGCTACGCCCGGGTCCTATTGAGCTGTATGATGCACGCAACCAATTATCGTCTGTTGAGTCGATACTCCCAACACTTAAACCATTTACTGAATCAGAAGGAACTTGTATTCTATTAAATCTTAATATAGGATCAAGCTCACCTCCGTTGCCAACTGCTATCGTACATAATGTATTGCCATTAGACAGTATTTCGTCAATAACAGATGTCCATACATGGACTTCATCATCTTCTATTGGCAATTCGGGTCCGATACTTAAATTAACAAATTCATAAATATTAGATTGCAAAATGTCGCGAATCCGAATCAAAACATCAAAAAGATCTTCGTCTTGATCTATATTATTGTCTAATACCCTATAATGGTCGATATAACCAAACGGACGGGGTATTTCTTCATCTTCTTGTATGTGACCAAATAAGGCTGAAGATGTTACTTTTTCGCCATGCTCTAAATAATTTGGATTTGTTTGTAGGCACCCCTCGGTTTCATATGGGTTGGTCCAAGTAATTAGTGGGGATTTTGCTCTTATTCCCCCATCAAAAATTGCACCTACCAGTCCAGGGTCTATTGGTACACCAGTCGGCAATTGAATAGAAAAAAGATTTGCATTGTCATCGATATTTTGTCTAATTGGATGTGGTCTCAATCTTGGCATTGGTCTTATAGCTCGGATAAGTGAAAAATTCGCAAGTTGTTCAATCTGTTCTGGTCTTGAAACAGTTGGAATAAAAACAAGACCATTCGTTGATATACTTCGTCTCAAATCGGGGATAACACCAAGTGTCGTGGCATAACTATTATATGATAAATTAATGTCAATTTCTTCTTGCTGTATGTCTGTATGTATAACAACCTCATATTTATTATTATGCGTACTTAGTGTGCCACCTTTTATTTTATCAATTGGTCTAATTGATGAAAATTTTTCAAATCGAGTAAGTTCGTCTCGAAGTTTATTGTTAGCACTAAAAGTATTAAAGATTTCGGGCCATGCTTCAAGCTTGTTTTTATTACATGCTACGAAGTACTCTATTGTGAATGTTGGTATCATTTCCCTTTCAGTCGAGAACCTTCTTGGAACAATCTGTATTAGTTTGCTACCAACAATATCAACAGAAAGCTCATTAAATATTGTTTGAGGGTAATATGACATTGCCATGAATTCGGGATGCAAAACAAAAGATACTACAGCTATATTTTTGGGAAGAGAAAGCACGGGCATAGCATTTACAGTAGTAACTATTGCGCCAATATCTTGAGTTAAAAATTCCAAAGATTCACTATAATCATATACAGGTTTTTTCTCAATTTTTCTTCCAGGGAGTGTTGTCGGCTCTGATAGCCGTTCACCAAAACCCAATATAAAATTTTGATTTAGCATATATATTTCCTCATTATATGTTTTGCCTAATTGTATCTCGACTGACCCCTGTTAATTTGTTGGCCAATCTTTGAGATAATACATTTTCCGATACCAAATATGTAGCAAAGGCTTTTTTTTCAGGTTTTGTTAAAGAATCAACATGTTTTGAAATAAGTCTTTTAGCGTGTTCTTCAAGAGATTCGTTGTTAATCGCTAGAGCCCTTTTTACACGATTAATTTCCCTTTCTATATCACTAAATGAAAAATTTGAAAAGAGCCGTGCTATTACTTCTACCCATGGCCCATGTTCTTGCCCAAAAGACCCAAGAAAGGTTATTACGGCCTTTCTTACTAGCTGAATATCTGGCATAGGAAAATTTATAAGCACATCAAACCGTCTCCATATTGCAGGATCTAGCAAGTCTGGATGGTTTGTTGCCGCAATTATCAAGCCTGTTGATGGCCAATCATCAATTTCCTGTAATAAAACAGTTACCAGCCTTTTTAATTCACCAACTTCAGTTGAATCATCGCGCTTTTTGGCAATTGCGTCGAATTCATCTAGCAACAGAATACACTTCATGCTTTTTGCATATTCTAACACACTACGGATATTGTTACCCGTTCTACCTAAAAAACTGCTCATTACAGCAGATAGGTCTAGTGTAAAAAGAGGCATATTTAATTCGCGCGCAATCCAATGCGCAGCCATAGATTTTCCCACGCCGGGCTTACCAGTAAAAATTACTGATTTCGATGGAGTGAGACCAATTTCTTCAAGACGATGCACATTTTGCCATTCAATAACTAGTTGGGTGATTTGTCGACCCAGATCTTCCTCCATGATAGGTTCATATTCTAGGCCTATATTAGGATTGTAGCGCAGTAATTGAACTCGCGAGTCTATGTCCACCGGGATTGCATCTTTAATTCCTTTAACTGGAGAAAGTCTTGTGGGTGAACTACGCATAATCGATAAAATCTTTTCTCCGAAATTGGGCTTTTCATCTTTAAACTGCAGGTAAATTCTTCTTAGTAGTAACTGTACGTCTTGTTCGCGTCCTGTAAGCGCAACCCTGGCAAGGTGGGCTATTATTTCTTCATACTTCATATTGTCGTCCAGCATCCCGTTATTTGTCTCCTTCGGTGTTTGGTTTAATTTATACCTATATGGACCAATATGCAACCACACAAGCATTACCAGTCCATTTTCAAGGATGGCGTCGATTATGATTGGCATCATAATTCACTCTTCATTAATACTATTCATAATGTCATACCCAGCCCCTTTAGAAAATTTCGTCCCCCATGAAATGAATTTGGTGCACTAAATGTCATTCGCTGCAAACGCTACCCACACCTTAATCATTGATTGTTCTACCGGCCGGAAACATCCTATCGGCAAAGTGTCTCCGGCCGGTATTTAGCGGCTACCTTTTAGCCGTAATCCCGAACTCGACCCAGCGTGATTTATCCATAGCCAGTTTCACCACTTTGGTGGCTTCGCTGAGTTGGTTCTTGATTTCCAGAACCTGGGCGTCCAGTTCGGCCGTCTTGGTTTTCAGGGCGGCCTTGAGGGCCTCCTGTTCACCGTTCAGTGCTTCGGCATTCGTGGCAGCGGTTCCCAGGGCGGTTATGAATTCGGCGCTGAGTCCCCGGGCGGCCACCGCCGCGGCATTGGCCTGCAGGCCGGTAACCATCACCTTGGTGGTGCTGATTAATTCAGCGAAGGATGTATTTCCCATGCTTGTTTCCTTTCTGTTGTTGGCGGGGTCGTTCAGCGGTCGTAATTGACAGCCCCCCGCCACCTGGCCGGGCGACTATCACGCGCATCAGCGCCCGGTCGGGTCGAACCAGGCGCTGTGCGGCCGGATGCAGTCATCGGGTGGCTTCGGAAAACAATAGTCGATTTGGGACGAAAGCATAATCCACCGGGACGAACAACCGGTCCATCCGGACGGAGTCGTGATCCATGTGGACGAAAGGAAGGTCTATCGGGACGAAGGCGTGGTCCATATGGACGGAAGGTCGGTCCACCCGGACGAAGCAGTGGTCCACCTGGACGAAAGGATCGTCCACCGGGACGGAAGGTTGGTCCGGATAAAAACCAGGCAAAGCGTGTCGGAATACGGAACGTGCTATACTGCCACCCGTGACAATTGACATAAACATACCCCGTTTAATTAAAAACTCCGCCTGAAATTAATAAAATATCGGTGCACTGGCATTCAATTGATAATCGGGATCGCATTGACAATCGGCATTGACTGCGACAGCGTCTATTCAGGAATCATAATTGACCAATCCGGTTTCCATTTCGAGCAGCTCGTGCAATTTGGCGCGCAGCAGTTGTTTATCGATCAGCCTGGTTTCATAATCGGCGATCAGGGTTGGTGAAATATTGCGGGCCAGGGCGAATTCCACCACTTCGGCGTCTTTTCCTTTGCAGAGCAAAATCCCGACACTGGGATTCTCATGCCCCTTCTTAAACTCCCGGTCCAGGGCCTCCGGATAGAAATTCATTTTTCCCAGAAATTCCGGTTTAAAATCTTCGGTTTTCAGTTCCACCGCTACCAGACACTGGAGATCACGGTGGAAGAACAGTAAATCAAGATAGTAGTCATGGTTACCCACCTCTACACGATATTCCTGGCCGATAAACGAGAATCCCCGGCCCAATTCCAGGATGAAATCCTTCAGGTTCGCTACCAGCGCTTTTTGCAGGTCGTTCTCAGAGTAATTTTTAGGCAAATCCAGAAATTCAAAGATGTAAGTATCTTTGAAAAAATGCGCCGTTTGTGATTGTGTCACCACCGGCAGGGTTTTGCCGCCGGCCGGCAATGTCCGCTCATATACCGCCGTATTCAATTGTCTTTCGAGTTCACGTGAAGACAGTTTATCCCCGATTGTAAGATTTACGTAAAACTCCCTCTCAGCCCTTGATTTTGTTTTTGCCAATATTAATCGATGGTGGATCCAGGTTAATTGTGCCCGCAGTGCGGACACTTATTCATGATCTTTGTACGTCTCATAAAACTGTTTCATTCGGTAAAGGCCGCGGCGGGTGAAGCCTTTGGTGTCAGGATACTGGTCACGAATAAATTCCACCAGATTATCCACCACGCCGGAACCCCACTCCGCCGATGCCACTTTTTCTGAAATAAACTTGCCCGTTTCGTAGTACAGGTTAATCAGTTCCGCGTTTACCTGAGCAAGCGCCCGCCCGCGGGCGGACTGAATCATTAAAATAATATGCTGAAAGTCCCGGTTTAAATCAGTGGAAATATTACCGCGCATAATTCACCTGTAACTAAATCTTAATTGAACTACCTCCCGTTTCCGGATCGAGACAAATTTAACCTGCGAGATAATTTGTTACCACTATTCAATTTCAGGCGTATCCGCCTCCGCTAATCTTGGTAACAATACCTGCCGCCGTCCGTAAATTCCACCCCTCAGGAACTATACTTTATGCACGAAATGTCAATTGCCATGAACGTGGTGGAAATCGCCACCAGCCAGGCCCTCCAGAATGAAGCCCGGCGAATCAATTCGATCACCCTGGATATCGGCAGTCTGGCGGGAGTGATGATCGAGGCGCTGGAATTCTGCTTCGCTTCTGTTGGCAAAGGCACCATGGCCGAAGGGGCCGAATTGCGGATCAATGAGATTGCCGCCTGGGGCTGCTGCCGCGACTGCGGCGAAGAATTCCGCACCGAAACCTACCTGACGGCCTGTCCGGCCTGCGGCGCTTTCCGGATTGACATTATCCGGGGGCGGGAACTGAAGATTAAAACCATCAATGTTGATTAGGACCAATTATGTGTGACACCTGCGGCTGCGGAGCTGACGAAGTAACGATCCGGAAACCGGGGCAACAACCCGGCCACGCCCATACGCACGACCTCCATCATGATCATTCTCACGATCACACCCACGACCACGATCATTCCCACGCCATCATCGTGGAACAGGATCTGCTGACCCGGAACAATCTGCTGGCGGAGCGCAACCGCGGCTATTTTGAAGCTCTGGGCATCCTGGCCCTGAACCTGGTCAGTTCGCCCGGTTCCGGCAAGACCACCCTGCTGGAAAAAACGATCGCGGCCCTGAAAGATGAAATTAAAATCGCGGTGATCGAAGGCGACCAGCAGACCACCAACGACGCCGACCGGATTGCCAAAAGCGGCGCCCCGGTGATTCAGGTCAATACCGGCGCCGGCTGCCACCTGGATGCCAACATGATCAACCGGGCGGCCAAGGAACTGGAACCGGCCGGAGATTCCCTGCTGCTGATCGAAAACGTCGGCAACCTGGTCTGCCCGGCCCTGTTCGATCTGGGCGAGGCCCACAAGGTGGTGATCATCAGCGTCACCGAAGGTCAGGACAAGCCGGAAAAATATCCCCACATGTTCGCCGCCGCCGATCTTTGTATCATCAACAAGACCGACCTGCTGCCCTACGTCGATTTCGACGTGGAAAAATGCAAGCAGTTGGCCCTGCAGGTGAATCACCACCTGCGGTTTATCGAACTTTCGGCCCGGACGGGGGAAGGCTTGGAGGACTGGCTGGTCTGGATCAAAAAAGAACTGGCGACCCGGCAGAAATAACGTTTGATGACCTTACGGAAACGAATCCGGGTCAACGGAATTGTACAGGGGGTCGGCTTCCGCCCCTTCATTTTTAACCTGGCCCACAGGCACCGGCTCGGCGGCTTTGTTACCAATGCTTCCACCGGCGTCATCATCGAAGTTCAGGGTCCGGAGTCGGCCATAACCGAATTTTTAACCGCTATCAGCCGGGACGCCCCGCCCCTGGCGCTGATCACCGAAATTTCCGCCAGCGACCTTTCCCTCTCCGGCGCGGGTGAATTTGTAATTACTGCTTCCGATAACCAGGCACCGGTGGCCACGATGATCTCTCCCGATATCGCCGTCTGCGACGATTGCCGCCGGGAACTGTTCGATCCGGCCGACCGCCGCTACCGCTACCCGTTTATCAACTGCACCAACTGCGGGCCGCGCTACACGATTATCGAGGCCTTGCCTTATGACCGGCCGCTGACGTCGATGCGCGATTTTAAGATGTGTCCCGCCTGCCAGGCCGAGTACGACGATCCCGCCAACCGGCGCTTCCATGCCCAGCCCAACGCCTGTCCGGTCTGCGGCCCGCGGCTGAAGCTTTTAAACATCGATAAACAAGTGATCGCAGCCGCCGATCCAATCAAGGAAACGGTCCGGTTGCTGAAAGCCGGGAAGATTCTGGCAATCAAGAGCCTGGGCGGTTTTCACTTAGCAGTCGACGCGACCGACGCTGTCGCCGTAACCGAGCTGCGGCGCCGCAAGCAGCGTGAGGAAAAACCGCTGGCGGTGATGGTTAAAGATCTGACGGCAGCCCGGCAAATCTGTGAATTAACTGCGGCGGAAGAGGATTTGCTGGTATCGCCGCGCGCCCCGATCGTGCTGGCCCGCAAGCGCGCTGATTTACCTTTGGCCGATGAAGTTGCCCCCGGCAACGACCGCCTTGGCGTCATGCTGCCCTACACGCCCCTGCACCACCTGCTGCTGGCGGAGTATTTTGATGCACTGGTGATGACCAGCGCCAACCTCAGCGAGGAGCCGATCTGCATCGCTAATTCTGAAGCGTTCGAACGGCTGCGGAATATAACTGATTTCGTGCTGGTCCACGACCGCGATATTTACCTGCGTGGCGACGATTCGGTGTTCATTCATCTGGCCGGTAAAAACCGGCCGCTGCGTCGCAGTCGCGGTTACGCTCCCGCGCCGGTGTTGGTGAAATCGGTTGGTGCACCGTTACTGGCGGTGGGCGGCGAATTGAAAAATACCGTCTGTCTTCTGCAGGACGACCGGGCGTTTATGAGCCAGCATATCGGCGACCTGGAAAATCTGGAAGCCTACAATTTCTTCCGCAAGACCATCGACCACCTGCAAAAGATATTTGACACGCAGCCGGAACTAATCGTTCACGATCTACATCCCCGCTACCTGTCCACCCAGTGGGCCAAAGAGCAGCCTGTGCCACTGCTGGGGGTCCAGCATCACCACGCCCACCTGGCCGCGGTGCTGGCCGAGCATCGACTGGACGAACCGGTGATCGGGATCATTATGGATGGCACCGGTTACGGCAGCGACGGCACGATCTGGGGTGGCGAAATATTAATCGGTGACTTCAGCGGTTTCGAGCGCTTCGCCGCATTTGAACCGCTGCCCCTGCCCGGTGGTGATGCCGCCATCAAGGCGCCTTGGCGCACGGCGGTGGCTTATCTCCAGGATACCTTCGGGGACGATCTGCCCGATTTACCGTTTTTGCAGGAGGTTGAACACCAACCGATCAGCGAAATGGTGGCCAAAAACATTAATTGTTTTCCAACCAGCAGTTGCGGGCGCCTGTTCGACGCGGTGGCGGCCATGGCCGGCGGCCGTCCAACAATCCGCTATGAAGGTCAGGCGGCGATTGAATTGATGCAGGCCGCCGCCGCAATCAGTGGTAGTCCGTTTGACTTTTCCTTTGCCAGGAATGGCGCCTTGACTCAAATGGAAGTTAAGCCGCTGATCCGGTCCGTAGTTGAGGCGCTACGGACCGGCGCCGGTTTTGCTGAAATCGCCCGGCGCTTTCACCGGACGCTGATAGAGATATTCTCAGCAATTGTTGAGAAAGCCCGAAATGATTCAGGTATCGACAAAGTTGTTATTAGCGGTGGAGTTTTTCAGAACCAGTTGTTGTTTGAAAATCTGATTCCGCGCCTCGAAAAAGGTAAATTTGAAGTATTCGCCCATGAACAGGTACCTACCAACGATGGCGGCATCGCCCTGGGACAGGCCCTGATCGGCCGGAAGAAGCTGGAATCAGGCAATGTTTGAATCAGGAATAATTTATCACCCTGAGACTGTCGAAGGGTGTAATTTTTCTATATTCTCATGCTTCGACACGCTCAGCATGACCGTAACTAGTATAAAAAGGTAGAACTATGTGTTTAGGAATTCCGGGAAAAGTGATTGAGACCTACGAGGAAAATGGCCTGCTGATGGGCAAAGTTGATTTTGCCGGTACGATAAGTCAGGCCTGTCTGGCTTATGTACCGGAGATTGAAATCGGCCAGTACACGATTGTTCATGCCGGTTTCGGGATATCGATCGTCGATGAGGATGAGGCCCGCAAGACCTACGAAGCCTGGGAAGAACTGGTGGAAGCTGCCGCTAAGGAGGGAGTGGATTTATACGGCCAACCGCTGCCTAAAACCAGCAGTGGAGATGAGAAGTTGAGGCGATGATGGGAGCGAAGCAAAGAGCAAAGAGCAGAGAGCGAAGAGGCCAACAACCTTTAACTCCATTACTCCTGTTCTCAAGTTTTTTATGAAATATTTAGACGAATTCCGCGACCCACAAGTCGCCCGGGAAATTCTGGCCGAACTACACCAGACGGTGACCCGGCCCTGGGTGATCATGGAAATCTGTGGCGGGCAGACCCATTCAATTATCAAGAATGGAATCGATCAGGTCATCCCCAGAGAGATCGAATTAGTCCACGGACCCGGTTGTCCGGTTTGCGTCACCCCCCTGGAAATAATCGATCAGGCCATTGCGATTGCCTCCCGGCCCAACGTGATATTCACAAGTTTTGGCGATATGCTGCGGGTGCCGGGCAGCCACAGTGATTTATTTATGGCGCGGAGTACCGGTGCCGATGTGCGAACGGTGTTTTCGCCTTTGGAGGCGTTAAAAATTGCCCGGGAAAATCCCGATTGGGAAGTGGTGTTTTTTGCCGTTGGATTCGAAACCACCGCCCCCGGAAACGCCATGGCGATCAACCAGGCCAAGGTCGAAGGTTTGACCAACTTCAGTGAACTGGCCAGTCACGTGCTGGTGCCGCCGGCCATGGAGGCGCTGCTGTCGTCGCCGGATAATCGCGTGCAGGGATATCTGGCGGCGGGCCATGTATGTACGATAATGGGTTGGGAAGAATACCAACCCATTGCCGCCAAATACCGGGTGCCGATCGTGGTCACCGGATTTGAACCAGTCGATATTCTGGAGGGGCTGCTGATGACGGTCAAACAACTGGAATCAGGCCGCCATGAGGTCGAAAACCAGTATGTGCGCTCGGTCCGCCGTGAGGGCAACCGTCCTGCTCAGGATATCATCAAGCGTGTCTTTGAACCGGTCGCCCGCAAATGGCGTGGCATCGGCGAAATTCCGCTCAGCGGCTACGGTATTCGCGAAGAATACGCCGTGTTCGACGCGGAGAAGAAATTTTCCGTGGGCAATATCACGACTGAAGAATCGCCGCTGTGCATCAGCGGTGAAGTGCTCCGGGGTTTGAAGAAACCCCACGAATGCCCGGCTTTCGGCAAGGAATGTCTGCCGGAGCATCCCCTGGGGGCGCCGATGGTTTCCAGCGAAGGTGCATGCGCCGCCTACTATTGTTATAATCGAAAAGTTATTTAACCCAGAATCGAACAAGAACACTCAGTAATTATATGTCTGATAAAACCTGTTTTCCCGAAGCACTGTCCTGTCCCCTGCCGATCATGGATTACGATACGATTCAATTATCCCACGGCGCCGGCGGCAAGCTGTCGGCCCAGTTGATCGAAAAACTGTTTCTGCCACGTTTTGGAAATCAGACCCTTGATAAATTGGAGGATCAGGCAGTTCTGACCCTGCCACCCGGCCGGGTGGCTTTCACTACCGATTCGTTTGTGGTTGATCCGATATTTTTCCCTGGCGGCGATATCGGCGACTTGGCGGTTAACGGCACGGTAAACGACATTTGCATGAGCGGAGCTGACCCGCTGTATATCAGCGTTGCCTTCATTCTGGAAGAGGGCTTGCCCATGGAAACGCTTCACCGTATTTTACTTTCGATGGAAACCGCCGCCCGGGCGGCCGGAGTCACAATTGTGACCGGCGATACCAAGGTGGTTAATCACGGAAAATGCGACCGGATTTTTATCAATACTTCCGGCCTGGGGGTGGTGCCGGATGGAGTTAATGTTTCAGCAGCCAACCTGCAGCCGGGGGATAAAATTATTATCTCCGGCACAGTGGCCGATCATGGTATGGCGGTCATGACCACCCGTGAAGGATTGTCTTTTCAGTCCCGTATTAGTAGCGATACTGCTCCTCTGAACGGACTGGTAAAAGCAATGCTGGCGGCGACCAGGGAAATCCATGCCATGCGCGATCCCACCCGTGGCGGATTGGCAACCTCGCTGAATGAATTCGCCCGGTCATCCAAAGTCGGAATTCGCCTGGAAGAGGGTGCGGTTCCGGTCCGGCCGGAAGTAAACGGCGCCTGCGAAATCCTGGGGATAGATCCGCTCTATGTGGCCAACGAAGGCAAGCTGGTTGCGGTGGTGCCCGGGCAAATTGCAGGCCAGGTCTTGACAGCCATGCGGCGACATCGGTATGGTCAGGATGCCACCATCATTGGTGAAGTTACATCTGATAATCCCGGACTGGTTATCATGCACACAGGACTGGGCGCCAACCGAATTGTCGATATGCCGGTTGGCGATCTACTGCCGCGGATTTGCTGAATATTTTATCTGTTTTGGCTGATGTGTCGGGAAATATCTGTATCGACCGTAGTCAGTATACGCCGGTCCAGTTTATCGCCGGTCCAGAGTTGATGTCGTTCAACTTCTGTCTTAAGTGTCACCAGCCGTGCAAAATCGCCCTTAAGACGATCGTACTGTAAAATATTGAATCCCGGTAAATAGCTGGTGAAACCCCAGCCGACAATATAATCGGCATTGGCTGGATCGTTGCGGACATAGACGCGGGCGCCGGTACGATCCCAGTAAGCCAGAAACCAGGTGGAATCGCCAGATTCTTTGCTGATATTCCAGGAGAATTCATCTTTGCCGATGATCAGCGACTGGAAATGGTACTTTTCATCCTGTTCCCGGAAGGCCGGGAAATCGGTTCGAACACGACCTGCCTGCCGTACGAAATCGGCCGGATAAGCCGGAACCCGGCCGTCGATATAGACCGGTTGATCGGGATACAAATGCCAGGCCAGGTATCCGCCCCAGAAATAATTATTATAGCGCGTACCGGGAACCGGGTTTTCCTTCAGAAAAGCGGTAGCCGAAACGGGCAGCCGGTAGTGGTTGACACCGGCGCCGAAATCAGTCTGATTCGGCAGGAACGGCAGTTTTCCGATAAGGAAAAGCGGGGCCAGTATTATGGCCGTTCCGAGCAGCAGGTCGACCAGCAGGCGATTATTGGCCGGCAACGACAGGCGATCAGATTTTATATTTTGATTCAAGCGACCTAACGTTATCCCGACTTGAACAATCGCCAACGCACAAAAATAGGGAACGATCCGGTTATAGGATAATGACAGTGCCAGAAAAACCGGTACCACTAGGTCGTAGGGCTGAAAGCGGTATTTGACAAGCAGGCGCAGGATTGTGGTCAGCACGATAACCACAACCAGGAAAAAATAGGGAATCAGTCCGGGACCCAGCTTCCAGGGCGGCAAATATTCGCTGATGGCGATGATATTATCGACATTAAGATGGGAGAAGGAATGAATCAGCCAGTACGGCCCCTGCGGATTAATTACGGTCGCAGCCAGACTGGCTAATCCGATTAGCAGATAGTGCCGGAAAAAATTTTCCCGCAGTAGCCTTTTCAATGAATAATGATTGTTCACCAGGTAGGCGACACTATCTTCAACTGCCACCAGGGCCAGCAGCGCCAGACCGAAGACCACCCCGGAGTGCAGATTAGTCCAGACGACCGCGATAACCGGTAGCCGCCACAGTGTTTTTATCGTGCCTGATCTATAACGATCGATTAAAAGCAAATACAGGTTGAATAACAGCAGGGAAGACAGATGCGCCCGGATCATTATCCGAAAATGGATACTGAGAACATAGATGATTATCAGAGCCAGCAGGATATAAATATTGGTCCGGCGGTTCTCCAGGGTTTTAAATAAAAAATACACCAGGATCAGAAAAAGGATGATTTTCAGCGTAAAGAGACCGGCCGTGCCGGTAAACAGGTGGATCAAGTAGGCGAAGGTCGAAAACAGCCATTGGGCCGAATTCCAGGAATGATCCGGGAAAGTGAAGGAGAATAGATTAGTATTCTGCAATGAATGAGCTGCGGCAATCTGACGGCCCTCCGCCAGCGACCACCAGATATCGCCGTTATGAATCCGGGTAAAAGAAATGATGAAAACGAAACAGAACAGGGCAGCAACCAGGAAACAGTTTGAAAATATAAGCGTCGCCGCCGAGTTTTTGTGGCTGTCTAATTGCATCGGTGAATATAGACTGGATTGGGACTCAATCAGGAAGGAAAAAACAGTTGTCAAAAATTTATTTATTTTCGGTATTGCCGGTTGAGTTCTTTCCTGCATTCAATTAATTTAGATTATTGAATTAACTGTTTGAAAAAATATCACGGGAACGGGAATGGAATTACAGGTTCTAATTTTCACTGCGATAAGCATCGGATTCGTACATACTCTGATTGGGCCGGATCACTACATACCATTTATCATGATTGGACGGGCACGGAACTGGTCCCTGCGTTTTACCGCCATGATTACTGCGCTTTGTGGTGTCGGCCATGTTTTGGGATCGGTGGTTCTTGGTTTGCTGGGAATTGCCCTGGGCGTGGCCGTCGGCACCCTGGAACGGGTGGAGGCTGTCCGTGGTGATCTGGCGAGCTGGCTGCTTGTAGGCATCGGTGTGGCGTACGCCGCTTGGGGTCTCCGGATCGGCCTGCGCGCCGGCGAGCATGTTCATGAACACGACCACAAGGAAGGGCATCACGATCACCGCCACCATCATTTGAGCAGCCATACCCACATTCACGGCGACACCAGTTCCGTCACCCCCTGGGCCCTGTTTATTATTTTTGTGCTGGGTCCCTGCGAGCCGCTGATTCCGCTTCTGATGTATCCGGCGGCCAAGAATAGTTGGCTGGATCTGGCCTGGGTAACGCTGGCCTTCGGTGTGGTAACGATCCTGACCATGACGGCAATTGTAGTGGCGATGCACCGGGGATTGATCAACCTGCGCTTCGGAAAGCTGGAACGCTACATGCATGCCATCGCCGGTATTATTATCGCCCTGTCCGGATTGTCGATTATGCTGTTCGGGCTGTAAATGGAATTACGCGCCGACCTGGTTCTGGCGATATTGCTGAGTATTAGCGGCGGGTTGGTTTCATTGTATTTCCTGAAAGTCTACCGCCGGCAGATTTCACTGCGGCCCTGGTGGATACCGCGACCGGTGCAAATGACCGGAGCGACCTGCGTCCGGATCGTCGATTCGCGTTACGGGCGGGTGTTTCGTCAGCCCAATGCCTACTGGGGCTTGTGGTATTATAGTGGCTTGTCCGGCTTGATATTAATCAAGCAGGTCACTGATTTTCCGGATGCCCGGGTTCTGGCTGTGATCACCGGGGCGGCCCTGGTTCTGAGCCTCTATCTTTTGCACGGACTGTATGTGCTTAAGGTGATTTGCCGACCCTGCCTCACGACCCACGCCATTAATTTCGGACTGTTTCTGATCTTTTTTCTGCGATTGCAATAAACAGGAAGCGAAACATGAATGACCGTCTGCAAGTATTGCGCGATGAAATTAATGTACTCGATGCCGAACTGATTCAGCGGCTGACACGGCGACTGGAAGTCGCCCGGCAGATCGGCCAGATGAAGGCGGAATTGAATCTGCCAATCTACGATCCCGCTCGCGAACAGGAAATCCTTGCAAAACTCGAGCAAGACATCGATCTGCCGGAACACCGCTGGGCGCTACGGCAAATATATCTGGCAATCTTCGCGGCGGCCCGGGAAATCCAGGGATAAAAAGAAAAAGGTTTGCCGGAACCGGTTTCCGGTTTTATAATCCGTGGCGATGAAAACTATGATTATCAGTATTTACAACTTTTACTACCGGTATTTTACCCGGCTGGGGTTGATTTTGCGACCTTGACCAAAGGTGTACCGGTCGCATGACTCAACCCCGCATAACAGCGGGGTTTTTTTTTGCCCGTAATTGAAACCGAACAGAATCGACAGCAAACAAATGGAACCAAACCAATGAAAATGACAACGATCGGCATCCAGGGCGGGAAAGGCAGTTTCTCCGAAGAAGCAGCCCGGCGGTTTATCGATAATCACGGCTTGGGCCGAACCAAATTTGAATATCTGATTACTTCTGAACGCGTCCTGGCGGCGGTTGAAGCCGGCACTGTGGACTACGGCATCTTCGCAATGGAAAACGCCCAGGGTGGCGTGGTGATCGAGAGTGTGGAAGCGCTGGCACGCTACCGCTGTGAAATCGTGGAAATGTTCCACGTGGCGATTTCCCAGTGCCTGCTGGCCCGCCGCGGTGTGTTTCTGGGCGATGTCACCGAAATTCACTCGCACCAGCAGGCTCTGCGGCAGTGCCGCAATTACTTGGCGGAAAATTTCTGGACCCGGCCCCTGATCGAGCAGGACGATACAGCCGAATCGGCCCGGCGCCTGAAAGAAGGTAAACTGCCGAAGACCGCTGCCGTAATCGCCCCGAAGTTCTGTGCCGAACTTTATGGGCTGGTCCTGCTGGCCGAAAATATCCACGATCTGAAGAATAATCTGACTTTGTTTCTGGGCGTGAAAAAACTGGGAGAAACTAAAAATGAATAGTGTTGGACTGATCGGCTTTGGCCGCTTCGGGCGGGTGCTGGCCAAAATTTTAACCGATGACTTTATTGTCCGGGCGTTTGATACCCGGTCGCAGGATGAATTCTACGGCGTCGAATTCGTGGACTGGTCGGAAGTCGTCAAAGAAGAGAACATTTTTGTTGCTGTGCCGATTCATTCCTTCAAGGCGGTGATTCATCGCCTGTCCAGCGATCTGCGGTCGCCGGCCACGATCATCGATGTCTGTTCTGTGAAAGTCTATCCGGTCACTGTGATGCGCGAGCATCTGCCGGAAACGGTCGATATTATCGCCACCCACCCGCTGTTCGGACCCGATTCGATCAACAGTCCCGAAGGTCTTAAAATAATGATGGACAGTGTTCGCGACAACCACGGCCGCTTCGGTTCCTGGCGGGATTATTTCGCGGCCAAAGCGCTGCAGGTAATCGAAATGTCGCCCGAGCAGCATGATCGGCTGGCGGCCGAAAGCCAGGGGATCACCCATTTCGTCGGGCGGGTGCTGCGGGAAGCCGGAATCAAATCCACCGCCATCGATACGCTTGGTTTCCACGATCTGGTCCAGGTGATCGACCAGACTTGCAACGACAGTTGGGAGCTGTTCATGGACCTGCAGAATTTCAACCCCTACACCCTGTCGGTGATCCAGCGCCTGGAAACGGCGATCGGAACGGTCCGCGGCAAAATACTCAGTCGAGAGGCCTGACATGCTGGTTATAATGAATACCGATGCCACGGCCGATCAGATCCGGCGTGTTCGCGACCGGATCGGCGAAATGGGTTATTCGGCCCACAGTGTAAAATGGCACGGCCAGCAGGCCCTTGGCGTTACCGGCAACAAGGGCAAGGAAGACCGGATTTACCTGGAAGGCCTGCCGGGCGTCCTGAAAGTGGTGCCGCTGTCCAAACCATATAAGCTGGCCAGCCGCGAAACCCGGCCGGAGAACTCGGTCTACAATATCGGCGGGGCCGTGTTCGGTGATGGCAATGTCGTCATGATCGCCGGACCCTGCGCCGTGGAAAGCGAGGAGCAGACCCTGCGGATTACGGAACAGGTGGCCCGTCGTGGCGCCCAGATGATCCGGGGTGGGGCCTACAAACCGCGGACTTCGCCCTATGCCTTCCAGGGATTGGG
>JBDRBK010000180.1:0-15450 GCA_043822705.1 Fidelibacterota bacterium
CCTTCAGCAAGGCCCGCGCCCTGGCCGGCGCCCGCCTGGGGATGGCATTTGCCCAGCCGGCGGTGATTGACCTGCTGAACCGGATCAAACCGCCGTATAACATCAACCAGTTGACCCAAAAAGCCGCCCTGGATTGTCTGGTGCAGACCGAGCGGTTCCGGACCCAGGTGGCGGAAATCGTGGAGGAACGGGGTAAATTAAGTGCGGTGCT
The DNA here is from genome assembly GCA_043822705.1 of Fidelibacterota bacterium. GTDB lineage: Bacteria > Fidelibacterota > Marinisomatia > Marinisomatales > TCS56 > JBDRBK01. Next base: position 212 of record JBDRBK010000180.1, read on the forward strand.
GGCGGGGCTGCCGCTGGTCACAAAGGTCTTTCCGTCGGCAGCTAATTTTGTACTAGTGCGGTTTCGTGATCCGTACCTGGTTTATCGCCGACTGACTGAGCAGGGAACAATATTGCGGGACCGATCCGCCGCCGTAGCTGGCTGCCTGCGGATCACGGTCGGAACGCCCGCTGAAAATTTGAAATTAATCGAACAGCTAAAGCGGATCGAAAATGAAGAAAATCCTGTTTATTGACCGCGACGGCACGATTATCAGCGAGCCGCCGGATGAACAAGTCGACAGCTTCGACAAGTTCCAATTCCTCCCTGGCGCCATCACCAACCTGGCCCGGATCGCCCGCGAGTTGGATTACCAACTGGTGCTGGTGACCAACCAGGACGGTCTCGGCACGGCCGCGTTTCCAGAGGATACCTTCTGGCCGGTGCAGAATAAAATGCTGGCAATTCTGGCCGGGGAAGGCGTGCGGTTTGCCGAAGTGCTGATCGACCGCTCGTTTCCGGCCGACAACCGGCCCACCCGAAAACCGGGAATCGCCCTGCTGACGCACTACCTGCAGGGTGCTTACGATCTGGCTGCGTCTTTCACGATCGGCGATCGCGCCACCGATGTTGAACTGGCCCGCAACCTGGGCTGCCAGGCGATCCGGCTGGCCACCATACCGGATCCGAGCGCCGATTTTACCGCTGCCGGCTGGGCGGAAATTTACCGGTATTTGCAGGGACAATCCCGCATCGGCCGGGTGGAGCGCCGGACCGGCGAAACAGCGATCACGGTTGAAGTCAATCTGGATGGTTCCGGTCAATCACTAATCAGCACCGGGCTGGGATTTTTCGATCACATGCTGGAGCAACTGGCCCGCCACGGCAACCTGGACCTGACCGTCGATGTGAAGGGTGATTTGCAGGTCGACGAGCATCACACCGTGGAAGATACCGCCCTGGCCCTGGGGCAGGCCTTCGATCAGGCTCTGGGCAGCCGCAAAGGGATCGAACGTTACGGTTTTCTGCTGCCGATGGATGACTGCCTGGCCCAGGTGGCCATCGATTTCGGCGGCCGGCCCTGGCTGGAATGGACGGCTGAATTCAAACGAGAAAAAATCGGCGACCTGCCCACGGAAATGTTCCGCCACTTTTTCAAATCATTCAGCGACGCTGCCCGCTGTAACCTGAATATTTCCGCCAGCGGCACCAACGAACATCACAAGATCGAGGCCATTTTCAAGGCCTGGGCGCGGGCCATCAGAATGGCGGTCGCTAAAACCGGCGGCAACCTGCCCAGCACCAAGGGTGTGCTGTGATCGCGATCCTGAAATATAACGCCGGCAACATCCGTTCGGTGGCCAACGCTCTGAACCGGCTGGGGGTGGAATCGATCCTGACCGACGATCCGGACGTCCTGAACCGGGCCGATAAAGTGATTTTCCCCGGCGTGGGCGAAGCCGGCAGCGCCATGACCTACCTGCAAGCAAGGGGGCTGAATACGGTACTCAAACAATTGACGCAACCAGTCCTCGGAATCTGTCTGGGATTGCAGTTGCTGGGACGCCATTCCGAGGAAGGGGACACATCGGGTATCGGCATTTTCGCCGAACGGGTGCGGAAGTTCCCCCCCGGCGCCAAAGTGCCGCACATGGGCTGGAATAATTTCACTACCATCCGGGGCCCCCTTTTTGACGGCATCGCCGCGGATGAGGACCTGTACTTCGTCCACAGCTACTACCTGGAAACCGGGCCCGACACGACCGCCGTCACCGAATATCAACTACCCTTCAGCGCCGCGGTGCAGAAGGATAATTTCCACGCCGTCCAGTTTCACCCGGAAAAATCGGCCGCCGTGGGTCAACGATTATTAAGGAATTTTCTGTCATTATGAGAATCATCCCCGCCATCGACATCATCGACGGCCAATGCGTACGCCTGACCCGGGGCGATTATGCCAGTAAAAAAGTGTACAACGCCGACCCGCTGGAAGTGGCCAAGTCCTACGAGGCGGCCGGAATCACCTGCCTGCACCTGGTGGACCTGGACGGCGCCCGCGACCGGCGGATCGTCAACTGGCCGGTGCTGGAAAAAATCGCGCGTAACACCGGACTGCAAATCGATTTCGGCGGCGGAATCAACAGCACCGAAGATTTAAGTATCGCCTTCGAAGCCGGCGCCCGGCAGGTCACCGGCGGCAGCGTAGCCGCCCGTAACCAGGAGCTGTTCCTGGAATGGCTGACAACCTTCGGTCCCGAAAAAATCATTCTGGGGGCCGACGCCCGAAACGGCCAAATCGCCACTGACGGCTGGCGCCGGTCCACGGCGATCGACCTGGTGGACTTCGTCGCCGGCTACCGGCAGCAGGGAATCGAATATGCAATCTGCACCGATATTGCCCGCGACGGCGCTTTCAGCGGCCCCGCCATGGAACTCTATCGCACTATCATAGCCCGGAGCCCGGGATTGAAACTGGTAGCCAGCGGCGGCATGACGACCATGACGGATATTCGTGATCTGGAACCGCTCGGTGTGGATGGTGTCATCATCGGCAAGGCAATCTATGAAAACCGGATCACCCTAGCGGAATTGAGCGAATTATGCTGAAAAAAAGGATCATACCTTGCCTCGACATCCGTGACGGCCGGACGGTGAAAGGGGTAAATTTCGTCAATATCCGTGATGCCGGCGATCCGGTGGAACTGGCCCGCGCCTACGTGGACCAGGGTGCCGACGAACTGGTTTTCCTGGACATCACCGCCACCGTGGAGAAGCGGCGTACCTTCGCAACCCTTGTAGAACGGATCGCTCGTGAAATCGATATTCCGTTCACGGTGGGCGGCGGCATCAATTCCGTGGCCGATGTAGCCCGGCTGCTGGCGGCCGGCGCCGACAAGGTCAGCATCAATTCGGCGGCGGTGGCCCGGCCGGAACTGATCAACGAACTGGCCGGGCAATTCGGCCGGCAGTGCGTGGTGCTGGCGATCGACACCAATCTGGTTGGCGGCGAATGGCTGGTGTACGTCCACGGCGGACGAACGGCCACAACGATTAAAACAATTGAATGGGCCACCGCAGCGGAAGCGCGCGGCGCCGGCGAGATTCTGCTCACATCGATGGTCAATGACGGCACCAAGAACGGTTTCGCCATTGACATCACCAATCAGGTCTGCCGGGTGGTAAATATACCGGTGATCGCTTCCGGCGGCGCGGGCACCCCGGATCATTTCGCAGCCGTGTTCCGGCAAACCGGCGCCGACGCCGCCCTAGCGGCCAGTATCTTCCATTTCGGCGAAGTGCCGATTCCGGATTTGAAAAATTACCTCAGAACTCAAAACATAGCAGTGCGATGAAAATAGATTTCGAAAAAATGAACGGCCTGGTACCGGCCATAGTGCAGGACAGTGTGACCAATCAGGTGTTGATGGTGGGTTACATGAATCAGGCCGCCATCGATGAAACCCGGCGCAGCGGCAAAGTGACTTTTTACAGCCGCAGCAAGGGCCGGCTGTGGACCAAGGGTGAAACATCAGGTAATTATCTGCTGCTGAAGGATATTCTGGCCGACTGCGATGGTGATGCCCTGTTGGTAAAGGCCGAACCGCTGGGTCCCGTCTGTCACAGCGGCAGCGCCACCTGTTTCAATGAAAATTCCACCAGCGGCTTTCTCTACCGGCTGGAGCAGATCATCGCCGACCGGCAGCGGAACCCCACGCCAGAATCATACACCAGCAAACTGCTTTCCGCCGGGACCGGGAAAATCGCCCAAAAGGTTGGTGAAGAGGCGGTTGAACTGATTGTCGAGGCGTTGGGGGATAATGATGAATTGTTCGTCAATGAGGCCGCCGACCTGCTGTATCATTTACTGGTACTGCTGAATGACCGGGGGCTGCGGCTAGTCGATGTGGAACGGGAATTACTGCGGCGGCACTGATTATCGGGGAAATTTCAGACGTGCTATTTTAGTGTAAACCGACTGCGTAATTGACTGCTGGAACTTTGCTACTTCCCCTGGCTGGGGCGGACTGGCATGCCAGCGCTTTAATTGCTTTTCCGTCTTTTTAAATACCCAGTTCTGGATTTGATCGGTCTGCTGCTGCACATGGAGCAGGCGGGCGGCGTTGATGTATTCGGGGCGGGCGGTGTCGGGATAGACAAAGGCCTTCAATTCCTGAAAGACCAGATTCAGCGGTGCCCCACTGTCGCCATCCAGCAGTGACGGAACTTCACCGGCCAGAACCCACAACGGAATTGCTACTGAAACCGCCGGTTCGCCCAGGGTGATCCAGTAGGTAGTCAGGCACGGATCTTCGCCGTCCAAAACACTTTCGAAAATCGAACAGGATACGGTGCGGTGACGGTTCACCGTGCCACCGGTGGGGAACAGGGCCGTATCGGCCGCGGTGGGATCGATCGTGGCAATATTGCGGGTCACGATAGAAACCAGGTAGGGCACCCTCAATTTTTTTATGGCCGCCCTGACATTGGCCAGGTCGACGGCATTTTTAAAGCGGCCGTGGCCGTAGGCCTCCTGGTTATAGCCGTGTTCGGCGAAATTGGCGCGGGCCATAAATCCGCTGGGGCAGACCGCTTCATCGCCGGCATCGAACCGGAAATACTCGTGGTTGCCGGTCTCGAAAAAGGTCGCCGTACCGGCGGCGTCGATGACGCCGAAATTGCTGGTGACACCGCGACCGGCCAGATCGGTCTGCTGCAACAATTCTTCAAAATCGGCCACCGACCTGCACTGCAACAGGGCCGCTTTTATGAAATAGCCTTCTTCGTCATAAACCGTAGCCTCATTGGGCCGGGCCATATCCCGGGCTTCGGCATTCATGACGGCGAAACCGAAATTGTTGACGCCGGCCCAGATCTGGGTGGTGTCGTCAGCATTTATCACGCCGATCAACTGGAATTCACCGCGATCCAGAAACACCATTTCATTGTTGCGGAAACTGGAGTCGCGATTCTTCCAGAGCAGGCAGCGACCGTCGGGCGTGGCCTTGCCGGCAGCCAGTCCGGTGGTGCAGGCAGCAGCCGGGATTAATTGCAGGACAAAAATTACCGACAGGATATAAAAGCTGTTGCTGCGAATGGACCGGATCATCAATCAAATTCCTTGAATAGCGGTTGGTGGCGGTTTCGAATGGCAGAAAATTACATTGAATTGGATGAATCAAAAAACCAACTATAGCCACAGTCAAACCAGCAGGTTCAGGGCGCCGCCGATGCGGTAAACGGCAAAGGCCAGCAGCCAGGCCAGCGTCAGCGAATAGAATATGGAAAAAAGGTATAGCCCCAGCTACCGGTTTCGCGGCGGATCACCGCCACCGTCGCCAGGCAGGGCGTGTACAACAGGGTAAACACCAGAAAGGCCAGGGCCACCAGGGGCGTCATGCCGGAGTGCCGCAGGCTGGCGATGATGCCGCGGCTTTCTGCCGTGGCGTCGGCGCCGACGCCAAACAGTACACCGTAGGTAGATACCACAATTTCTTTGGCGACGAAGCCGGTTACCAGGGCCACGCTTTCACGCCAGGAAAAACCCAGCGGCGCCAGCACCGGTTCAATTGTTTTCCCCAGCCGACCGATCCATTTCCGCTCCATCGTTTCCGCCATTCGCTGGTAGCGCAAGTGTTCCAATAATGAATCACGATCAGCGATTATATTTTCATGCAGCTCCGATTTTTTCTCTCGCAGCAGCTGGTATTCACCGCTCTCCTCAAAGGGGACCAGAACCGATTGATAATGCTGGCGCGCGGCAGCCAGGGACTGTGCGAAACGTGACTCAATTTCCGCTTGCCCGGCTAATGACTGCTGCTGAATTCCGGCGGCGATGGTGTTGTAATCTCTGGACAACACAACATCCTGCGGGAAATACCCCAGGGCCCAGATCAGGATCGAGCCGCTGAGGATCACCGTGCCCATCTTGCGGATGAAAATGATGCCACGCTCCCCGGTATGCAGCAATAGCGAGCGGGCCGTGGGCAACTGGTAGGGTGGCAATTCCATGACGAATGGCTGAGATTGCCCGGCCAGAATCGTCCGGCTGAAGATTCGCCCCGAACCAATGGCCACCAGGATTCCCAGGGCGTACATGGCGAAAATGATCGTGCCGGCCTGTTGCGGAAAGAACGCCCCCGCTACCAGCACATAAACCGGGAAGCGGGCCGAACAGCTCATAAACGGATTGATCAGAATCGACAGAATCCGGTCGCGGCGGGTCTCCAGAATCCGCGTGCCCATGATTGCCGGCACATTACAGCCGAATCCCATAATCATGGGCACGAAAGCTTTGCCGTGGAGTCCCAGCGAATGCATCACCCGGTCCATGATGAAAGCCACTCGGGCCATGTAACCGCTGTCCTCCAGCAGGGCGATGATGAAAAACAAAATGAAGATATTAGGCAGAAAAACGGCAATCGCCCCCACGCCGCCGATGGCGCCGTCCACGATTAAGCTGGTCAGCATACCGGACGGCAGCAGCGTCGTTAATGCTGACATGAGCCAGGCTACCCCGGCGTCGATCCAGCCCATGGGGTAGGCGCCCACCGAATAGGTCAGCTGGAACATCAGCCACAGCATGGCGCCGAAGAACGGCAGCCCCAGCCATTTGTGCGTCAGCACTTTATCGATTCGGCGGCTGTAATCAACGGGCGCAACCTGCGTCTCGCGCAGGCACTCCCGCAGGGCGCCCTGCACAAACGCATAACGCGCCTTACTGATGATAGCCCGGCTGGTGTCGCCGTAGATCGCCTCGATCCGTTCGGAAGCAGCGGCGATCTGCTCCAATAGTGGACCCGCCCCCTCGATATTTTGCAGTTTCGCGGTGGATGTTTTGTCCCGTTCCAGCAGCTTAACGGCGCGCCAGCGTTGACGCCCGCGGGCCTCACCCAATCGTTCCAGCTCGGTACTGATTTTATCGATTTCATCCTCAACTTCGCGGGGATAGGGAATCTGCAGCCGACGTTTTTCCCGAGCGCCGTCAGCCACCCGGGCGATCATTTTCTTCAGCTCGGGAATGCCCGCACCAGTGCGTCCCACCACCTTTACCACCGGCGCTCCCAGCAGGATTCCCAGCGTTTCGGCATCGATCTGGTAGCCTTTTTCGTCGGCCATATCCATCATGTTCAGCACTACCACCAGCGGCGCGCCCAGTTCAATCAACTGGGTCGTCAGATAGAGGTTGCGGCTAAGGTTGGAGGCATCCAGGATATTGACCACCACATCGGGATGCTCGTCGATGATATAGGATCGTGCTATCGTTTCTTCAATCGAATAGGAGGCCAGCGAGTAGGTGCCCGGCAGATCGACCACATTATAGGAAACCCGGTCATGGATCAAACGACCCTCTTTGCGCTCGACCGTCACGCCGGGCCAGTTGCCCACATGCTGATGGGCGCCGGTGAGGGCATTGAAAAGCGTTGTTTTGCCGCTGTTGGGATTGCCGGCCAGGGCGATATTTTTACCGTAATCGTTCAATTACCGATTCGTTCCACAGTGATTTTTTCGGCGTCGCGGACCCGTAGCACCAGATGATAACCTTTTAAAATTATTTCAATCGGGTCCTGTAGCGGGGCATACTTGCTGACTTCGATCGTTTCACCAGCCAGCAGTCCCATCTCCATCAATCGGATGCGGAAATGCTCGCTGCCGCCCACTTCCACAATCCGGGCGTGGTCACCGGCCTGCAAGTCGCTGAGGCAGAGCGCCCCGGGCTGCCAGTGCCGCCGACGGCGCTGGCGACTGAAGCCAAAACCGAAATTTCCAAATCGCATTGCCGTGAACCTGCGGTTACAGATCGATAATCAGGATTTGCTTACGGCCGTCGCGCAGCACTTCCACGCTGATCCGCTGCCCGACCTTGAATTCGGCCAGGCGGTGCATATATTCGTAAATGTCGCCCACCGGTCGCCCTTCCATGGCAACGATGATATCGCCCTTCCGGATTCCCGCCAAGGCTGCCGGCCGGTTAGGCATCACCAGATCCACCCGCATCCCGGTGATTCCAACAGCAGCATGGTCGGGCATTACACCCAGTGATACTTTGAACCGGCGCCGGTAGCTATCACGGGTTTTTGGTCCCGCCTCCTGGAATACCAAAGTGGTCGGCCGGTCGGCAATTTCCCCGGCCAGATCGGCAATAAAATCGGCGATCTGTTTTTCGCCGGCATAGTTCAGAAATTCGGCGTCATCGGCCGGGGTGTGATAGCGGTCGTGGGCGCCGGTGAAAAAGAACAGCACCGGAATATCCTTGGAGTAAAACGCGGCATGATCGGAGGGACCGTAGCCTTCCGGTGAAAGGCTGGTCCGCAGTCCGTGGCACTCGGCTTGGGCCACTAATATATCCTGCAGACCGGCGGCGGTGCCGGTGCCCCCGACACTGATTACGACGGTATCAAGACTAGCGTTACCCAGCATGTCCAGATTGAACATGGCGGTAATTCGGTCCAGCGGGACCGGTGGCTCATTGGTAAATTGCTTGGATCCCAGCAGACCCATTTCCTCGGCCGCGAAGGCGGCGAACACGATGCTGCGTTTCAGCGGCGGACGTCTCTTCGCCAGAACACTGGCGATCTCCAACAGGGCCGCCACTCCGGAGGCATTATCGTCGGCGCCATTGTGAATGGCGCTGGTATCCGGCCGCCGCGAACCGGAACCCGGTCCGCCCATTCCCAGATGATCGTAGTGCGCACCCAGCACGATAAATTCATCCTTCAGGACCGGATCGCTGCCCGGCAGGATGGCCAGCACGTTTTGTGTTCTCGCCTCGGTTTTGACGATTTCGGCCCAGGCCGTCAGATCAGTACCCAAGTCGAAAGCGGCCAGTGACTGCCCGTCATTTAATTTTTGTTCCAGTTCGGCCACCGTTACACCCCGTAGCGCCAGCAGGCTGTCAGCCAGCGACCGGGTGATCTGCAGGACCGGCAACCCCAATGATCGCTGTTGGCCCTCGTAATACAGGTCGATCAGCTCATCATTTTCGTCGAACACCGGGCCGGAGACGAAAATTACACCGGCGGCGCCCCGGTCGCGGGCGCTGAGCGCCTTGTCGCGCAGGGAACTGAACGGCAGATAGGGACTGTCGGAATTGTCCGGTTCAGGGTCGCCGCGCAGTAGCAGCACCCAGCGCCCGCTGACATCGACCGCTTCGTAGTCCCTGCGGGTCAGGCTGTCGGTGCTGAAATCGAATCCGTATCCGGCAAAGGTAACGTCGGCCACCAGCTCGGCGTTTTCACTGAAGGCCAGGGAAGTAAAATTCTCACCAGCCCGGCCCACGATATTACCAAAAGTCAGATAATTGTTAGCCCCTGGCGTAAGTGCTGTCACGACCTGAAACGGTTGAAAACCAGCCTGCGCCAGTGGTTCGAGCCCGGCTGCATCGAATTGCCGCCGGATATACTCCGCCGCCAGTTTGTCGCCGGCACTGCCCGGTTTGCGACCCTGCAACGCATCACTGGCCAGGTAGGTCACGTGTTCCTGCAAACGCTTGCCTGAAATGCCGCCCGGTTTCGTCTGCGGCAGCGGCAAACAGGAACAGGTCAGCAGGCCGGCCAGACCTGCGGTTAATAAAAATCGTGAATAATGTCTTTGAAATAATATTCTGGTTGCGGCGCTCATAGCTGATACTTCCGAAATAATCCGTCCACGTTGGTCCTCAATTTAACCGGCAGCGGCATGACTAACAATCGTAAATGAGACCTGGTCTCAAAATAGCCTGGTCAAATGTAAATCAGGATTTCCTTATCCGACAATCGTTTTATCGGGCGGGTTGATTTTCGTTCAGGTAGGCCAGCTCGGTAATCGAGAAACGCCGGGGGGAGATGCCGCAGGAGCGCCACGGTTCGTCGGCCGGACAGGTGTTGCCGGCCAGCAGCATTTCCAATTGGTCGCGGCTGATGGGGAATCCCGGCCAGCGGGCCAGGAGTTTCAGCGGTCCGGCCGGCACCGGTACCAGCCATTTGCAGCGACCGGTGGCGGCGGCGATCAGCCGCAGGATTTCTTTCCAGGAAACGGTATCCGGTCCGCCAATTTCAATTATCCGCCGCCAGAGACCCGGTTGTTCCAGTAATTTCACCAGCACTTGTGCCAGATCAACGGCATGCACCGGCGAAAAGCGAAAAGCGCCGGCCCGACAGGGATTCCAACCGGAATAAAACAGCGGCGCCGGCAGGGACGGACGAATCAGTTGTCGGTACAGCTGGGTGACGAATTCCATCTGGCCGCGGGGCGGACCATAAATGACCGACGGCCGCAAAATCAACCACTCAAGGTCGGTAGCGCGCAGATATTCCTCGGCCCGGTACTTGGTGGTTTGGTAGGCCGTTCCGTCGGGCTTGACGCCATTGGCGCTCATCAATAGCATACGGCCGGTACCCTCCGCCCTGGCAGCGTCGATCGCCCGGCAAGCGCCATTGAAATGCGCTTCCTCGAAGGTGATCCCGCGGGTTGGAAATTCCCGGAGCAATCCAGTCAGGTACACCCCCACCGGGCAGCCGCGCAGCACCTGGCGCAAGGCCTCCGAATCGGCAATTGAGCCGCTAACTAAATCACATTCGGCTGCCCGCCGGACTTTGGCAACACTGCCCGGTCGTACCAGCAGAACAGGCCGGTGCCCGACCGTCAGCAGTGCTTCCACCAGATATTGCCCGACAAAACCGGTACCGCCAATAATTCCAATTCGCATAGCGCCTCCGTAAAAGAATTGAACGTCCCCGAATATAAGCTGTACCGGGATATAAAAGTTACCGGGGATACCGGCTCGAATGAACGGCAGCTACAAGTGGGTTATCAGAATTCGCAGACCGATCAGGATCAGGATCAGACCGCTAAACAATTCGAATTTCTTGCCGAAGACCTGCTCGGTTTTCCGGCCCAGGTAAATACCCAAAATCGAGAACAGCATCGCCACGATCCCGATGATAACGCTGGGATACATAATCCGGATCTGAATCACCGACAGGGTCAGACCGATTGCCAGGGCATCGATGCTAGTGGCGACGGACAGGGCCAGCAGCGACCAACCCCGGGAAATATCACGATCAAACTGCTCGGTCACTTGAAAGGATTCATAAATCATTTTGCCGCCTATAAGTGACAACAGTCCGAAGGCAATCCAGTGGTCGATGTTTTCCATATACCCTATGATGGTATTGCCCGCCAGCCAGCCCAGCACCGGCATCAGAAACTGGAACAGGCCGAAATGCCAGCTCAAGCGAAACACATGGCGGTAAGTAAGCGGGCGGATCGTGGCGCCGGCCACCACCGATACCGCAAAGGCATCCATGGCCAGGCTGACGGCAATTCCCAATATGGTAATAGTATTCATGGCAGAAGGACTGAAATTAGGCCGTCCGTCCTGAAAAACGGCAACCAAAATGGCCGGGCACGGTACCGGCCGCTGCTGTTATTCCCGAACCTGGCCGCTACCACGCACTACAAATTTTGTCGTCGTCAGCTCGCGCAGACCCATGGGACCGAAAGAGTGGAGTTTGGTGGTGCTGATGCCGATCTCGGCCCCCAGCCCCAGCTGGCCGCCGTCGTTGAAGCGGGTCGATGCGTTGACCATGATCGCCGAACTGTCCAGGCTGCGAACGAAACGCTCCTGGTTCTCCGGCGATTCGCTGACGATCGCCTCGGTGTGATCGCTGGAATAGCGCTGGATATGCTCGATGGCCGCGGCGATGTCGTCCACCACCCGCAACGCCAACACCAGGTCCAGGAATTCGGTGTCATAATCATCTTCCGTGGCCGGTTTAACGGCGGCTGAGTAGGTCTGGGTCTCGGCGCAACCACGAATTTCCACACCGGCGGCGGTAAGTTGCTCGATCAGCGCTGGCAACAGGGTCGGGGCGGTCTGGCGGTGCACCAGGACGGTTTCAGCGGCATTGCAGACACCGGGTCGCGGCACTTTGCTGTTCAAGACGATCGCCAGGGCCTTGGCGGCATCGGCCGGGTAATCGATATAGACATGGCAGTTGCCCTTGTAGTGGGCAATGACCGGCACGGTCGCGACGCTTTTCACGCGCCGGATCAAACCCTCGCCGCCACGAGGGATGATCACGTCCAGGCAGTCATCCAGGCGGGCCATGATGTCGACCGATTCACGGTCGGTGACCGGAATCATGTTGATTACATCAGCCAGTTCCTGGTCCCCCAGCACCTGCCGCATCAGATCGACCAGCGCCCGGTTGGAGTGGAAGGCTTCCGAGCCGCCCCGCAGCAGCAGACCATTACCGGCAAAGAAGCACAACGCCGCCGCTTCCACCGTCACATTCGGGCGCGACTCGTAAATCACGCCGATAACGCCCAGAGGAATCCGCCGCTTCTGCACCTGCAGGCCGTTGGGCCGGGTCCACTGTTCTGCAATTTCACCAACGGGGTCGGGCAGGGCGGCCACTTCCCGGACGCCGGCCGCCATCTCGGCGATGCGCTGGTCGTTCAGGGTCAGGCGATCGATCATCGCCGCCGCCATTCCCTGTTGGCGGGCCGCTGTCAAATCAAGCTTGTTGGCAGCGATTATTTCCGCTTGATGCTGTTCCAGTCGCTCGGCTATCTGCATCAGAATTAATTGTTTTTGCATGGTTGTCAGGGTCGGCAGAATCCGGCTAGCGGATTTAGTCGCCCGGCCCAGGGCATGGATACTGGCAGTCAAATTATCGTTCATTTTACCTCCGTGGTTATGACCAGGTTATCGCGATGAATCACACCCCGTTTATAGTGGAAACCCAAAATGCGCTCGATGGCGGAAGAGTGCTGGCCGGCGATTTTAGTGACTTCATCACTGCCGTATTCGACAATGCCGCGGGCCACCTCGGTGCCATCCTCCAGACAGCAGCGGATGCCATCGCCCCGTTGAAACTGTCCCCGGGTAGCCAGTACGCCGGACGCCAGCAGGCTGACCTTCTTCTGCGTCAGAGCCCGCGCCGCCCCGCGGTCGATCACCACCGCCGCCTGTGGTCGCATGGCGTGCGCCAAGTAGGCCTTCCAGGAATTCAGTCGTTCGGTTGTGGGTACGATCAGCGTTCCAAGCGGTTCGCCGGCCAGCAGACGCAACAGGATATCCGGTGTACGGCTGTTGGCGATCACCGACGGTACGCCGTACTGGGCGGCCATCAGCGGCGCCTCGAGTTTGGTTGCCAGTCCGCCCCGGCCCAGCCCACCACTGCCGTTTTTACCGTTGCGGGTTGCCGCCAACAGGTCTTTTTTAATATCCTGCAGTTGCTCGACAGTCAGTTTCTCGTAGGTTCGGGCAGCGGGATTCAACTTCGGATCCGCATCGGCAATTCCGTCAATGTCAGAAAGTATAATCAACTGATCGACCGTAATCAATTTGGTACACAGGGCCGCCAGAAAATCATTGTCGCTGAAACGAATCTCTTCGGTGCAAACCGTATCATTCTCGTTGATGATCGGCAGCACCCGACGGCTGATCAATTTCTTGATCGTATTGCGCGTATTCAGATAACGACGCCGGTTATTCAAATCGTCACCGGTCAGCAACAACTGGGCGATCGGCAGGTTGTACTGCTCCAGCGCCTGCTGGATGATTCCCATCAGCAGCGGTTGGCCCACGGCGGCCGCGGCCTGTTGACTGACGACAGTGGAACCCAGTCCGCTCAGTATCTGGCGACCCGTGGCCACGGCGCCACTGAGGACCAGAATCACCGTCAGGCCCTGCTGGTGCAACCGGGCCACCTGTCCGGTCAGGGAATTTATCTGTTCCCGGTCCAGCCGTCCATCGGGATGGCAGATACTGGAGCTACCGACCTTGACGACGATACGCGCCAGTTTCTGGAACTCGGGCCGTCCGGACACGACCATCCCGGCTGTGGTAGAATTGATATCCTGTATTTGTCTCATGGTTTATTTTCCAAACAAAAAAGCCCCCGGGAGACCCGGGGGCTTTCAAATTGATTCTTTTCAGGAAAAGATTAGACGAAGCCGGCGGACCTCCTGCGGTTCAGGAAGCTGCGAGGGGTATGATCATATCGGCTGCGTCGCATCATAATGGCGCCGAACTTAGGATCGGACCGGCGCCACTGGCAACAATCAAATGTAAAAATATAAACCCACAGAATAATTCAGGTAATATTCACTATTTCCAGCATCTGCTGGTAATCCTTCAGGAAGCGCCGGCGGATTTCGGCATTTTCCGGCCGGCGGAGATGGGGGTCCTCCGCCACCAGTCCGAAGGCTGCCTGCCGCGCCTCCCGGATCAGCGGTCCGTCGGTGACCATATCGGCGATTTTATATTTCACGAACCCGCTCTGCCGGGCACCGTAAAATTCCCCGGGGCCGCGCATTTTTAAATCCTCGTCGGATATTTCAAACCCATCGCCGGTTCGCTCCATGATCGCCAGCCGCCGGCATGAATTATCGGTCGTGTTGCGCCGCACTAGGATACAATAGCTTTTGTCGCTGCCACGCCCCACCCGGCCGCGCAACTGGTGCAGCTGGGTCAGGCCGAAACGTTCGGCGTGTTCGATCAGCATGACCGTGGCGTTAGGCACGTCGATGCCGACTTCGATCACCGTGGTGGAAACGATCACCTGGATTTCGTTGCGCTCGAAGGCATCCATTACGGCGTCCTTTTCCTCTTTTTTCAGGCGGCCGTGGATCAAACCAACGATCAGGTTCGGAAAAACGGTTCGGGATAATTCTTCGAAGGCCTCGGTAGCCGCCGCCAGATCGGATTTTTCGGTTTCTTCCACCAGCGGATACACCACCATGCACTGGCGTCCCCGCCCGACTTCCTCGCTGATGAAATCATACACTTTGGGCAGCCGCTCCGGTTCGACGACCCTGGTAGTCACCGGAATCCGGTCTTTGGGCATTTCATCAATGATCGAAAGATCCATGTCGCCGTGGTAGGTAATCGCCAGGGTCCGGGGGATCGGCGTGGCCGTCATTGCCAGCAGGTGCGGATTCAGTCCCTTGGCCGTCAGATCGCCGCGCTGCAGTACGCCAAAGCGGTGCTGCTCGTCGACAATTACCAGACCAAGCGCTGCGAATTCCACATCCTTCTGGATCAGGGCGTGGGTGCCGACGACAATATCGATCCGGCCGGCCAGCAACCCGGCGAGCAGTTTGCGGCGTTCGCCGGCCTTCTGGTTGCCCACCAGCAGGGCGCAGGTCATCCTGGCCGCATCGGCGTACTTTTTAAACGAGCGGTAATGCTGGTGCGCCAGAATCTCGGTGGGCGCCATCACCGCCACCTGCAGCCCGTTGCCCACCGCAATCGCCGCCGCCAGCACCGCCAC
>JBDRBK010000181.1:0-12661 GCA_043822705.1 Fidelibacterota bacterium
CCACCGCACCGATTCGTTGTTGACTCTGTGGCGGGTAACGGCACCGGCTGCCAGTGAAATGCTGAGCCGGGAAAATGAATTCGCCGACTTTGCCCTGGAACGATTGGAAGCAGGACTGGCATTACTCGAAGGTCAAAATAGCGTGGAAGAGTATCATTCATTGCCGCAGACCGTATATTTGGGCCAGAATTATCCCAATCCCTTCAACGCCAGCACGGTGATTCCTTTCCGCCAGGACCATGCCGGTCCGGTCCGGATCACGATTCATGATATTCAGGGCCGGCAGGTGGCAGCCCTGACCGATCAGCAATATCCAGCCGGCGAATACCGTCTGGTCTGGGATGCGGCCACCCTGCCCAGCGGATTGTATTTTTGTTCAATCCGGACGGTCAAATCGACCGGCGCACCATTTCTTTCCACCCGCAAATTGACCCTGCTGAAATAACTCTCGACAAATCGGATCTATTGATATCATGCGGAAAATGACGCCATTCAAATCAGCATTTCTTGTATCAACAGTAATATTTCTCAGCGCCTGTTCGACAACCGTACCAGCCTATCTGACCGATGATAGTGAGCGGATCCATCAGGAATATTTCGGCACCACCGGACTAGCCTTTGAACTATTGCTGGCCGGTACCGAATATGAGACACCGGTATTCCACTTTACCGGAACCGACCCGGGACCTGCAGTACTGATCATAGGCGGTACCCATGGCAATGAACCAGCCGGATTCGAAGCCGCGCATCGCTTGTTGAAAATATTTGCATCCGGTCACCTTGACCGTGGTTCGGTCTATTTGATACCGGAAGCCAACAAACTGGCCGATCGCCGGGGCAGCCGGAGTATCAGGACGCCACGCGGGGTCAATCGGGAACTGGGTAACCTGAATCGCTGCTATCCCGGGAATACCAACGGCCTGCCGATGGAACAGGCGGCCTTCCAGATCACCAACCTGATCAAACAAAATGGCGTCTCAGCGGTGATCGATCTGCATGAGAGTCCGGTTTTCCACATGGAATACAAGGACGAAAGCGGTCAGTATCATGGTCTGGGGCAGACGGTCATTTATACTAATAATGAAGAGGGTGCCTGGATCAGCATGCTGGTGGTCGATGAAATGAATACGACTATTCCACCTGGGCTCGAACAGTTTTCGCTGGCGGCCAACCCGGTGCAGCATAGTGCCGCCTGGCTGGCCGGCGATTGTTTTAATCTGCCCGGATTCACCATCGAAACCTGCAAGAAACTGCCCCTGGAAAATCGTATTAGCTATCAAATCCAGATCGTCGATATAATCCTGAGGGAGATTGGTCTGATCGGCGAATAAGATGATTCCGCTGGTCCGACCAGTTTGGGCACTAATCAGTTTACCGGTTTCATCCCGGTTCCTTAATTTACGGCAATGACTTTCAGCATTATCCTGCCGATCCTGTTTATCATCCTGCTGCTGATTGAAGCACTGCTGCACCGGCGCTGGCTCGCCGCCATACCGCTGCGGATTCATGTAAATGGTACCCGCGGCAAATCCACTGTAACCCGCTATATCGCCGCCGGTCTGGCCGCCGATGGACGTCGCCCGCTGGCAAAAATTACCGGCGATGCGCCCGTTTTAATTCTCCCCGACGGGACATTCAAACCGATCCGGCGATTGGGAAAGGCGCGGGTCCAGGAACAATTACGAATTATTTATCAGGGCTACAGCCTGAAAATCGACAGTCTGGTGGTGGAATGCATGTCAATCGCCGGTGAATTTCAGGCGATCGACCGCAATTTCATTCGGCCTCAGATTACCGTCCTGACTAATATTTTAGACGACCACCGCGAACATTTTCCCGCCGGAATCGAAGATTACGTAGCCGCGATCTGCGGCGCCCTGCCACGCAACGGGATCATAATTACGAACGAACGTACCTGGCTGCCACAGATCAATGCCGCCGCGTCGGTACGGAACAGCCGGGTAGTCATTCCTGCTAAAATTGATGCGACCGATCTGCCGGCCGGTATGTTCCCGGACAATCTGGCGCTGGCCGTCCAGGCTTGCGTAGAAGCTGGTGTCGCCCGGGACAGCGCCCAGTCCGCTATCATCAACCAGGTGGATTTAACTGAAACACCGGTCAGGGAATATACCTGTAAAGGCTGGCGATTGACCTTTATCGACGGTTTCTCTGTCAATGATACCAGTTCCGCCGCCAGGTTCAGCGAATATTGGCGGGTGCGATTGGCATTTCCGGCGCGTCATATGGTTCTGTTAAATACCAGGAACGACCGGCCGCAGCGTTCCCGGCAATTCATCGACTGGATCGTCGATTCAAATCAATTTGACGGAATCATCCTGACCGGCAATCATTGCGGTGCATCCCGGCGCCTGCTGAAACGGGCCGACTGGCCATCGACCAAATTGCACGCCTGGCCCGGTCGCGACCCGATCGACCTCGCCCGGTTGCATTGCAAACACTGGTTGACCGGGGACACGGTCTTAATCGGATTCGGCAATTCGGTCGGCGGCCGCGACCGGATCGTTGGTGGACTGGATAACTGGCTGGGAAGGGGCAACGTTTGATATGCTGTACGAAGCGTTTCTGATCGGATTAATAATCGCATTTATCTATTACGAAGTAACCGGCCTGACTCCCGGTGGAGTCATCGCCCCGGCCTATCTGGCGCTGTATGTCAATGAACCGACTAAAATCGTTACTACGCTGGGTGTTGCTATAATTGTTTGGGGTATTTTGGAATTGCTGCGTTCTTTCCTGTTTATTTATGGCCGGCGACAATTGCTGCTGGCATTACTGCTGGGCTTTGCCGTTGGGACGTTGGTTAATCGTTTCTTCGGCGGCGGAAGCTACTGGCCACCGGATTTGCATTCCATCGGGCATCTGGTTCCCGGCCTGGTCGCCAATGAGATGGTGCGGCAAAAAATATTGCCCACCTTGACTAGTCTGGCACTAGTACTGGCATTCACATACCTCATTCTGGTCCTGGTCAATTGAGCCACAGACTGCCTAGAGGGAACGATCTTCGCTGGATTCCGGTTCTGCTTACGGCGGTGGTGGCGGTGGTCGCAACCAACAAATTCCTGATCGATTTTGCACCGCGGGCTGATAGCACCGAAATGCATGCCGCAGCCAATTTGACGGAATACTGGTACCGGATCGTCGCAGAGGAAAAAGCCGCCCGCAGTATCCCGGTTTTTCCCGACAATGATATTTTGTTCCCGGGATTGCTCGGAGAAGATTTCAGCCCGATTACAACAACACTCGGTTCGCTCGCGGCCAAGGAACTTTCGATCCAGCCGGAATTCTCCGCCTTAATCGTGCGCTTGGTCCATGAAGCGGGTCTGTCCGCCGGTGATCGGGTGGGAGTTATCCTCAGTGGGTCGTTCCCTGCCCTGGGGATCGCTACGTTGGCGGCGCTACAGGTGCTGGAAATGGAACCGCTGGTCTTCAGCTCACTGGGTGCCTCGTCCTTCGGGGCTAATCAACCTGATGCTACCTGGATTGACTTGGAAAACTGGCTGATCGAGCGTGGGGGACTGAAATTCAGGTCACTGTTAGTAAGTTACGGTGCCGAGGATGATAATGGCGGCGGTATGTTTCCTGGTGGGCCCGAACAGTTGCAGGCAGCCTTCGAACGCAATCGCTGCCCGGTCTACCAGCCGGCCGATCTGGAACAATCGATTGTCTACAAGACGGAACTGTTGCAGAAGGCCGGGATCAAACTGCTGATCAATATCGGCGGTAATCAGGCCGGTGTTGGGAACTGCAGTCATGTATTGGAAATTCCTCCCGGTTTGAATTATCAGCTGCCAGCCTGCGGTCATGCTCAACGCGGTGTTGTTTTCCGGCTCAACCAGAATGGAATACCGGTGCTGCATCTGCTCAACATCCGCGAACTGTCCATCCGTTACGGGATCAAACGGCTGACTGGTTACGACCACCATGAAAACTATATATTGTACGGTCAGAAGGAGGTTCGGCCCGCAGCCATCATAGGCCTGTTATTGATTTTGAGTTTTTTGGTATTCCTGATCCGGAAACCGGGCGGCAGTCTTTAGCCATAACCGGCACTAATCTGTTTTCATAAGCTGCGGAACACCGTTTGATGCTATCATTGCTATAACTAATTTTGAACACAGCCAGTTTCTTGATATAACACCAAATATTAGCGGGAACCGTGTCCAATGAAGATTAATCAATTCCTTGGGATCACCCTGCTCGGCATCGGTTTACTTTCGGCCGAGACTCAATTTTATACCACCAGTACGACCATCGTCGGCCCCGGTGTTGTCCATAAAAAAGTGCATGCTCCGCTGGTGCCCTGGATCATCAACGTGCTGGAGGTGGACCTGACCAACCCGTATTTGAAGATGGAGTCGGTAAAGGCCAGTGATCGACTGGCATCCTATGAAACCACCAGTTCCATGTCCTCCCGAAAGAGTAGTATCGGTCATCGGGTCGTAGGGGCCGTCAATGCTGATTTTTATGGCACTGGCGGTGTTCCGATCGGCACACAGATCCTGAACGGTGAGATATTGAAAACATCAACAGGATGGTCATCAATCGGCTTTGATATCAGTAATCGACCGGCAATTGCCACCGTCACTTTCTGCGGTAACGCCTGGTCCGGAAGCAGTCAACATGTCATAAACAATGTTAACGTTGTACGCAATGCCGATAACCTGATCGTTTACAATGCCTATTTCGGCGGCAACACAAACACTAACGAGTGGGGAACCGAAGTCGGTTTTACGGCAATTGATCCCTGGTTGGCCAATGACACGATCCGCTGCCGTATTGAGCAGCTACAGGCCGGTGTCGGCAGCATGGCGCTATCCAAATCACGGCCAGTATTGTCCGGTCACGGCACGGCAGCGGCTTTTCTGAATTCGCTGACGATCGGTGATACGATAAAAATATATCTGGGAATTAATCCGACTTTACCGAAACTTGCTCAACTGGTGGGCGGGAATCTGAAAATACTGGCCGACGGTAATTATACCGGCAGTACCAATACTGATCGCCACCCACGGACATTTGCCGGTATCTCGGCTGATAGCAGCCGACTTTATCTGGCAGTTGTCGACGGTCGTCAGGATGGCAGCATCGGTATGACCTACCGCGACCTGGCCAATTATATGGTCAGTCTGGGAGCGGAGGATGCCGTCAATCTTGATGGTGGTGGCTCTTCTACACTGGTTGTGCATGATGTAATCGAGAATTCACTATTTGAACCAGAGCGAGCAGTTTCTAACGGACTGATGGTGGTTTCATCAGCGCCCGAGACCGAACTGGTTACCATCCAGGTGCAACCGGACGATTTTCGGATTTTCCTGGGCCAGTCGATGAAAATAACCGCTTCCGGCTGGGACCAGTACTACAACCCCCGAACGATCGATCCCGCCGAGGTAACATTCACTGTCGACCCGGCCTGGGGCAATTTCGGCGCAAATGGTATTTTTACTGCCACGAATGTACCTGGTGGCGGTTATCTGATAATTCAATATCAGGACATAGTCGACACTGCTTATTTGTATATTAAAAAACTTAAAAGCATCAACCTGGCGCCGGAATTCCAGATCACCGACAACATTACACCGCTACAGTTCGGTGTAACCGTCTTGGATGAAGACAATATTCCACAGGCGGTGCCGTTGACCGACTTCACCTGGGAAGTTCTGTCACCGGAGATTGGTTACTTTGATGAAAACTCCCAATTCCATGGCATTGTCGAAGGTTCGACCAGGATCGTCGCAACCTTCCTCGACCAGACCGATACAGTTACTGTGAAAATCGAAATCGGTCTGGGGGAAATCATTCTGGATTCACTGGAAACATTGGACGGTTGGGACCTGGATGGCGTTCTGTACGATCCGACCGGCACATCGCTGGAAATAGTCAATTCACCGAAAACCCAGGGTGATGGGGCGTTTCAGCTAAACTATCAGTTCATTCGTTCGGACCTGGGCCGCAGTTGGAATTATCTCCAGACCCTGCAGCCAATCTATGGCATTCCCGACTCGCTCTATTTTGATTTCAAGTCCAATCCGGAAAATACTAAGACGCATATGGTAGTCATTGTCGTCTGCGATGTTAAAGGTGACTTGTTTCAGACTTCGATTATTACACCGGATACCAGTTTCTCCACGTACGGTCTGGCCATGGGTAATTTCGGACCGGTCGTCCCCAATACCAGCCTGTGTTACCCGATTAGTCTGAAGGAATTGCAGATCAGGTTAGGTTACTATGGTACTGTTGGCGACACTAACCGGGGCACTATCTATATCGACAATTTACGAATCAAGTACCCCAGTTTCTCCAACGTTAGTATCGGCGGGAGCGTGGTTTTACCCCGTACCTTTGATTTATATCAAAATTGGCCGAATCCGTTTAACGCCACCACCACAATCGCTTTTAATCTGACTTCACGGGGACCGGTCAGGCTGACCATTTTTGATCAGCTTGGACGCATGGTAATGCAGTACCAGGAATCAATAACTAACAGCGGTTCGGGCCGGTATACCTGGGATGGTCGTAATTCCCAGGGACAACCGGTTGGCTCAGGGGTTTACCTGTACCGGTTGGAAGCGGGGGGCGCCAGTCAGGTCAGAAAAATGTTGTTACTGAAATAAACCGGACGGAATACCGTTGGTCGGAAAAGGCTACTTCCCGAATATTTCCCAGAGCATCCACTTCAGGAAATTATCAATATCCTGATCGGGACTGTTTTTCTTATCCCGGATGGTTCGTTCAACCACGGTCGCATGCTTTTTATAGCCTTCCTGCGAAAGCAGTCCGATCGGCCCGTCGTAGATTCCGCCATGGATAAAGCCGTCATATACACGGACGGCAATTACATTGTCACCGGTGGGGTTGATAAATTCCGGTGGCAGGTAATGGACCCTGAATATTTGCCATTCCATATTGCTTAGAGGTCGAAATTCAGCCTCTTCGATAAAATCACTGTCGCCAATCAGATGGCCGTTGAAATAGACCACGGCATAATCGTCAATCATTCCCAGCATGACAACCAGTTTTTTGTCCTGCAGGACCGCGTCGATGGTAACGTGCTTGCGGTACCAGGCATAGCCGTCATAATCCGGATATCCCTGAAATTCCCAAGGGGAAGGAGCATATATTTCATTCCAATTGGCGTCATCATAATCTGGTTCAGCATATTTCATTCGATCACCAATCCGGAACTTCCAGTCACCGCTCAGGTCCTGTTCCGGTATGATTTCATTGGTGTTGACATACAGACCTTGTTTTCCGCGGACAATGCCGCCCGACAACCGCAGGTCGTAAACACGAACAGCAATTGTATTTTCACCGGAAAAGTTCAGGTAGCGTCGGGGGATCAGATAGCGTCTCAGAAAATACTCCCGTCCTTCTTCAAACGGTGGGAAACTTCCGGTACGCCCGATAAAATGACCGTTTATGTAGACATCGTCCATGTCATCAATATAACCGAGATATAAATAGACCTGTTTACCGCCGAGATCGGAATTTATTTCGAATTTCCGACGATACCAGCCATAGCCGTCATAGCCGGGGAAACCTTCGTCCTCCCAGGCACCGGGGACGAATACTTCACTCCAGTTACTGTCATCATATTGTGGTTGGGATCTGGATCGATTATCACCGGTTTCGAATTTCCAGGTACCCCGTAGATCGACAACCCGTTTAAGTTCGTAATTACGCAGACCGCCGTTGCCCTGGAAAAAGATCAGATCCTTATCGTCTGGTTTACTATCATTGACCGGCGCTGGTTTGGGACTGGAATAGCGAATTGCGGCATTTGGATCAGTCTGGGAGTGGAGGCAGGAGAGCACCAGAAGCAGGCCGGCGTAAAGCACCCATGACGGTCGCAGTACGGCCACGGCTGACACGGTTTTATTGTTATCCGGGATCATTTCGCTTTTCCGCATTAAAACACCAATTTGTACCCGATTCCATGGACGGTCAGAATAATGGAAGGAGTTTTCGGCTCCGGTTCCAGTTTTTGCCGCAGCTTGAGAATAAAATTGTCTACTGTTCTGGTCGTGATCATTTCATCATACCCCCAAACCTCATCCAGTAACCGTCCGCGACTGACTGTTTCATTGCGATGTTTCAGCAGGCATTTGATTATTTCGAATTCCTTATGGGTCATTGGCACCGAGGTGTCACCCTCCCAGGCGTTGTAGCCGGCTAAATCGACCCTTAACCGCCCGATCGTGACCGGACCGTCATCAGCTACGGTTTTAGCGGGGAATCGCCGTAAAACCGCCTTCACCCGCGCCAGGACTTCACGGATACTGAAGGGTTTGGTAATATAGTCGTCGGCGCCCAGTTCCAGACCCAGTACCCGGTCGATTTCTTCCCCCTTGGCCGTCAGCATGATCACCGGCGTGCGGATTCCTTCGGCATGAATTTTCTGGCACAGATCGAACCCGGTCATTTTCGGCATCATCACGTCGAGCAGGATCAGATCAAAGCGTTCTTTCCGCAGCAGTTCGTAGCCCTGCTGACCGTCGATGGCACAACTGACTTCGTAGCCTTCGAATTCCAGGTTATCCTGGAGACCCAGCCGCATCTGCGGTTCATCGTCAATTACCAGGATTCTATTAGCCATCAGTCCTCCTTTTGGTCGACCGTTTCGGGAAAAATCAGCCGGAAGCGGCTACCTTTCCCGACATCGCTGGTCAGTTCGATACTGCCCCGGTGAGCATCCATGATGTATTTTACCAGTGTCAATCCCAGACCGCTGCCGGTTTTGCCAATCGTCTGATCATTCCTGATCCGATAGAATTTTTCAAAGATTTTTTTCCGGTTATCAATCGATATACCGGTTCCCCGATCGGCTACTTCCAGGAATGGCCGTCGGCCGGCAGCGCCGGTTCGTACCGTAATCAAACGTTCCTGATCGCTGTATTTGATGGCATTGTCCAGTAGATTGATCAGCGCTTCCACCAGGGCATCACGGTCGGCATTGATAATTAGCTCGCGGTCACTGAATTCAGTCACCAGGTGGAATCCGTTATTCTCCAGATGAAATTTGTAAAAATCCAGTGTTTCATCAACCAGGCGGCTCAGCTCCAGATACTTGAAATTATATTGTTTTTTATTGGCTTCGATCTGGGAAAAATCAAGAATTTTATTAATGATTTGGGCCAATCGCTCGCTCTCCCGGCGGATAATCGTGACATATTGCCGGCTTTTTTCCGCTGACTTGACCCGGCCCAGCTCCATCGTCTCGGCGAACATGCGGATCAACGCCAGTGGCGTTCGCAGTTCATGGGAAACATTGGAAACAAAATCGGTCTTCATCCGGGACAATTCCAGCTCTTTGCGAACGTTCCGATACAGAAACCAGACTGCGAAGAAGAGTGCCAGATCGAGCGCGACGATCAGAGTCATGCTGCGATAGTAGCGCTGCCGGGCCAGCGCCTCGATGCTGGTTCCGCGCATGCGAATGCCGAGACGGTGGTCGGGAAACAGCCAGATATTTTTTGACAGGGTCATTTCCAGTGCTGTCGTCAGCTCTTCGCTGGAGAAAATCGGTTCCGGTCTACCGGATTTATAGACTGCCAGAAGAAATTCATCGCGGGCGGTATCGAGTATTTTCGGCCGCAGGATATCGATAATAAATTCATCAATATTGACGATCAGTCCCGTGATCAGTGGCTCATTCCGTTGATTGTTCACGACGAACAGCAGAATTGTCATATTAGCAGACAGACCCAGCTCAGCCGGCGGCGTCAGCGATTCGATTTTAATATAATCGGCCCGGTACTTCAGAATGAGATCTTCAATCAGTGCCGGTTGTCGTCTCAGGCAGGCGATTAGTTGCTCCGGTTCCAAGGGTAATGAACCAGTACGAACAATTTGCTGAAACTGGTCGCTGATGTATAAAGTGTCGGTTAAAAAAACAGTGGTCACCGAACGGTTTTTGTGCAAAAAATTCAGTAAATCGGATTGGCGAAGATTAATTTCACGGGCGACGATCCGATTCAGCGTTGTGCTCCAGCTTTGCACGGTATCCCAAGCATACTGATTGACCGAAAACAGGACGGCGTCGAGCTGTTGCGTATAAATGTCCTGAATCAGGACCTCCGTTTCCGACAGTACCGTAAATTCATAGGCGGTGTAAAACAGTGTCGGTAATATCACCAGGACGATCAGCACCAGCATGAATTTTTTCAAGCGCAATTGAGATTCTCCAATGTAAGCTCTGTTATTCCAGGAGAAAGGTTAATTAGAATCCGGCTCAGAATCAAAGAAAAACGGCCTGTTGTCGGAAGCCGGCATTACTGCGCCTTGAAAACCACCGGGATGTACATGCCGACCGCCACCGGATGTCCTTCGCGAACAGCGGCCTGCCACTTTACTTTTCTGATGGCCGTCAGCGCCGCAGCATCGAACCCGGTTCCTGGAACGCCCTGGATAACCGATATCTTCTCAACATCGCCCCGGCTGTTAATATACGCCCAGACTACAACGGTTGCGTCGTGTGTAATCCGGCCGTCATTTTCCGGGTAAACAATATTGTCACCGATAGCCGCATAACCGCCGATCGGCTGGGGCAGTCGTTCAAGTAGCAGCTCCTGATATTCACGGACTACTTTCTCCGGATCGCTTTTTTTAATTTCCGTCAGCGCCGCCATTTCTGCCGTTGGTTTGGCGGGATTGCCCAGGGCACTCAGATTAGCACAAAGCAATAATCCGGCACCGGCCAGGATCAGTTGATTAATTCTTGTTTTCATTGATTGCCTCCTTAGGATTTTCTGTTTCATGTTCCTGGTAAATATTACCGGTCAGATTATTACCAAGGGTCACGCTGTTGTAAGCAGTTGTAAAAAATTGTCATGATCGACAAATTCGGGCCGCTTTAACAGCAGGCTGAATTGGTTTTTCCAATTGGCGTAATTAGCGGTGGAATCAATGAAAGGATAGCAGGATGTCAAAACAGGGTGGAACTGCGCTGGTTACCGGCGCATCACGCGGGATTGGTCGGTATATTGCACGAACTTTAGCCCGAAAAGGATATAATCTAGCCCTCGTAGCGCGCTCGAAATCCGGCCTGGCGCAGACCAAGGAGGAAAGTGCTGGTTTTGGAACCAAAATCTGGACTTTTCCCTTCGATCTGCTGGAAATTAAAAAAATCGGTGAACTATATCTGGAAATCATCAACCTGGTCGGCAACCTGGATGTGATTGTTAATAACGCCGGGATCGAAATCTATCGTCGCTTCCAGGATTTTTCGACGGAAGAAATCTCAAATATCATCAATCTAAACCTGCTGGCTCCCATGGAACTGACCAGGAAGGTTCTGCCACGCATGCTCAACCGGGACTACGGCCGGATAATCAATATCGCTTCGCTGGGCGGGAAGAAGGGTGAAGCATTCAATTCGCCTTACACCGCCAGCAAAGCCGGTCTGATCATGTGGAGTGACAGCCTGCGCCAGGAATTGCATGGAACCGGTGTAAAAGTCGTGGTGATCTGCCCGGGATTCATCGCCGAAGCTGGTATGTTCCATGACATCCGGGGTGAAGTGCCGCCATTGCTGGGCACTTCCAGTCCGCAGGCTGTGGCCGATGCGGTAATTGCCGGGTTGAAGGGTAATCGGCCGGAGATTATCGTCAACCAGGGTCCGATGAAACCGTTACTGGCGCTGGGTCAAATATCGCCGGCGCTGGGCGACCGGATCGTACGCTGGTTCAAGGTCCCGGATCTGAGCCGGAAACGGATCAACAGCAAATCGGGAAAGCCGGCATGAAAACAGCATTCATCACCGGTGCCAATCGTGGTTTGGGACTCGAATTCGTCCGGCAACTGACTGCTAAAAATTACCGTGTTTTCGCTGGTTGCCGGCGGCCGGATCGCGCCGGGCGGTTGGCTGAGTTGATCCCGGCCGAACAGCTGCTTGCCATTGATATTAGCGATCCATCGTCAATAAATACGGCTTGTGGGCTGCTACTGGAACGAACTGCCGTCCTTTCGCTGTTAATCAATAATGCCGGGATCGGCGGCGAAGCGGATCAATCCCTGGAAGCAGTGGACTACAATCTGGCGCTGGCGACCTTCAAGACCAATACACTGGGACCGTTACAGGTCACACGGCACCTGTTGCCGGCGTTGACCAGCGGCACTGTAATCGCCAATATTTCTTCGCGAATGGGATCGGTCGCTGATAATGGCTCGGGTGGTTATTACGGTTTACGCCTCAGTAAAGCGGCCTTGAACATGGTATCGAAAAATATAAGTCTGGAATTGGCCGGACGTGGAATTATTGTTCTGAATCTGCACCCGGGCTGGGTGCGAACCGACATGGGCGGGCCTGATGCTCCGTTGACGGTATCCGAATCGATAGCCGGGATGTTGCAGGTCATCGACCAAGCCGGTATTGCTGACAGTGGCAAATTCATCGATTACCGGGGGAACGAACTGCCCTGGTGAACACCGCCGGCAGGCCTATCAATGACCGATAAAAACTGTTGTGCGGTGGCGCCTTCCCTCTGTAAGCTTGAACAGAGCCAACAGCTCATAAAGCTTTTTTACACCATTTCGCATTTCATCCAGAAGGGTTGAGGGATTAGGCCCGTAGACGCCCTGGCAACCACCCTGAAAAGGGGAAGGTGCCAATTCCTACCTCGACATGAGTCGAGGAAAGATGAAT
>JBDRBK010000182.1:0-7567 GCA_043822705.1 Fidelibacterota bacterium
TCCAGTACCGGGAGGCCCAACTCAATCTGGTGCGCACCAAACTGGCGATAACCCGAGCCCGTTACGCCGCACGGCTATATGAATTAAAACTGCTGCAGCTTGGCGGTCGTTTGCTCTGATACCCCCCCCACTTTCACTCCCCGGCAATTAAGACACTGTAGTAGTTTTCGGCAAACCCGGCGCAAGCCGGGTTTGCTCGTTATTATTGGCCGGTTTTTACTCTTCCCAGACCGGCCGGCTTATTTTCCCTGTAAACAGGATAGCACCTGATTCACGCTCGCGGATTAGGAACAGGTACGGCCGGTTCACCGCCATGGTGAAATCCGTTACCGGTCCGACAGACGTTAAAGAAACCTCAACCACGGTGACGGCCGCCGCTTCCGTGCCTTCTTCATCCATCTGGACGAAAGTCTGGTGGATGACCCGGCTGATAAACAGATCGTAGAACGGATTGATCCGGCTGAAATCGGCCTGTCCGGAGAAGGCGATTCCCATGCCCAGTTGGTCCAGCGCCTCATTCATCAGCAGTTTGTAATTGATTCGCAGCCGGGGTACGGCTACAGTACCGGTTTTAACTTCCAGTTCGGACAGGTAATAATTCCACCGTTGACTATCAAAGGATTGGATATATTCATCCAGATCAATACTGGCCCACGGCAGGATCACCGTCATGGAATAATTGCCGCGACCGTAAGGCAGATCAACAATCTGCACAGTATCATCCGCATAGTACTGCAGATCGGCTGTCAACCGCATCATGTCGACGGTCACCGAATTGTTCGCTGATACGTAGAAATCTTCCGGTCGTGTGTATTCTTGATCAAATTCATATTGCCAGATCGCTTTGTAGTAGATCGCATTGATCAGGTACATCACCGCTTCCGCCGGAATCTGATCGAGGACGTCGGTGATTTTACCGTTGGTGTTGGCGGCGATCCAGTCGTTGATGGTCGTAACGGTGGCCGGATCAGTAAAATCCGCCGTGGCGACTTCCGCATCAAAGTAATCCCGGTTGGTTTCAATGAAGTCATTTTCGACCGTGAATCCATCTCTGATCCAGATCGAATTGGCGATTTCCGTGATCACCTCAGGGTCGATGGATTGCAACAACTCAATCAGCGACTCAAAAGTCTGGTTGATTTCGGTTTCCTTCAACCCGGCGAATTCCAGCGCGGCTTGCATATCAGCATAGGTCTGACCACTGGCACCGTTCATGGTCATGCCCAGGGCCATCGCCACACTCAGCGGGGAAATGAAAATATTCTCGGTGGCGTCGCTCGCCGTCACCGCGGCCAACAGATTGAAGGCGAACTCCTGATTGGAAGTAACCAGCGCCTGCTCTTTGGCGGTGAGAGGGCGTGTATTGCCACGGTTGTCATCGCCGTTTTTCACCAGCAGATTTTCACAGGAAAAAATCAGAAATGCTATACTAGTTAAAATTGTCAGCTTACGCATTTTTACTCCTTGCCCGAATTTACCCGCACCTGCCGCAAACAGCATACCAGATTTTTTTTAATCATTCGAGGGTGCACCGTAAACATGGTTGTGTAAATATAAATCATCTATAATCAATAGTTTCATCCATTTCCATGCCGGTCGTCAATGCGATTGCCATCCGGGCCGGACCCTCAGAATCCTGAAACTTGTATTGAATAACTGATGATAAAAACCCGGCCGCAACCGGGTTTTTATCATCAGCTGTTATGTAGCACCTACATGTTGGATTTTATCTGCTGGCCGATCATTTTGGAATAAGCCGTGAAAGCTTCCTTGTAGCCATCCATGAATTCCTGGATCAGGATACCTTTGCCTTTTTCCGGTTTGCAATTAATTGAAGAAATGATCCGTCCGGGGTTCTTTTTGTCGCTTATCAGCGTGAAAGAGGTCATTCCTTTATAACTATAAACATATTTAACACCGTCGGGACCTTCGACGCCGATCAACCCACCCGGACCTTTGTTGACACCCAGGTGCAATTCAGTTTTCGAAGTAGAGGCCAAACCGGCGACACCGGGGGTGATGCAGGCACGGATGTCATTTTTAACCTTCTTATCATCATGGATAAAGGCAATCACATGGACTTTGAATGCCGCATCCGCACCGACATCTTCGAGAACACCCGCTTCTTTATTTACATTGCCCATGCCCTTGAAGGCGCCTTTCAGGGCCTTCAATCCTTTGGCCGCTTCCATTTTCAGGATGCCCATCCCGGTGGGCGGGTAGATCACGGTGTCGGTAGTATAGGCATAGCCGCCTTTTTTCTGATAACCGCCGCCTTCAATTCGATCCTGTTTATTCATGGACTGGTAAACCGGGCTGGCGATTACTGCATCTCTAGTTGCAAACTCCCAGCCGGTGGCGGCGGACACTTCCTTCACAAAAATATCGTAGCATTCATCCACCAGTTGCTTATGGAGACTCTCATTATCCAGGTCAACCAGAAATTCCAGATTAAACTCGGAAATCGCCACTTTTTTCACGATCGAATTTTTCAGATCCTTGGGATTATTGACGGCAATATGCTGTTTGGCAACCTGGTCCAAATTGCTCTTATAACCGGCAAAATCAAAGCCGGTGATCACTGCCTTGCCACCACAACCCCACAGTGCCAGCAGGCAGGCGGACAGAAGCAGCAGCCCTATTTTGGTTTTGTTCATGGATTTCCCTCTCGTTTTTTTCTCTTACTGTTGAAGTTATTTATTTATTGCCTGCAGGACGACTTTATTGGCCGTCACTTCGTGAACCTCAATTGAAAAGCCGCCCAGATCACGACCGTAAACGGCGTCGGCGAATTCCTCGCCTGTTCCGGAATACCGGACCCGCAGAGTCAGCACACCACCGGAAAAGGCCGGCCGATCGACCCCCGCCACTCCATTCAGCTCGTTTTCCAGGAATTCAATAAACTGTTTGCGCTGGCCGAAGTTGATGGCGGTCAGGGTGATATCTAGTGGTCGGGCGTTGGACTGCTCAAGCGACCAGCGTCGTACCGACTCCCTGATCAGGTAATTACTGAGCTGCTCGGCGGCATCCTTAAGAGAGTACATCCCGGCCGTGTGCTGGTCAACGTGCACCGCCTTGCCGTGAAAGGTCTCCTGGGCCAGAATCTGGGCGTTGTCGGCCCGGATCACCTGGGCGGTAATATTTCCCTGGCCGGAGAAGCTCGAACCCAGCATGGCATGGGTGATGGCATTGGCGCGAGCGGTTCCGGTTACGATATACTCCGCCCCGAATTCGTTGGCCAGCGCCACCACGGCGTCGGGGTTGCCTATTATTTCCGCCAGGTTGACGTTCCTTTGCCGCAGCGCCTCGGATTGAATCGGACTGATGATATCAAACCCCTTCTGGCCCATGACCCGGCCGATTTCGGTTTCGGCGACAGCGGATTTGGGGTCGTCCACATTCAATTCGTCGATCATGACCATAAAGCGCGGATTGCGCAGCCAGTCCAGCAGCAGATCCAATGCCAGTTGATCCTTGACGACCTCATCGAGAATATCCGTCACAACCGCTGATATTTTCACATCCCAGAGACCGTCACTGGTTTCGCCGGCGGATACTTCCTCCCAGGTTTTGACAAAACCATTGGACTTGCTGAGAATCCGGTCTTCGGCCACCATCGCATTTTTGACCAGTGTCTCGCTGGCAATGATAACGCCGATGCCTTTTTCCACGGCATCGCGCTTGGCGGCCGCCAGTGCCGCCGCTCGGGTCGTCGCCAGCCCTTCACCGATAACCGTCTGCGACTGGCCGCCAAGAGCCGCGACCAGCACGATCGCGGCTCCGAGCCGGGTCAATTTATTGTGCATCCTCAGTAGTAGAGCGGGCGTTTTTTATTGAATTTAGTATTGTACTCGTCTGTCAGCCGCTTGAGATTGGCCCGCTCGAGATCGTACAGATTCTTGTATTTCATATAAGCCCACCAGCCGACACCGCTCAGGCCGCCGGAGAATATCGCCCCGAAGAACCAGCCGCTGAACCCACCCTTCGCGATACCAATCAGGGCACCGCCGGCATAGCAGGAAGCGGCGGTGACCATCAATATCTTGGTATCCAGATTAACATTGTCGCAGGCCGCTTCGGCGCGCTGGATTTCATACAGCGTTTTGCGCTCTTCCGGGCTGCCAGCCTGGACGATTTCTTCCAGGTTGGTGGCGAGACGCATCGCCATTTGCAGGTTGGAAATCTGGTAGCCGCGCTTGCCGACGATTGCGGTGTAGCGCTCTCCGGTTTTCATATCGATCAAGTCGGCGGCCAGCATGTTTTCACCGTTTTTCCCGAAGGCAATATCAGGTTTAATCAGGTAATTCAATGCCAGATACTGGCCCCGTTCTTTCATAGCGGCGAACGTAGCCGTACCCATTTCGACCGTTGCAAACTCCTCGCTGAGCAAACCCAATCGTCCCTGGTCCACTTCCGCCACGGCAAAAATACTGGAATTAGACAGAAACCCTTTCAGGTAATCGGAAAGCTCCTTGCGGTTCTTTTCGTTGTCAAATTGGCCGAATAACTGCTCACCAAAGCGATCGGCCATTTTCTTGACCAGAGGCGAGAATTCTTCGGTCCGCCGCCCGAAGGCACCGGTAGCCACGACCTGTTTGCCCTGGACTGCCGCTGTTGTCAGGCCGAACATTTCCAGCGTCTGCTCGATTTCTGTGATCTGTTGCAGGTCCGGCTGGGCGAAGGTTGTCATCGAAAAGATCAATACGACTGACAGGATGAATAATACTGTTGTTCTCATGGTATACTCCTATATCTTGGTGTCGTATTGCAGCCGATAGGCTTTTTTCAGACGATCTACCCGCTTGCCGATATCCTTGCCAATGTAAATATCGCGCAAACCCAGGTAGATCACGAAGGAATAACCGTCAAAGGCCAGCACCTGTAGAAAAGTGACATCCACCAGAGCGCCGATAAATTGGGTAAAGGCCAGCATGCCGACGCCAATCATCGTCATTTTTTTTCCGTTACGGCGACCCTTGGCGTCGTTTTCGAGCTGTTTGATTTCATAACGAAAATCCCATTCCTCCCGCGGCAGGGTCAGGGAATAGGACAATTCCTCAGCCATCCCGGCGAACAGTTCATCCATATAATCCAGGGCCGGGGGATCAAGGATCGGATTGCGACCGATCGGCAGAGCGTCGTTGTCGATGGCCTGGGTCACGGTAATCGTTTCCCGTGTTTCCACGTCCACCAGAAACATGGTCAAACTGATACTGGCGCCCTTGAAAATCATGTTGTCGTTGGACATCCACACGCCGAAGCCCAAGTAATCGGCGCCCTGTTGCAGCAGCGTGCCGAATTTGTCCCTCGGCAGATTCAATAATTTCACAACCGGGTCGTCTTCACTGGTAACGCCGAGTTGCAGTTCGTCCCGTAATTGATTGATAAACTCGATATCCGCGGCGGTTCGTATTTCCACTTTGCCGATTTGCTCGATCATCGCCGTCATGGTTTCGGAGTATTCCGGCAGTTTTTTGGTCAAGACATCAATCGGAGTATTGTTGAAAAAATCAATAAAGGCCACCACCGGTTTATTCTGGGCTTGGCCAATCGATAGAAAACAAATAATAAATATAGTTAAAACTCTATTGGCGCAGTGTTGTTTCATGAAGCCTCCAACAATTTTGATCCACTTATGCTTTGCATCCGACCGCAACACCCGCATCTAATCCAATGATCCCCGCGGGGAAGATCGCGGCTCTGAAATTGTGCTTCGGTAAGCGCCGCTGCTTCAATCAAAATTACTGGATGAATCGTACTGGCGTCAGACTACGAACGATCTAGTTAAAATATCGTCCGCCAAAATAAGATGAACGTACCTGAATTATCTTATTGGGTAAAAATCCATTCGCGCAATACCCTGAGCAACCGGGTAAAAATACTGTTTTTTTACTATTAATTCAAATCAATTAGCCGGCATAAATACCGACAGCCAATGACAAAAAAAAACCGGCAGATCAATAGTTGATCTGCCGGCCTGTATCTAACGCTGGAGCAGATCAGTAGCCCCAGCCCATTCCAATACCAATGTTCAACGTTGACAGTGCTCCAAACTGCAGCGAGCCCGTCACCATTATTTTCTCATTGATAAAATAATCGGCACCCACCACCAGCGGCGTGTAAACAGTCATGTTGTCACCCAGACGAACACCCAGGCCGTAACCAGCGAGGATCAGCAGTTTTTCATCGTATTTGGCGCGGGCGCACAAAGCGTTTTGAAAAAAGAATCCGCCGGCCGTTCCCAGTGACGCTTTCATACAGAAACCGGGAATAAATTGCAGAACTTCCAGTTGGCCGTAGGGCGGGACCTCAAAGCTTAGCCCGACGGCAGTGTTACCGCCGATCCCCAGTTCAAAAGCGGTGTTGACAGCCGATTTGCTATCCATAAAAGTAAGCGGACCGACTTTTACTTGACCGAAAATCACCAGTGGAATTATCAATATTACCAGAACCAGTTTTTTCATTACCACTCCTTGCAGTTTTTCTTGATACATTGGTGCCTGCCGATTGCTTTTTACTTTCCCCCGGCAACCAAGCCTCGTTGACGGCATAAATTAAAATCAACCTGGATTATCTACAAATTCGATTTTTTTCCTACCAGTAGTAATATTCAACCCGAAATAATAACACTATATTGGCGGATACCGCTTTATGCCAGAATTACCAGAAGTCGAAACAGTCGTTCGTTCCATCCGGCCCCTGATTGCCGGTAAAACCATTGCCGCAGTTTTCACTGCCGCTAATTATCCCCAGGTGATCGCAACCCACAGTCCCCAAAAGTTCAACCGTTTGGTCGCAGGTCAATCAGTCGTTGCGGTGGGCCGTCGCGGAAAATATATCGTGATCAGTCTGGACACAGGCTTCATTTTGATACATCTGCGAATGACCGGTCGTCTGTTATCCCGGCTGGGAGAAAATGACAAACCACAGCACGTCACTATTACCATCAATTTTCAGGATGGCTCGAAACTGTTTTTTAAGGACTATCGCAAATTCGGCCGTATCTATTTTACCGCTAATGCCGATTTTCTCGAGGAAAAACTCGGCGTCGAACCGCTGAGTGATAAATTTACCGACAAATGGCTCAGTACCGGACTGAAACAATCTTCACGTAAAATCAAACCACTGCTGCTGGACCAATCATTTATCGCCGGGTTGGGCAATATTTACGTCGACGAGGCGTTATGGACGGCCCGGATCCATCCAGAGACGAGTAGCAAACGTATCAGCCCTTCGAAAGTACGCCAGTTACACGCCGCCATTCAAAATATTCTACAGCGCAGCATCGAACAGAACGGAACAACGATTATCAACTTTGCCTTCGGTGAAAATTCCACCGGTGAGTTCGTTAATGAATTGATGGTTTTTGGTCGCGAGAGCCAATCCTGTCTACGTTGCGGAACCACTATTATTAAAATCCGTGTCGGCCAGCGCGGCACGCATTTCTGCCCGAAATGCCAACAAAAACTAAAATAAGTCCATGTTTTTCCAGCACCAATTGAAATATTTTTCAACCTTCTGTTTCTATTTGACAACCTTTTTGCATTCAGGACGGTCCAATCATTAA
>JBDRBK010000183.1:0-4036 GCA_043822705.1 Fidelibacterota bacterium
GTAATAATCACCGCTTTGTCCAGTGATGGCGAAAATCCGCCGGATATTCTGGCCGGGATCGGCGCCTCGGCGGCGCTGATGCTGTCCGACATTCCCTGGAACGGACCGATATCCACCGTCCGCGTGGGACGTGTTAATGGAAATTTTATCGTCAATCCGACGATTGAACAGATGGAAATCAGTGATTTTGAAATCGTTGTGTCCGGTTCCGACCAGTCAGTGGTCATGGTGGAAGGCGAAGCCCGGGAGATTTCCGAGGAACTGCTGGTCGAAGCGATCGAATACGGCCACTCCTTTGTCAAGATTCTCAACGATCTGCAGAGGAAACTGGTCGCCGATTGTGTGGTCAAGAAACGGGAATTACCGGTAGTCGAAGATAACACGGCGCTGAAACAGGCCGTGGCGGATCTGGCTGATGCCGGCGTCGATGAAGTCGTTGCCATCGAAGATAAAATGGCACATTACGAGGCGTTGGAAAATCTAATCGCGGAAACCAGCGAAAAACTGGCCGAGACCTATCCTGAGTCGGCGCGCGCAGTCGCCGAATTGATCCATGACCAGCACAAAGTCGTGATGCGTGAGATCATCCTGAGTAAAAACCGTCGAATCGACGGCCGGGACACCAAGACCGTCCGGCCGATCACGATCGAACCCGGGTTTCTGGCACGGACCCATGGGTCGGCTCTGTTCACCCGCGGTGAGACCCAGGCCCTGGTAACCGTGACTCTGGGGACCAAGCGCGACGAGCAGATCATCGATGACATCGATCGTGATTATACTAAAAGCTACATGCTGCACTATAATTTCCCGCCGTTCTCGGTGGGTGAGGTGCGCCGCATTATGGGAACCAGCCGGCGCGAAATCGGTCACGGCAACCTGGCCGAACGGGCGTTGAAACCGATTATTCCCAGCGCTGACAAATTCCCCTACACCGTCCGGATCGTATCCGACATCCTGGAATCCAACGGTTCATCGTCGATGGCTTCCGTCTGCGGCGGTTCGCTGGCGCTGATGGATGCCGGGGCACCGATCCGCGAGCATGTGGCCGGTATCGCCATGGGATTGATCAGCGAAGGCGATCGCCATGCCATCCTGACCGATATTCTGGGCACGGAAGATCATCTGGGCGATATGGATTTCAAGGTCGCCGGAACGGCCAAAGGCATCACGGCCATCCAGTTGGATATCAAAATCGAGGGACTGAGCCTGGATCTGATGCGCGAAGCGCTGGCGCAGGCCCGCGAAG
The DNA here is from genome assembly GCA_043822705.1 of Fidelibacterota bacterium. Classification (GTDB taxonomy): domain Bacteria; phylum Fidelibacterota; class Marinisomatia; order Marinisomatales; family TCS56; genus JBDRBK01. Next base: position 1,247 of record JBDRBK010000183.1, read on the forward strand.
GCCGTCTGCATATCCTGAACATCATGAATGAGGCTCTGCCACAGCCGCGGACGGAATTGTCGCCGTATGCGCCCAAGATTCTGATGTTGCAGATCAACCCGGAAAAGATCGGAATTTTAATCGGTCCCGGCGGAAAAATGATCAAGAAGATCATTGCCGATACCGAATGCGGAATCGATGTGGACGACGACGGCAGTGTTGTCGTTTCCGGTACCGATATCAATAAGTGCCGCGACGCCGTGGAATGGGTCAAGGCAATAACCTTTGAACCGGAGATCGGACAGGAATACGATGCAATCGTGACCCGTATGATGACCTTCGGTGCCTTTGTTGAGTATGCTCCGGGCCGCGAAGGACTGGTGCATATTTCGGAATTAGAGTGGCGACGCGTGGAAAATGTCACCGATGTGGTCAAATCCGGTGATAAAGTGCGCGTCAAACTGATTAAAATCGACGACCAGGGGCGTTACGATTTCAGCATCCGGGCAACCAAGCCGAGACCGGAAGGTTTTACGGAGCCGGAACGTCGCGATCGTCCACCCCGACGGGATGGCGATCATCAGCGCCCATTTAAAAAGAAGCGCTTTTAACCCTAATTAGAATAAGGGGGTACAAATGATCATTGGTGTACCGAAAGAAATAAAGAACAATGAGAATCGGGTGGCTTTAACACCCCACGGAGCGATGGAACTGATTAACCAGGGTCATACCGTACTGGTTCAGCAGGATGCGGGAATCGGCAGCGGTTTTTCCAATGATTCTTATGCCGAAATCGGCTGTAAAATGATTGCAACGGCCAAGGAAGTTTTTGACCGGGCCGAAATGATTGTGAAGGTCAAGGAACCGCAACCGGTGGAAATCGCCATGGTCCGGGAGGATCTGACGATGTTCACCTATTTCCATTTCGCCGCCGAGGAAAAACTTACCCGGGATTTTCTCGCCACCGGCGCGACTGCCATTGCCTATGAGACAATCATGACCGCCGACGGCAAACTGCCGTTGTTGATCCCCATGAGTGAAGTTGCCGGGCGCATGGCCACCCAGGAAGGTGCCAAGTATCTTGAGAAGCCCTTTGGCGGCAGCGGAATTCTGTTAGGGGGCGTACCCGGTGTACGGCCGGCGACGGTGACCGTACTGGGCGGTGGAGTGGTCGGCGTCAATGCCGCACAGATGGCGGCCGGCTTGGGCGCCGATGTCTATATCCTGGACAATAACCTCGATCGCCTGCGCTATCTGGATGAGGTCATGCCCAAGAATGTGCATACCCTGTATAGCAATAAATACAATCTGACCGAGCTGCTGCCCAGGACCGACCTGTTGATCGGAGCCGTTCTGATCGTTGGCGCCAAGGCACCCAAACTGGTTACCCGCGAAATGCTCAAGCTGATGAAACCACGCAGTGTAATTGTAGACGTAGCGGTAGACCAGGGCGGTTGCATCGAAACCTGTCGGGCAACAACCCATCAGGACCCCACTTATGAAGTTGATGGTATTCTGCATTACTGCGTGGCTAATATGCCCGGCGCAGTGCCGTTTACGTCGACGATTGCCCTGACCAATGCCACCATGCCGTACATGCTAAAACTGGCCAATCTGGGGCCGGTGGCAGCCCTGAAATCCGATAAAGCACTGTTACTGGGTCTGAATACATATAAAAAACAAATCACCCATAAGGGTGTGTCGGATGCTTTCGGAATGGAATATGTTGCTCCGGAACAGGCCCTGTCAGCTTAGAAAATAAATAGACGATCTTTGACAAAAAGGCTTGTGTTAATTCCCGTTAGGGATTTAATATCAAGTGTTGCTTTAATTCGCGTAATGGATCAGGTTCAATGGAACAGGGCATAAAAAAACTGTACTATTCGATCAGTGAAGTCAGTGAGATCACCGGTCTGAAACCGTATGTGCTCCGGTACTGGGAAACTGAATTCAAGCAGTTGGCCCCGCCCAAAAACCGGGCCGGTAACCGGACCTATCGTCAGAAGGATATCGACCTGATACTGAAGCTCAAACGACTGCTGCACCAGGAAAAATTCACGATCGAAGGTGCCCGTAAACAGCTTCTGGCGGAAAAATTTGACCAGCCGGAAGCCGAGCCATTACCGGATAATCCGGTAGTGATCGAATCCAAATCAGCCGAGAATTGCCAGGAAGAAATCAACCGCCGCAATAAAATGCTGAATTACATTCGTCGCGAACTGGAATCATTGCTGGAACTTTTGCAGAGATAAATCGGAGCGTGGCGTAGCCCGGTAGCGCACCTGAATGGGGTTCAGGGGGTCGCGAGTTCAAATCTCGCCGCTCCGACGACAAATCAAGGTCCTGTTTCTCGTCGAGAAATGGGACCTTATTCGTATGAAATAGCTTGAGCAGTAATTGCCGGTTAATTGTTGAAATAACGCCCAAAATTAGCATCAAATGCTACCAATATGCTACCAATATGCTACCAAAATATTCCTCATTTTCAGCACGATCATTGCACCATCTTGCATGCAAAATCTGCTACCATTTTGTTGGTTTTAAGCTTCTGATCTGTGGAATCGGGTTTCTAGGATTAAATGGTTGAAGTATCATTTAATGCTACAATACACACCTGCTACGAGCCTCTCAGAGCCGCGTTACGCTCGCGAATTAGTTTAGACGGTAGTAGGTGCAGATTCCGGCGAAAGTTGCCATTGATTCCGGTTGAAAGTTGACCACTTGAACGGCATTCATATTTCCAATTTGATTTAACATATAGGTGGCAGTTTTACTCTACCCATTGGGGTATTTTTTCCTGACTGATTCTCC
>JBDRBK010000184.1:0-5166 GCA_043822705.1 Fidelibacterota bacterium
CATGATGTCCAAAAGCAGGTTGGTGTTGGCCAGCCGCAGGATCGGATCGCCGGCTTTGACGAAACTGCCCGCTTCCAGGAACAGGTGTTCCACGGCGCCGCCTTCGATGGCGTCCAGGTAGATCGTCTTGATCGGGATGACCGTGCCGATGACGGGAATGAATTCCTGGAAATCACCGCGTTTGACGGTGGCGATCACCAGCCGCTCGCGGGTGACGTTAAGGCGCGAACTCTTGTCGCTGAAGCCGATCTGCCAGATGATCAGCGCTCCCACGATAACGCCACCGGCAATCCCGGCAATCTTTTTCGGCGGCCATTTCTTCTTCTCGATCTTGCGGTCCATTATCCTATATGCCTGATAAATTATTTATTCGATAAAGCAATTTGGTGCTCAAAGTACGGAGCTCAGGGGAAACAGCGGTGCTGGGGAATAGAGGAAAACAATATTGTACCCTGTGCATGTTAACATTTCCACCCATTACTTATTACTAATCACCAATCACTTCTTCCTGATCGATCCAGCCGTCGGCCAGGTGAATGATGCGGTCGGCGTAGCGGGCCTTTTCTTCGGAGTGGGTGACCTGGATGATGGTCGTGCCATCCTGATTCAGTTTCGCCAGCATTTCCATGATTTCCGTGCCCTGGGCCGAATTGAGATTGCCGGTGGGTTCATCGGCCAGGATCAACTGCGGCTCGGCGATCACCGCCCGGGCGATTCCCACCAGTTGCTGCTGGCCGCCGGAAAGCTGATGAGGGAAAAGATCCTTTTTGGCCACAATCCCGAAGCGGTCCAGGATATCTGCCACCCGGCCCTTACGTTCGCCACCCTTCATCTTCTTATAGATCAGCGGCGTTTCCAGATTTTCATACACGGTCAGTTCATCGATCAGATGGTAACTCTGAAACACGAAACCGATGAAATCGCGATGCAGGGCGGTTTTCTGTTTTTCACTTAGTTTATGGACTTCCTGATCAAGGAACTGGTACTCCCCGTCGGATTGGCCGTCCAGCATGCCCAGGATATGCAGCAGGGTGGACTTGCCGGCCCCGGAAGGACCCATAATGGAGATAAATTCGCCGCTGTTGATCTCCAGATTAATATCCCGCAGAACATAGGTTTTGACAAAGCCGTTGGAGTAGTACTTATCGAGGCCGGATACTTTTATCATGATCATTCCCTTAAAATTGATCGAAGTTTACTAATTATTTTCCGTAATCACACGCCGGGTTCGCCGTTACTCGAATTGCTGATTTAGACCTGCCGAATAAAAAGATTGATGTCCGTGGTAGATGATTTATTCGTACCGCAGCGACCTGACCGGATTGGTTGTTGCCGCCCGGAAGGATAATAGACCCACAGCCAGGACGATTACTATAAGAACGATTATCAATGGCAGGATGAACAGTCCGGGGACCAGGTCCATCCGTATGGCAAAACCGCGAAGCCAGGTATTTACACCCCACCAGGCGACCGGCAGTACAATCGCAAAAGCCACTGTCAGTATCACCAGGAAATCCCGCGTCATCAAATATAAGATTCGTGGTACTGAAGCCCCCAGGACTTTACGAATGCCAATTTCCTTAGTGCGCTGCAGGGCCATGAAAGACGACAATCCCAGGACTCCCAGGCTGGTCACGAAAATCGCTAAAAAGGAAAACAGTCCGATGACCGCGCCGAATTGCCGGTCGGCTTGGTATTGTTGATCATAGTAATCATCCAGGAAAAAGAAATCGAATGGATTACCGGGGAAAAAATTGTCGTACAGCGCCTGGATCCGTGAGACTATCAGGCTATTGGCACTACCGGACATTTTTACCGCCAGATGAGCACGATTACCGCGACCCTGTGGCATTAACCGGAACAGGGTTGGTTCGAATTTCGCCTTCAACGACTGCTGGTGGTAATCCTTAACAATACCGACGATAGTAAAAATCTGGTCCCAGTAATTGACCTGTTGACCAATAGCAGCCTGGGGATCGCTGAAACCCATCCAGGTTACGGCAGTTTCATTCAACAGCAGGTTTTCGGCATCGGCAGGATGTTCCACCGCAAAACTGCGTCCGGCCACCAGATTGATGCTGAAAACATCCAGATAATCATAATCGATACCGACGATCTGGTAATTCTTGGAATTATTAGAATCTTCACCGACCCTGAAAATGCCGCCGGCATCCCACAATAATTGTTTTCCCGGCACTTCGGTCACTACGCACGAGCGGGCGACAGCCGCTTCCTGTAGCAACCTTTTTTTAAATGCCTGCAGTTGATTGGCATAATCCTCGCCAATCGCTCGTGGCGCCTTAATCACCAGAATCTGATTCAGATCGAACCCCGGATCCTGCTGTCGCATAAAGCGGGTCTGTCGTGTCACTGCCAGTGTGCTAAGCAGCAAGGCCAGGGCCAGGATGAATTGAAACCCGATCAGCAATTTCCGCAGTGTCAAGCCACTACGCGCATGCAGTAGTTTGCCAGTCAGTACCTGCCGCGGTTCGAAAGATGAAAGGGCCAGCACCGGATAGAGTCCTGAAATCAGCACGCCACCGGAGAAAAACAACCCGGTCAGCGGAATCAGCCAGCTATTGCTCCAGACACTGTAAAACGCCGGTAAATGCGTCAACCGGTTGAAAAGTGGAGTCAGCAGTTCCAGGAATCCGATCATCACGGCGATGGCCAGCAGGTTTATAAGTATCGTTTCAATGAAAAACTGGGTGATCAGTTGTCCGCGAGAAGCACCGATCACCTTTCGTAATCCGACCTCCCGGGCCCGGGTCAATGCGTGGGCGGTTGACAGATTTATGAAATTTACCCAGGCCATCAACAGGATAAACACCGCGATCACCACCAGAAACCGGACGGCTTCGGCGCTGCCGTTGACTTTCAGTTCCTGCATATAGTGTGAATTCAGGTGAATGTCGCACAACGGTTGCAGGGGCAGGGTCATTGTCAGATCATAGTGGCGTAAAGCTTCGCCGAATTCCCGTTCCACCAATTCAGCCAGTTTGGGGGCAAGAGTTTCGGCGGTGAAGCCCGGTCGCAATTTCAAATAAGTGTAGAATCCGGTATGTCCCCAGGCCTCCATGACATCGGGACCGTAGATAACTTCCAGATTTTTAAATGAAAGCAGAATATTGCAGCTCAGGTGCGAATTGGCGGGCAGATCACGGAACACACCAGTCACAAGGTAATCGGTTTTCCGATCAATGCTGAAGGTCTGCCCAAGCGGATCGCGTTTGCCGAAATATTTACTGGCTGCGGACTCCGAGATATAGGCGCAATTGGGCTCACGAATTCCATTATTACCGTCCCCGGCGATGAATTCCAGCGGCAGCACCTCCAGCAATTCCTGCTCGGCAAAATACATCTGGTCCTCCAGGAATTTGGTGTCGCCAAAGGAAACGCCGGCCTGGTATCGGAAAAGCCGCCCGACCTGCTCCACCTCGGGGTACTCACCACGGATACGGGCCGCAGCCGGCGGGGCGCACGAGGCAAAACGCACGCCCTCGCCATTTTCGGACATTCGTTCATAGCGCAACCGGTAAATTCTGTCTCCATCCGGGTAAAAACGGTCGAAGCTTTTTTCGAAGCTGACATAGTGCAGGATCAGTATGCAAGCGGTCATACCAACCGCCAGACCAAGCACGTTGATTAATGCCGTCAATCTTGATTTGTAAAGATAGCGTATGGCAGTGACTAAATAGTTTTTTAACATGTTATTCGTAGCGCAGTGATTTCACCGGATTCGCCAGGGCGGCTTTGATTGCCTGGAAGCTGACTGTAACGATCGCAATCAGCAGGGCCGTCGCACCGGCGATCAGAAAGATACCATATCCCGGTGAGGTGCGATAGACAAAACTTTCCAGCCACTTCGTACCTCCGTACCAAGCGATGGGGACGGCGATTAATATCGACAGACTCACCAGACGCAGGAAATCCAGGATCAGTATCCGCACGATCGTGGCGGTGGAGGCGCCGACGACTTTACGGATGCCGATTTCCTTGGTGCGCTGGGTGGTGGCGTGACTGACTAGCCCAAATAGTCCCAGAGCAGCGATAAAGATTGCCAATCCGGCGAAGATGTCCATTATACTCGATGTATTGGTTACCTGGCGATAAAGGGCATTGAATTCATCGTCCATGAAACCATAACTGAAGGGATAATCAGGATAAATCTGCGTCCATATTTTTTCGGCATGCTCGATGGCGGGGGGAATCATTCCGGGGGCGATGCGCGCCGCCAGCACATTTTTGCCGCGGTTGCGTATCGGGAAAATCACGACCGGTTCAATCGGCTGGCTGAAATCGACAAAATGGAAATCCTCTACCACCCCAATGATTTGCTGGCCGATCGAATCCTGGGTGCCGAAGTAGAGCCTGCGCCCGATCGGATCGTCCCAGCCTAATTTTCGGATGGCGATATCGTTGACCAGAACGACGCCGCTGGTATCCGAGCTCATTTCCCGGCTGAAATTTCGCCCTTCCTTGATCTCCATTCCCAGGGTCGGCAATGATTCCGGAGTAACCGTAATTGTACTCCAAATCCAAATGTCTTCGGCGGCCGCCCCTTCCGGCCTGACTCCGGTCCGGCCAAAGGTCCGTCCCGGCAAATTACTGGAAATCGCTGCCATAGTAAATGCGCTGTGCTGGAGCAATTCACTGCGGAAAAGGTCCAACTTGGCACCCATTGATGGATCAAACATATCGACGATCAACACTTGTTCGCGGTCATAGCCCAAATCTTTATTTTGAATGTAGTCCATCTGTTTTTTTACTATCAGTGTCAGGCAGATCAGGGCAATTGAAAGCGTGAACTGTAGAATCACCAGCGTTTTGCGCAATAGATTTCCCGTACCGGAACTGCTGAATGAGCCTTTCAGTACCGTGATCGGTTTATAACGGGATAGCACCAGGGCCGGGTAGAATCCGGCTAATCCGCCGACAACTATCAATGCGACGATCAGGAAAGTAATAATCGTGCCGAGACTGTCTTTGTTAAATGCAATCGCGGTGTCTGCCAGTGTATTCAGAAACGGCGTTGCCAGTTGCGCCAGGGGCAGGACCAATAATAATGCAATGCCGCTGATCAGCAGTGATTCGGTGATGAACTGCAGTAACAGTTGTGAGCGTGATGAACCGACAACTTTACGCAGGCCGACTTCCTTGGCTCTT
>JBDRBK010000185.1:0-3584 GCA_043822705.1 Fidelibacterota bacterium
CGGGCCATCGATTTCATGATCAGCGGTCCGGTCGATCTGACGGTCCTGAAGGACAAAGCCCGCCAGGTGGAAGAGGAAATCCTGCAACTGGACGGTATCTCAAAGCTGGAAATCAGCGGCTTCCCGGCGGAAGAAATCGAAATTGCCTTCCGCGAGGCCGATCTGCTTAATTATAATATCAGTTTCAACCAGGCGGTCAATGCCATCAAGGTTGCCAACATCGACCTGACGGGGGGGACGATCCGTGGCAATGACGAAGAGCTGTATATCCGCACCAAACAGAAAAAATTCTATGCCGCCGATCTTCAGGATATCGTCCTGCGCACCACGCCCACGGGGGCAATTATCCGTCTGAGCGACGTGGCCACGGTGCAGGATAAATGGTCCGAAGACCCCAATCGGGTTTATGTCGATGGTAATCCGGCGGTCATGGTTTCGGTGAGCTCCACCGCCAGCGAAGACGTAATTCAGGTCACCGACCAGGTTAAAGCCTATGTGGAACAGTTCAATGAGCGGAATGATGTAATTAATGCCACGGTTATTGTCGACGATTCGGTAGGCATTAAAACGATGCAGAAAATTCTGCTGAATAACGGTATCCTGGGTTTTCTGTTCGTAATGATTTTTCTCACGATTTTCCTCAATCAGCGCCTGTCGTTCTGGGTGGCATTCTCGATTCCGCTGTCCTTCATGGGGATGTTTTTCCTGGCCGCGGCCTACGACCTGACGCTGAACCGGATATCCCTGTTCGGTATGATTCTGGTGATCGGAATTCTGGTAGACGACGGCATCGTGATCGGCGAAAACATCTACCAGCATTTTGAGCGCGGAAAGAAACCGGTCCGGGCCGCCATCGACGGTGTTTTGGAAGTATTGCCGGCCGTTATCTCCGCGGTCTTGACCACCATCGTTGCCTTCAGTTCGATGTTGATGATCGAAGGCATGTTCGGCCAGATGTTTAAAGAAATGGCCGTTGTGGTGATTGCAACCCTGACAATTTCATTGCTGGAAGGGATCCTGATCCTGCCGGCCCACATCGCTCACTCCAAGGCGCTTTCTCCGGATCGTAAAATATCCCGGCTGGAAGCAAAAACCAAGCAATGGACGACCTATCTTCGTGACCGCCTGTACGCACCGGTGTTGCGGGGAGCGATTCGCAATAAGCTGCTGACGATATCGGTGGTCACCGGATTGTTCGTGATAACGATCGGTGGAATTGTCGGCGGCGTCATCCAGATGGGTACCGGCGGTTTTCAGAATATCAACTATGCCAATGTAAACCTGGAGATGCCGGCCGGGACACCGGAAACTCTGACGCTGGACAAACTGAATATAATCGAAGCTACCGCTCAGGAAGTAGGCGGCCAGTTTGGCGAAACAGAAGGTAAACCGGTGGTGACCAGCATCGTTAAAAAAATTACTTCGTCCAGCACTGGTCAAATCAGTGTTAATCTGATCGATACCAAGTTCCGTTCGTTTTCATCGTCTGATTTTTCCAATGCGCTGCGGCTGAGAGTGGGACCGATTCCCGAGGCGCTACGGATCGACTATGTCGAACAGAGTCATTTTGGTAAACCGGTATCGGTATCGATTTTGAGTAATAATCTTGACGATATCGATGGGGCGGTCAATGATTTGAAAGCCGAACTGGAACAGCTCACGGATTTGAAAAACGTCATCGACAACAACCAGGTCGGGATGCGGGAAATCAAGATCACCCTGAAGGATAAGGCCTTTCTGCTGGGGCTGGATCTGCAAACGGTGATCAGTCAGGTCCGCAGCGGCTTTTTCGGGTCAGAGGTCCAGCGGATCAACCGGGGTCTCGATGAAGTAAAAATCTGGGTCCGCTACGATCTGGAGGATCGATCCTCGATCGGTGCTCTGGAAAATATGCGCATTCGCACGGCCGGCGGTCTGTCGTTGCCACTCCGTGAAATCGCCAACCTGGAGTACGAGCGCAACCTGACCACTATCAACCATCTGAACGGCCGTCGCGAGGTTACGGTCGAAGCCGATGTGATCAACAAATCGGTAAACGTCAATGAAATCACCAGCGAACTGGAAACTGCGATCCTGCCGCGAATCAAGGCGAAATATCCCAGTATTCAGTATTATTTCGGCGGCCGCGGCGAGCGAATGAAAGAAGCCACCGATTCGATGTTGCGCATCATGCCGTCGATCGTGGTGCTGCTGTTTGCCGTGATTGCACTTACTTTCCGTTCCTTCCTGCAGGCCGGCCTGATCCTGGCATTGGTCCCGCTGGGCCTGATCGGTATGGGCTGGGGCCACGCCATCCACGGGCAGGCCATCGATATGCCGTCCTATTTCGGCGTGCTGGCCCTGCTGGGAATCATGGTTAACGATTCGATCGTGCTGATCAATACGCTCAATCGTTATCTGCGCGAAGGTATGAAATTCATGGACGCCGTGCTGGAGGCCGGTATCTCGCGTTTCCGCCCCATTGTGCTGACATCTTTGACCACCATGGCCGGATTGTTCCCCCTGATCCTGGCCAACGACCCCAACGCCCAGCACACCGTGCCGATGGCTATCTCGGTGGCTTACGGCGTTTTGGTCGCCACGCTGATAACCCTGATTGTACTACCGGTAATGCTGGTAATCATCAACAGTCTGAACCGGCGCCTGGTTAAACTGCGCACCGGCGTTATGCCCACCCGCGAAGCTGTGGAACGGGCCGTCAAAGAGCAGAAATACGAGGAAATGATCTAATGGAAAAGGTATTCACGATGAAACTTAAATACGTTCTGCCGCTGCTGCTGGCAGCCGGACTGGCCGCTCAGGATAATTTGTCCCTGGAACAGGCCTTTGCGTTGGCTCTGGAACAGAATATCGGCATCCGGATCGCCCGCAACCAGACTGCCATCAGCGAAAATAACGCCTCCATCGGCGGCGCCGGTCTGCTGCCCAGCATCAATGCCAGCGCCGGCCTGCTCAATAATGATTTTGACGGCTACCAGAATAACCTTCCGGTTACGGCGGTCACAACCAAGACCTCCACCGGGTTAAGCCTTTCATACACCCTGTTCAGCGGTCTCAGCCGGGTCTATGCCTTCCGCAGCCTGCAGGAGCAGGTGAATTCCGCCGAACTGCAGGAACGACTGACGATCGAGAACACCTTGTTAGGGGTGGCGCAAGCTTATTTCAATCTGGCTGCCGCCGGTGAAAATCTGGCGATCGCGGAGGACCAGTTGCGCCTGTCGCGGGAACGCCGGTCGCTATCGCAGGAAAGAATGACGCTGGGCAGCCTCGGCCGGATCGATTACCTCAGCGCCCGGGTCGATTTCAACGCCGACAGCATCTCCTTTCTGAACACCCGTCAGACTTATGCCGATGCCAGCCGCGACCTAAATCTGCTGCTGGGCCGGGAGCCGGACCGGCAGTACACGGTCGAACCGGACGACAGCCCTTTCACCCGCCACAGTCAGGCGGAGTTGCGCGAACAGGCGCTGTCCGACAACGGCTCTTTGAACCTGACCGGCAGCACGCTGGAACTGTCACTGCTGAACCTCAAGTCCAGCCAGTCGAGCTTTTTGCCCCAGATCAACTATACCGCCTCCTATGGT
>JBDRBK010000186.1:0-14929 GCA_043822705.1 Fidelibacterota bacterium
GGCGGGTTGCTGCTGCCGCAGACTGTTGCCTGCGTTTTTCAGCGCCTCGTCGGCGTTCTCGGCCAGTTCCGATTGACGCAACTGGTCCAGTTCCGCGGCCAGCGGCGGGCTGAATTTTTCCACGGCGTCGGCGGCCTGTTCCATAACCCCGCGGATGTGATCGAATTCTTCGCTGTTGCGCTGTTCTTCCTGGGCCATCCGGGCCAGGTCCGACGGCTCCGTTTCTGGACCGGCGCGCTGAATTTTCTCATCCAGACCGGCCTGTTGTTCGACCAACTGTTCCAGCCGCTCGCGGACTTCCTCCATTTTCTGCTCGGCCCGGATGCGCTCGAAGATCGCCAGGAAACGGTCCAGCTGCTGCTCCATCTGGTTCAGATTGGCCGATAATTGTTCCATGGCCGACAACAGTTCCTGGGGATCGAGCTGATCCAGCGCCTCGCTCAGGCGGTCCATGCTGGCCAGCAGTTCCGGCGAAATCAGTTCCGCTATCAGCTCCTTCAACTGGCGGAATTTTTCCAGCATATCCTCGGAAAAGAGACCGTGTTTTTCGGCCGACTCCGCCAACTGGTCCAGCGCTTCGGAAAAATTCTTCATCTGTTCGACTTTTTCGCGGGCTTCTTCCAGTGATTCCCGTAGCGCCTGCTGTTGTTCCCAGTTGATATCCTCACGTTTCAGCAATTCCAGTTGGGCCTGTTCCAGCTTGTTGTTCAGGATTTCCAGGTCGTCCGCTTCCAGTTCGAGCTCTTGCGACAGGTCGGCTTCGCCCTGTTCCAGTTTCTCAAACAGATCGGCCAGCGACGGCAGCCGGGCGATGAAATTGGCGGAAACCGATTTTTTCGGTCCCGAGACGTCATCGTTGTCGTAGAGTTCGAAGTGATAGTGAACCTCGTCTTCCGGGAATAAATCCAGGTCGGTCAAATCCCAGATCGAGAAAACCTCCTGGGAGGGGGCGGCCGGAGCGATTTCGCTGATGGCGAATATGGCGGTGTAGGGTTCGGCGGCGGCGAAGGCCGGGCGACGGACTTCATAACCGACCTGGAGCTTGGAAAAACCGAAATCGTCGCTGATCGACAGGTGCAGCGGCAGAATCTGATCCTCGCCCAGTTCCACCACCGGCGCCGGCCGGATGACTTTCAGGTCGGGCGGCAGGTCGGGAATCATCTGCAGATGGTATTTTATCGGCTCGCGGTTGGCAATTCCCCGGCGGTCGCTGATATGGACCGAGAAGATTCCATCCGTGCGCAGGTTAAACTGGCCTTCGGCCCGGCGGCCGCGCACCGTCAGCGGTACGGACTTGTCATTGAGACTGAGGAAACCGCCGGATAGCGGGCGGTTGGCGGTCAGATTCAGACTCACCGTCGAGCCGCGCAGACCCTGGACGCTGGCCTGATTGCCTTTCTGGGAACTGGCTTTCAGGCCGGTGTAGCGTGGCGGAATCACAGTAATCGTGAAATCCACAAAAGCCGGCCGGTCGGTCACCGAGATCCGGTGGGTGGCCGAACTGACTTCTTTCCAGGATTGCCAAAAATACCGGGCTGGTACGAAAGCCCGGTAACGGTAGTCCTGGTAGACCTCGGTCAGGTTCAGTACATAGACTCCCGGTGACTGAGCCGCCACCCGGTGTAGTACCGGTGCGGTGCGGGCCAGGTTAGTATCGCCGGCCAGTACGGTTGTCGGGATCAATTCCAGCGTGACCGAATCGGGATTGGCGCCGATGCTCTGGATGCTGATTTCGATGTTTTCACCTCCCAGGATGCTGATATCCTGGCTGTGACTGAGCAGGTGGAACGGTTTCGGCACTGGAAATTCACTGCGCGGGTGAGCCCAGCGATATATTGCAGAAGTGGTGGGAATCCAAAACAGGAACAATGTCAGAATGAAGCCGATTTGCAGCAGTAGGGTGGTCAGCTTCCAGCGCTGCAGTTGCCGCCGCGGGAAAACCGCATCCGGGTCGAGGGCCTGTAGCGTCTGATCAACCTGATCGATGAAGGCCCGCGACAGGGCCGGGGCGCTGCTGCCGCCGAGGGTGCGTTCCAGTTGCAGGGCGTTGATGACCGTGTCGGTTTTGGGAAAGACCAGTCCGCCGATCTTCCGGGCCAGCACTGTTTGCCGATAACGTTTGATCCGGTTGAGAACGATCAGCAGGGCTAGGACCAGGCCGGCGGCGACCGCGATCAGCAGCAAAAACAGGCTGGCTTTCCAGACGCCGAAGCGCAAGGCGGGACTCAGATAGAAAACACTTTCGGTCAGCAGTGCGAACAGGACGGTCGTCAGCACCAGACTGTAGCCAAACCAGGCCAGTGCCTGCAGGTCGGTTTTCAGGGCGGCGCGCCGGAAATTACGCAGGTGCCGGGCGATGGGAGCGGTCATTGGGTCAGGGCATACCAGATGATGTTGACACCCATCTGCAGAGCGGCAGTACGCAGGTCCGCCGGGTCGTTATGAACTTCCTCATCCTCCCAGCCGTCCCCCAGATCGGATTCATAGCTGTAAAAGACCATCAGCCGGTCGCCGTCGAAGAGGCCGAATCCCTGCGGTGGCTGGTTGTCGTGTTCGTGCACTTTCGGCAGGCCGTTCTTGATATCGAAGTAGCTGTGAAAAATCGGATGGTTGTGGGGAAGCTCCACCAGGTCGCGGTCCGGGAACACCCGTTTCAGCTCCCGCCGAAATGATTCGTCCAAGCCGTAATTATCGTCGACATGCAGAAAAGCGCCCCGCAGCAGAAATTCCCGCAGGCGCTGGATTTCTTCATCACTGAACCGGATATTGCCGTGCCCGGTCAGATACAGATAGGGATAATTGTAGATTTCATTGTCGGTCAGTTTGAGCTGAACTTCTTCCGTCGCCACTTTCATCCCGGTGCGCTGCCCCAGGTAGCGCAGCAGGTTCGGCAGACTGCTGGGATCGCTGTACCAGTCACCGCCACCGCCGTAATGGATGCGGGCCACGGTGAAGTCCTGGCCGCTTAAATTAACGGTCAGGCACAGGACTGACAGCAGGAGAGTGGAAATTATTTTGTTCATCTGATCATGCATTTGAATAAAGCGCTTATTAATAAGGGAATTTTTCCAATTACCTCCGGTGAAATTACGAAAACCACATCATTTTGCTTGAATTTTCCCTGACCGGGTTTGTTCCGGTGTGGTCACTGATATATTTCCTGGTGGCAGGAGAATCTTCCTGCTTCTTAACGTCTGTCCCCGAGGAACCGGAATAGCGCAATGCAGATTTCTCTGCTTAACAAGTTTAAAAACTTTAAATAACAGAAAGATTAATGTATATTAACACCGTTAATGAATGTTATGCGGTGTTTAATGAAAAATGAGATTTTAACTGCAATCGGCGTATTAGCTTATATAACTGTTTTGTGTGGGCAGCAAAATACATTTAATAACAAGATAACTGACCAAGCTCCTGCTTTAAAAAATCAAGCCGGTAGTGACCCTGATTTATACTCCGATTTCTTCGATTCTCAATACCGTTTTATTAATCATCCCGACCCGGATTCGATGAATCTTACCATATTAGTTGTGGATTACGAAACCTATGAATTTGAAGGGGGGTATTATTCCACTCATCCGCCCTGTCCCACCTGTGTGCCGGATTTACTACCGTTTGACGTAATAAGTACTCCGGCAGCAGATTACGGCGACGTTGCTTTTGTATATTCAGTTACCGGTGATTCGCTTTTTTGGGGTACTATTATCTGGATGGGATGCGGTGAAATTTTGTACCCCGACACAATTATTCCCACCAGTGAATTTCCCGAAAGCATTGATGTAATTGCACCGCCGACCAATATCGAATACTATTCGCTTGATTTTGAAATTACTGCCGCCGCTGATTCCGCCTGGCGGCAAGTTCAGAATCTGGATATTGTTCGGATGTATTCACAAAAGTCCTATCAAGTGGGCATTTTATTCTATACCCCCACCGTAGGTGCCTTCGATCCCGGTCCGGCCAAATGGATAATATTTTTGTACCAGGATTTGACCAGAGTCGGGGCCGGCGCCGACGGTCATCAGGCACTTCCCCAACGCTATACTCTGCACCGGAATTATCCCAATCCCTTCAATCCTGTGACCACAATCAGATACGAATTACCGGTGCAAACTAACATTCGATTGGTAATTTACGATTTACAGGGCCGGGAAGTAGTGGTTTTAGTCGAAGGCGTTCAGGGGCCCGGGATCAGGGAAGTTCTCTGGGATGCGGCGACTGCGGCCAGCGGGATTTACTTCTATCAATTGCAGACTGAAGCCCAGGTTATTACCAAAAAACTGGTGCTGCTGAAATAGTCCGGCACCACCTGGTTTTGCTGTAGCTGGTATTTCCGATCATCCCTGATTAACTTGGCGCTGGCGTCCGAATAAGGCTTGCTCCGGTCGCCGGAAGGAATTATTTTGGATGGTCATGCGCAGACCGTTATCCAGCCTCTTTTTAAGCCTGTCGATCGCTGTTGCCGGACTGTCGGCGGCCGGCACCGGTGTCGATTCCACCCTGCAGGTCGAAGCGCTGGTGCGGCAGTTCGACCAGCAACCGTCGTCGCGCTATCTGCCGGGATATAAATTCGATCGCCTGTTCCGCCGCCGGGAATTCAAGGAACCACTGCGGATAATTCCGTTGGAAATGTATTACGGACTGGGATTTTACGGCGGTTACGGCCGGCACAACAATAAATTGCCCGACGGCTGGATGAATTACGAGGCGGCGGTCACGGGACTGCGCAGCGAGCAGTCCCAGCGGATCATCCATGAACTGGACCTGGACATCTTCCGGACCAACCTGAGCTACTATCTGCTGGGCGTGAGTTGGGCCGATATCAGCACCGGTCTGAACCTGCGCTACAGCAGTATCCTGGGCCCGCCGGATATCCCCAACGCAGACTGGGGCGCCACCCAGGCCGGCTGGGACCCGGGCAAGCGCAAATTCGATCCCCGTATTCTCGGCCTGGGCATCAGCAATGCCGTGGTTTTTCAGTGGGAGGACTGGTGGTTCCTGAATTTCCGCTATTCCTACGGCTTGGCGACAGCCCGGTTCTATTATACCGATGGCGAGGGTTTCGGGGACAGTCCCGGTGGTTGGGGTCCGGCCGTCAGTTACGATCTCGGGATCAAATTCATTCTTGATCGCGGCCAGTCGATCCAGTATTCATTCGGCGTCGACTTGCGTCATTCCTACACCCGGATCGACCGGATCGATGATCCCAACGATGTCACGCCGATCAGCAGTTTCCGCCTACCGGCGTTTGGTCTGTATGTGACCCTGGCGGCTTTTTACGGCGGCCGGTCGACCAGCGGCGATCTGGGCAAGCAATTCTATTATCGGCGCGACTTTATCACCGCCCGGGAAAAACTGAACGCCTTTTTAGTGGAATATCCCCGCCACGCGGCCCGCGGCCGGGCGCAACGGCTGGTTGATGAATGCACAGCCCGAATTCCCGAGCAGCTTTACCGGGAAGGGCGCCGGTTCGAGCAGGATGGCGACCATCAGAAAGCGCTGGAGCGCTACCGTCAGGCCCAGGCGACGGCCGATTCGACCTTGCTGGTGGTGATCCTGGCCGCCTACGAGCGGCTGGCACTGACGCCGCTGGAACAGGCCGACGAATTGAGCGGCAGCAACCGCCTGGAGCAGGCCTATCAACTGGTGCGGGAGACAGCCGGCTATTCACAGACCGCCCAGGGGCAGCTTCCCGAATATGAAGCCCGTCTGGCGCTGCAACGGGGGCGCGTCGCCCTGAAATATGGTTTTTATTCGAAAGCGCTGGAACAGTTCGACCGGGCCCAGGCCCTGTACCCCGCCCTGCGCGTGGAATTGGGCCAGTTGCGCTACCAGGTGGCGGCGGCCCTGATCAAGCAGGCCAACCAGGTTCAGGACCTGGAATCGATTCAACTGGCGGTCCAGTCGCTGGAAACCGCAAAGGAATTGACCGGTGGCTTGAACAAGGAAAGCAGTGCCGTGTTGGAGGAACTGCGCACGCGCCTGGCACGCTATGATGCCGGTCAGATCCAGCGGATTATCGACCGGGAAATGGCCCAGACCCGTGAAAATCTGCAGCGCGAAATCATATGGATTAAGCCGGGAATGACCATCCCGGAAGTGCAGGACATTTTAGGCGAACCCAGCGAGTGGATTCAGCAGGTCAAAGCGGATGGCAGCGACTATCAGTTATGGATTTACCGGATCGACCGCGACCGCAGCCTGAATCTGTCGTTCGCGGATTATATTCTATTTAAGATCGAACGTCCCTGACAGTTACAGCAGGTGCGCGTTCCGGGAAACGAACGACAGTTCCTGGGCGACCACCTTGATTATTCCCGCCGCCGGTACCGCCAGCAGCATGCCCAGCGGACCCAGTACCGTGCCGCCGATCAGCAGGGCGATCATCACCATCAGCGGATGCAGCCCGACGCTTTCACCGACCAGTTTGGGCGTAATGATATTATTGTCCAACTGCTGCACAATGATGAACATCAGGATAATATCGACCAGGTAAAACGGCGATGGAATCACCAGCAGATGGTGGGCGATGGCCGCTTCGTTGCCGAGATTGTTCATGACCGCAATCAGCATCGCCGGAACCATGCCGACGAAAGGTCCCACCAGCGGAATCAGATTGGCCAGTCCGGCGATGATGCCGATGAACACCACCAGCGTCAGGTTGGCGCCGGCGGCATTGAGGATCAGCAGGCCGATCGTGGACATGAGCGCCACGCTGGCGGCCGCCATGAACTGGCCGCGCAGGTAGTTGGAAACCTGCCGCTCGATATTGAAGATCAACCGCAGTCCGATCTCGAAATATTTATTGGGAATGAAATGGACCATCGAGCGCTTGAAGTTGTGGTAATTCTGCAGGATGATCACCGTGAAAATGATCACCATGATGGCGGTGAAGATGAAACCGCCGATCGAACCGGCCAGGGAACCGGCCAGCGACAGCATGTTCTGGAAATAGGCGGTGACGTTGCTGGCCAGCCCGGTCAGGCGCGAGGTCAGTCCGTCACCCTGCAGCACTGTTTCCGTGATAAACACCGGCAGCTTGTCGGCGATATTCTGCACGAAAGCCTTGATCGTCACTTCGAAATTGTATTTTGAGACCCGCTCGATGAAGGTGCTGGCCTGACCCACGAACTGGCTGATGAAGCTGCCGATAAACAGGCCGATACCGCCGGTGACGACCACGGTGATCAGCAGGACGCCCAACACCCGCTTGCCCAGCTTGCGTTCCAGCAGGTCCACGCTGGGCAGAAGAACGGTGGTTAAGAGGAAAGCGAACACCAGCATGATCACTACCGAAGAAATATAGGGCCAGATCACATACAAAGCACCCAATAGGAGCAAGCCGACTATCAGGCGGTAAAACTGGGCCCAGGAATCAACTTGTTTAGCCATTGGATGATTTCTCCTGGGCCTGGGTCAGCAGGTTGTTGGTGTGCCGGAGGCGCTCCACCACTACCCGGGCCAGGTTCAACAGGATTTTATTACCCAGATCGGGATTCCGATCCAGCAGTGACATCAGGTCCGGCCGGAAAAAGCCCAGCAGGACGGTATGATCGATGGCCATCGCTGCGGCCGAGCGCGGCTCCGCGTCCAGCAGGGACATTTCACCGAAGAAATCGCCCTCTTTCAGGACGGCAAAAACATTCCGGACGCCCTGAGCGTCTTCGGCGAAGATTTCCACCTGTCCGGACAGAATGATGAACATGCCTTCTCC
Organism: Fidelibacterota bacterium; assembly: GCA_043822705.1. GTDB lineage: Bacteria > Fidelibacterota > Marinisomatia > Marinisomatales > TCS56 > JBDRBK01. The sequence goes on from JBDRBK010000186.1 coordinate 7,715, forward strand.
GGGCGCCAGGCGTTTAAAAATATATTCCTCGGGCTTGTAAATCCGCTGGTGAATCAGCTTCTCGATCTCGCGAAATTCCCGGTTGGAAAAATCGCGGAAGATCGGTACCTGTTTCAGCGTTATGACAGTGGCGCTTTCTTCTTTTTGCCAGCCCCGAAAGATGTTTTCCCAGAATGCGTTCTTCAATTTTCTTCCCTCTTACACAATGAATGAAAATAGCCAGTCGAACTGCTCATGTCAATGTTAATTCCAGCTTTCATAAACCCGTTGCGACCTCACAATCCGGGGTTCTATTTTCACCAGTCGTGAATATCACTATTTTTATAATCTTAATGCTGGTCCTGACAGCGCCCCTGCCGGCCCAAACCGGCCAGACCAATGTGCACGAGTATCGCCAGGAGATCGAATATCAGTCCAAGGCGATCGAAGATCTGAAAAAGGAACTGGAAGCGACTCAGAGGCGGATTCAGACCGAGATCCAGAAGGAAAAATCCGCCGTGAAGCGTGTGTCCGGTCTCGAGCAGGAAATATCCCTGGCGGACCGGATCGTGGTCCAGTTGCGGCGCGAAGAAGAGAAGGCCGCCGCTGAAATTCGGCAGGTTCAGCAACAGATTACCGTCAATGAGGCGCGGCAGGAAGTCCTGCGAGCACGGTACGCCCAGCGCGTGACAGCGGCCTATAAACAGGGTACCCTGTCAGATCTGGAACGGGTGCTGAGTGCCACTTCCTGGCGCCAGGCGATTTACCGGACCAAATATCTGAAAATTATTTCCGACTACGATCGCCAGTTATTCGATGAACTGGTGAACATTATCGTCAGGATCGAAGAACAGAAGGCGATTCTGGAAACCGCCCTGGCCCGCAGCCGGGAATTGAAGACGGACCGAGAACGGCAGGTTGCCGACCTGCGGGACGTCCGGCGAAAGAAAGAGCAGGAAATCGTCAAGATTCGCGACAGCCGCAGCGAGTTGGAAAAACAGCTCAAGGAACAGGAAGAGGGCATCAAACAACTGGAAGCGATCCAGAAAAAATTGCTGGACGCGGTGGATTCGATCGAACGGGCCGCGCGCATCCAACGTCAGCAGGAGCAGTTGAAACTGAAGAATTTCGCTGCCCTGAAAGGCCAGTTGCCCTGGCCCGCCATCGGTCAGGTGGTGACCAAATTCGGTAACCAGTGGAACGCCCAGTTGAAGACCCGCACCGACAATCCCGGGATCGACATCAAAGGCCAGCCGGGCTCACCGATTATCGCGGTCAAGGATGGCGAAGTCACCACGATTACTTATATCCGCGGCTTCGGCACCACAATTATCGTCGACCACGGTGGCGGCTACTATACTGTCTACAGCCATGTCAACAATATCCAGATCAACGTCGACGACCGGGTGGCGGCCGGTGACCGGATCGCCTACATGGGCGATTCGGGCTCGATCAGCGGCGCCCAACTGCATTTTGAAATCTGGGGCCAGGGACAGAAGCTCAATCCGGAGCTCTGGTTGACGAAACAATGATATCTTTCGATCCGGTCCAGACCCAGCCGGCGGTTTGGAACCGCCTGGTGCGGATTCACCAGTGCGGCAAGGCGGGCAGCGCCTACCTGTTCGGCGGACCCCCCGGCAGCGCCAAGGAAGCGCTGGCGATCGAATTCGCCAAATTGCTGAATTGCGAAAGCAGCGGCGACCGTTCCTGCAACGAATGCCCTTCCTGCCGCCGGATACAGGCGCTCCAGCACGAAAACCTGACGCTGGTCTTTCCCTTGCCCAAAGAGGGCGCTAGCAGCGCCGGCGACGATCCGTTACGGGGGCTGAGCGACAAAACGCTGGCCCTGATCAATTCGGAAATCGAAATCAAAGCCCGTGATCCCTTCCACAAGATCGCCCTGCCGCGGGCCAACACGATTCCGATCAACGCCATTCGCGAGCTGCGCCGGACCGCCTATCTCAAGACCGCCCTCAGCGGCCGCCGGGCGATCCTGATTTTTGATGCCCACCTGCTGTCCACCGGCGAAGGGGCCTCCGCCAACGCTCTGCTGAAAATTCTTGAGGAACCACCGCCGGCAACGACCTTTATCCTGGTCAGCGACCACAAAGGCAGCCTGCCGCCGACGATTCTATCGCGCTGTCAGCAGGTCGATTTCCCGCCGCTGGCGGACCGGTATATCGCCGGGCAGATAGCGGGGGCGGACCCTGACTTGATTGCCGGGCTGGCCGCCGGTAACCTGCACCTGGCACGTAAACTGACGAATCAGCAGCCGGCGGAAATCCGCCAGCGTACCGATAGCCTGGTGCGCCAGGTCCTGCAGCGGGATGGTGCCGGCTGGCGCAGTTTCATCACCTCCCAGAGCCGTCTGGCCGGCGCCGACCCGGAGGAATATAATTTCAATTTTTACCTGCTGCAGATCTGGTTCCGGGCCGCCTATCGCCAGCGCCTGGGGGTGGATGATCCACTGCATGCCGGCGGTTTGGGGGCACAGATGGAACAACTGAATCAGGCCAATCCCGCCATCGATTATCCGGGCATCAACAACGCCGTCGCCGAGGCGACCGCGGCACTGGCAAACAATTATTATATACCCTTAACTTTGATTAATTTTCTGACGACCATACAGCGCCGAATGCGGGGCCGCTGACTCTTCTTTCACCGCCACAACCCGAATTCATAAAAAACAGGTTTATCATGGCTGAAAAACAGAAATTTTACATTACCACACCGATCTATTATGTCAACGACCGACCCCACATCGGGCACGCGTACACTACGATCCTGGCCTACTTGCTGGCCCGCTACCACCGCATCGCCGGCACCGACACCTTTTTCCTGACCGGCCTGGACGAACACGGTCAGAAGGTCCAGCAGGCCGCCGCCGCCCGCGGCATCGCCCCGCAGGAGCATTGCGACAGCATGGCCCCCCATTTCCTGGAATTGTGGGACAAGCTGCATATCCGCTACGATGATTTCATCCGCACGACCGAAAAACGCCATCACGCGGTGGTGCAGCAGGTCCTGCAAAAAGTCTATGACGCCGGCGATATCTACCACGGCGAATACGGCGGTTTCTACTGTGTGGGCTGCGAGCGCTTCTATACCGAAAAGGAACTGGAAGACGGTAATTGTCCCCAGCATCAGAAGCCGCTGGAATATATCACTGAGAAGAATTACTACTTCCGGATGGGGAAATACCAGCAGACGCTGATCGATTATATTCACGCTAACCCGGAATTCATCCAGCCCGAACACCGCAAGAATGAAATCCTGGGTTTCCTGCGCCAAGACCTGGGCGACCTGTGCATTTCGCGGCCCAAGGCGCGGATGAGCTGGGGCATCGACCTGCCTTTCGATAACGACTATGTCACCTATGTTTGGTTTGACGCTTTGCTGAATTACATCACCGCACCCGGTTACGGCGCCGATGATGAAAAATTCGCCCGCTGGTGGCCCGCCGATTATCACCTGATCGGTAAGGATATCCTGACCACCCATGCCGTATACTGGCCGACGATGCTGTTTTCCGCGGGGATTCCCCAGCCCAGGACGATCTTCGCCCACGGCTGGTGGCTCACCGGCGATGCCAAAATGAGTAAATCGCTGGGCAATATCGTCAATCCACTGGACCTGATCGACCGCTTCGGCGTGGATCCGGTGCGTTACTACTTAATGCGCGAAATGGTGTTGGGCCAGGATGCCAGCTTCACGCCGGAGTCGTTCGTCAAACGCTACAACAGCGATCTGGCTAACGATTTCGGCAACCTGCTGAGCCGGGTTACCAAGCTGATTAATAGGAATTTCGGTGGTGTTATTCCAAACCCCAGTAATAAAAATGAATCACATAATGATACACTTGTAATGTTTGCTCCCAATATTATTAGGAATGTAAATGAATTGGTTAATAGGTTACGGTTAAATGAAGCAATTGAAGTAACAATGCAGTTTGTTCGTGGTGTGAATCGTTATCTAGAGCATACAGCTCCATGGAAAATGGTTAAGGAAGACAAAGTTACTGCTGGTTATTGTCTTTATGATGCAGCAGAATCTTTAAGGATTGCAGCTGTTTTGCTGAGCCCAGTAATGCCCAACCGCACCGCGACGGTGCTGGAAACACTGGGGACGGTCTGCTATGACCTAACCTGGGGTGGTCTCGAACCGGGTCTGAAGCTGCAGGAACATGAACCCCTGTTCCCGCGGATCGACCTGAAGGTACCGGAACCCGTTCAAACACAACCGCCGGAAGTAAAAATGGAAAATGTGATCACGATCGACGATTTCGCCAAAGTGCAACTGAAAACCGCCGAGGTGATTGCCGCCGAAAAAGTAGAGGGTGCCGACCGGCTGTTGAAGCTGCAAATAAAAATTGGTGAGGAGCAGCGCCAGATCGTGGCCGGGATCGCCCAGTTCTATGCCCCGGAAGCGCTGATCGGGAAAATAATAGTTATGGTTTACAACCTGCAGCCGGTCAAGCTGCGCGGGATCGAATCCCAGGGTATGTTGCTGGCGGCTAAAAAAGGCAAGGAACTGAGCCTGATCGTTCTCGATAAACCGGCAGTGGGCAGCGGCGCGTCGATTTCATAGCGCCCTACTTATCACTAATTACTGCTTACTTATAACTGCTTGTAGCACCCGCAAGGCTCGCAGGGTGTTCCAGCGGCTGGGCTGACCGGTCTGTTCCATTTCAAAATGGGTCTGCCCCGGATGACGGTTCTGCAGCGGCCAACGACCGTCGCGGCGACGTTTCTGCAGCAGAATATCACGGGCCGGCTGCATTCGTGAGTCATAATCAACTGCAGCCAATTGAAAATAATCCAGCGCCCGCAGGATATCATATTGCCAACGGCAGGGCCAGGACAGTAATAGAAACTTGGGATTGATCACCGCCCCGGTTCGGCTGGATCGAAACAGATGGTGTTCCAGAAGGAATTCCACTGCCGCCTGTTCCGCAGACCGGATGAAATCCAGCTGGTAATTACCGCCGGAACGGCGATATTCCGATAATCCTTCCAATACCGAGATAGTGGTGTGTAACGAACTGTGGGTTGCGCCGTGCAGGTGTCGACAGTTCCAGCCACCGTCGTTCATCCGGGCATCCAAAAGAAAATTAATCAGCGCTTTCAATGTGGGGTGATGGGGTGCAAACCAGGAGCCGAAATTCAGTACCATGCCATTGATACAGACGTCACTGTTTCGCCAACCAGGCGAATAGATAATACCACCATCGATCCCCATGCATTCATTCAGCAGCATTATTGTACTGTCGGCAGCCGGAGAATTATCAGCCGGCAAGCCCAGGTTTTTCAACTCCAGTAAAGTGTAGTGGGTGGAAGTCCATTTGGGCTGGTAATAACCGCGGCCCCAGTGCCCGTCGGGCCGGCGCTGCACCAGATAACGGGCACCCCAGCCCTCGCCGGCGATCCGGTTTTGCAGTTCATCACAGGTGGCACGGTCCGCTGCCAGCAGATCGCGCTGGGTCTGGTACTGAATGGCAACATCTCCGGTCAGCAGCCAGTCAACAATTTCCGGGGACTGCCGCAGATTAATCACCGATCGGAAACACCTGCTGCCCGCCGGGGACGGCCAGATAAACCCGGCTCAACGCCATTTCGGTCAGGCGTGATATTGGTTCCTTGTAATGTGAAAACGAACCATAATGCACCGGCATCACAAAACGCGGGTCGAGATCGGCGATGAATTTGCGCAGCATGGCGGCATCCAGGGTGAGCATGCCGATCCAGCTGCCTTTTTGGACCGCCCCTAAATTCGGGATTAATACATCGATCGTAGTGCCGTGCAGGGAGCGGGTAATCCGTTTGTCGTACACCGTATCGCCGGTGATGTAGATATTAGCCAGTTCCGAATTGCGCAGGACGGTGACCAGGTAGCCGTTGCCGCGGCCCGCCAGCCGGGCTGCCAGAGGATTAACGCCATGGACCGCCTTGATCGCCCGGATTCTGATGTCGCAGCCGGCCAATCGGTATTCAAGAATCCGGCCGTGGCGTAATGTCGTGACTTTCGAGTGACCGGTTTTCCGCAGGATACGGGCCGCCGCCCGATTGGCCACCACAATGGCGGTCGGCGAAATTTGCTCTATCCCCAATGGGTTGAGATGGTCCTCGTGTTCGTGGGTGATCAGCCACAGGTCGACATTATTGAAATCATCCGTGGCGTAAACCGGATCATCGAGGCGGCGGGACTTGAACCAGAAATAATCCTGAATGGTATCTTTGGGACTTAAATCGGGATCGCAGGCGATTTTTAGGTTATCAATGGTGAGGATGAAAGTGGCCCCACCGATCCACTTGATTTTTACTTCCATCAGCGCACCTGACTATCGGCTTTAAATGACGAATTGCCATTCATGATTTTACCCCCGCTGATCATGTCGATGACTTGCAGTCCGGCCTGCATCGAAGGCCAGATGCCGTGACTGAATTTAGGTACAAACAGGTTTTTTACCGGCGTACGGGTAGGCAGCCGATTTTTCCCGAAATTCCCCGGTACCGGCAGCATGTCGAAATTCGAACCCGTGGGCGAAGCGATGAAGCGGGCGTAGGTGGCGGGCGTAGCTACATCGGTAAACCGGATATGGTCGCACAAACCCGGAATCAGAAACTGCTGGACTTTGTCAATATAGAAATCGGCCGTGGTGGTTTTCTTGCGGCGGTAGGCTGCCGGGTCGTTTTTCTGCAGATCGATCCATTCCGCTGCCGCCACCGGCACCACATGGATGATCAGGTTCTGCTTGCCGCCGGTTTTCAGGCAGGGACTGATCACCGCCAGGTGAAAGCAATCGTCGTCCAGCAGTAGTTCGCCCCGGTCCCAGGCCCGGAACATTTTTTCGTGGGCGCCGCGGCCGGTGGTCAGCACATTGTAACCGCAGTCGAAACCCATTCCCCGTAGGTCCAGTTGACCGTCCAACCCCAGGTGAATGGCAATCGACGAAGGTGACATTTTAACCTGACGCACTTTTTTGCCATAAGCGGGATCGAGACCGGACAGCAGGTCGTAGCCGACCATCTCTCCGAAAGTCACCTTGGTATCGGCGGTGGAAACCACATAGTCGGCCGTGATTTGCGTACCATCCGCCAATTCCACGCCATAGGCCCGGCCGTTTTCAATCAGGATTTTTTGCACCGTCACACCGGTGCGCACTTCGCCGCCACGGACCTCCAGTTGCCGGCGCAACTGTTGCGGGAACTGGATGAATCCACCGGCCGGACGAAAGCT
>JBDRBK010000187.1:0-10838 GCA_043822705.1 Fidelibacterota bacterium
GTCGGTGCCATCTATGATGTCGGCACCGGCAAAATAAAATGGCTGCCGGAGGACAAAGTGGGACAGATTCTGACCCGAGTGGAAGCCGATCCCGGCCGCGCTACCGAAGCCTACGCTCACTGATTAGCATTTACCCGGTAGCTATTCAATCGCCGAAACTCACTGCCCGATAATGGAGGAACATCATTAAAATACGTACGGTTTCTACCCGGCTTGCGGTTTACGAGTCGCTAGGGTTTCTGTTAATAATAATCATTCTCTGGACCGACGAGCTATTCGATCTGCCACGCTTTTTGTTTGGTGCAGAGTCGACACCGGTGAATTTCAGCGAAAGTATATTCGAGAGTCTATTGGTCCTGATCGCTGGTACTGTTACTGTTATAATGACCCGGAAACTGTTGAGCAAGATCGAGTACCTGGAAGGCTTTTTGTCCATCTGCTCCGCCTGCAAGAAAATTCGGGACGAACAGGGTGACTGGATCGAGCCGGAAGTTTATGTCCGCGATCATTCGCAAGCTGAATTTTCGCATGGCATCTGTCCCGAATGCGCCAGTCAGCTCTACCCCGGCGTCAAATTACACACCAGGCATTGACTGCCGGCCTTGACCGGCTCCAGTACGGCGGCAGGATAATTACTACCGAGGTATATCAATGGAAATGAAAATATCCGATCAGCGGAAGCTGGAACTGCGCCGGTCGGTCCAAGCCTTTTACCTGGATCAGTTTGACGAAACAATCGGTGAATTAAAGGCTGAGTTTCTGATCGATTTCTTTATCGATCATTTAGGTTGTGATATCTACAATCAGGCGATCAAGGATGCCGGCGCTTATTTACAGGAAAAAGCTATCTTTATGGAAGATGAGCTATATATACCAAAAAAGGATAAATCCTGATTTTTCATGCTGGTTGCACTCTCGATTCTTCGTTCTATGTTCTTTTGCCGTAAAGTTATGTTATTGCCTGATTAGCTTCTCCTCTGTACCCCAGATCATAACTCTAAATTCCATGATTCCTGTTCTCCGCATCCCGGCAGCTTGCTACCTTTGCTACTCAGTGCCCCGGCGCCTGCGCCAGTTCCACCAGTACGCCGCCGGCGGCTTTGGGGTGAATAAAAGTAATCAGAAAACCTTCGGCGCCGATCCGCGGCTCGTTGTAGATCAGATCAATCCCCGCTGTTTGTAATTCCTTGATCGCTGCCCGGATGTCTTCCACTTCCAGGCAGATGTGGTGAATGCCTTCACCCTTTTTATCGATAAAGCGGGCGATGACCGAATCTGCCCGCAGGGATTCCAGCAACTCGATCTTACCCCGGGATGTATTATAGATTTTGGTATCAACACCCTGCTCCTCGATCCGATCTTCACCGGACTGGCCGATGCTCAAAACCTGACCCCAGAATGAACCTGATTTCCCGACGTCTTTGACGGCGATCCCGATATGTTCGATGCCCAGAATTTTCATCGGAATTTCGGCGCCCGCTTCTCGACGAAAGCTATCGTGCCTTCCTGCATTTCGCTGGTCTCGAATATCCGGCTGAAAGCCTGCACCTCATATTCCAGTGCGGCGGTCAGCGACAGGTCCTGCCCCTGCCGGATACAATCCAGTGCAATCCGCACCGCCTCCGGTCCGTTGCCGACGATCGACTGCGCCAGCTTCCGGGCCTGCGGCAGCAAATCCGCCAGCGGCACGACCCGATTGACCAGTCCGATGCGCAGCGCCTCAGCGCTGTTGATCGTACCGCCACCGGCAATCAATTCGACAGCCATTCCTTTGCCCACCAGCATAGTCAGACGCTGGGTTCCGCCCCAGCCGGGAATCAAGCCCAGTTTCACTTCCGGTTGTCCGAAAACAGCGTTTTCCGAGGCCAGTCTGATATGACAGGCCAGACTGATTTCCGTGCCACCTCCCAAAGCAAATCCGTTGACGGCGGCGATCACCGGCTTCGGTGAATTTTCGATTGTGTTTAATAATCCGTGGCCGGCCTGTCCGAATTCCAGTGCCTCCGCCCGGGTCATCTTGGCCATGGCCTTGATATCGGCGCCGGCCACAAAAGCCTTCTCACCGGCGCCGGTAATAATGATTACACCGACATTCTTGTCAGCGATACAGTCGATCACCGCCTGCCGCAATTCACCGATGACGGTCAGATTCATCGCGTTCAGGGCATCGGGCCGGTTGATCGTAATTGTCGCGATATAATCGGCAATTTCGGTTAATATGTATGACATTATTTAATTCCCCTCGGTTTGATCAGGTGCGCCAGAACGTCCGGCTGAAGATTACCATTACGGTATAGATTTCCAGGCGGCCCAGCAGCATGCAGAATGACAACAGCCATTTTCCCAGTGGATTCAGCAGAGCATAATTATCGGTGGGACCGAACTCGCCCAGAGCCGGTCCGATATTTCCCAGGGCGGACGCGGCGGCGCCGATCGATGAATTGATATCCCAGCCCAGGGCGGTCAGAATAATCGATGTCAGGCCGAAAATCATGATATAAAACAGGAAAAATCCCAGCGTGTTGTGGATGACATCCGCGCTGATGAACCGGCGGCCGATCCGTACCGGGAGAATCGCCCGCGCATGCAGCATCCGACGGGTCTCCAGCAGGATATATTTCACGATCAGTATGACCCGCACAACCTTCATACCACCGCCGGTGGATCCCCCCATGCCGCCGACGAACATCATCATGAGCAGCAGCAGTTGTACGAAATAGGTCCAGGTTTCATAATCCGCGGTCACATACCCGGTGGTGGTAATTATCGAGACGGTCTGAAACAGCGAATCGCGGAAATTGGTCCCGGACCAGTCGCCGGCGGCGGAACTGACGCTGATGAAAACCAGTGCCGTCGCTCCGATAATGATCCCCAGATAGTACAGGAACTCGCGGTCGCTGAAATAGGATTTGAGGTTGCCGCTGATCGCCCGGAAATGGAGACTGAAATTGATACCGGCCAGAAACATGAAGAATATTATTATATATTGAATGGTCGAATTCTCATAATAGCCGATGCTGGCATTTTTGGTCGAGAAACCGCCGGTGGGCATGGTGGTGAAAGTGTGACAGACGGCATCGAACAGATTCATGCCGGCGAACATCAGCAGGATTATTTCCGCCAGGCTGATCCCCATGTAGACCAGCCATAGGATTTTGGCCGTTTCCCGGACCCGCGGGCGAATTTTGTCAGCCACCGGACCGGGCACTTCTGCTTTGAACAGTTGGACGCCGCCCACTCCTAACAAGGGCAGGATTGCGATATAAAAAACAATAATCCCCATCCCGCCGATCCACTGGATGAAGGACCGCCAGTAAAGCGTGGCGTGCGGCAAACTCTCGATCCCGTTGGGCAGATGTGGCATAGTCAGGCTGTTGCCGATAATCGAAGCACCGGTGGTGGTCACGCCGGACATGGATTCGAAAAAGGCGTCGGTGAAACTGGGAATGATGCCGCTCAGGTAAAACGGCAAAGCACTGACCAGCGCCATCGTCACCCAGGCGAAGGTCACAACGGCAAAGCCATCCCTTACGGAAATCTGTTTGTATTTGTTTGTCAGATACCAGGCCGGCAGTCCTACCAGCAAACATAATCCCGACGACAGCAGGAAACCGCCCAGATCAGGTTCATCAAATCCCCAGGCCATCAGCGCCGGAATCAGCATGGCGATGCCAAGCATTGAAACCAGAATGCAGAGGATATTAATAATTGTCTTTGAATTCATCAGGCTGTAAACAGTTTCCGCAGTTTGGGAACAGCGTTTTTCTTGGCGAAAACCAGGACCGTATCCTCTTCGGTAAGCTGGGAAGATCCCCGGGCGATGCTCAGATGGCCGTGATGATTGATAACGCCAACGATGCTGTCTTCGGGAAAATTCAATTCATTCAGCGGCTTGGTGGTCACTTTACTGCCCGGTTTGGGATTGAATTCAAGCACATCCACGTCGATTTCATCGAAGGTCGTGATCGATGTTTCCGAGGCATCACTGCGGACGTAGCGCAGGATTGCATTGACGGTGGAAATATTCTTGCTGATCACCGCATCCAGTCCGATTTCCTTGATGATCGGCAGGTACTCGGTGGTCGATATATGGCAGATGGTTTGTTTTACACCCAGATGCCGCGCCAGCAATCCCGACAGCAGGTTGGTCTGTTCGTTATGGGCCACGGCGATAAAACTGTCCAGTTCGGAGATATTCTCCGAACGCAGGAATTCCACATCGGTACCGTCGCCGTACAGCACCATGGTGTTATCCAGCATATTGGCGATCGTTTCGGCCTTGTGACGGTCGATTTCAACGAGCCGGACCGAAATCTCATGTTGCAATTCTTCCGCTACCGAGCGACCGATTTTGGTCCCCCCCATGATCATGATCCGGCGGGTCCGGGCGGTATCCTTACCCAGCAGGTGCATCAGATCATCTACGCGATCGGTACGGATCAGGAAATAGCCGGTATCCCGTTCGGCAAAAACAAAATCACCCCAGGGTACGTGACTGCCACCGTTACGCAGGACCGTCACCACACCGAATTTGAAACCAATTTCATCTTCACAGAGTTGTTTTACCGATTTACCAATGATCGGTGATTTGCTGTTGATCCGAATCCCGAGCAACTGCAACCGGCCGCCTTCGAATTCCATCACTTGGGAGGCGTAATTACGCCGCACCAGGCGCACAATCTCCTGGCAGGCGGCTTTCTCGGGATGGATCACCAAGTCGACACCGAAACCCTCCGGCCGGATAATCGATTCACGGGTGGTGTACTGCTGGTTGCGCAGGCGGGCGATGATTTTTTTGGCGCCTAATTCGTGGGCCTGCTGCGAGGCGATCAGGTTGACCTCATCGACGCCGGTGACGCAGATGACGTAGTCGGCTTCCTGAACCCGGGCCTTGGTCAGGTTACGCGGGCTGGCGCCGTGACCTTCCACGACGATCACGTCAAGATTTTCGGCGATTCGTCGGCTTTTCTCCGAATTAATTTCAATGACCGTAATATCAAAATTTTCCTGGCTCAGTGCCTTGGCGACATGGAATCCCACTTCGCCGGCACCGATAATGACAATCTTCATTAATTATCTCCGACAACAACAAAATCAATTAGCATAAATTATTCTTTTTCGCGACTAATCGCAGCACCAATCGAACGGAATTTTTCCTCGATTCTTTCATAGCCACGATCAATATGATAGATACGACTCACATCGGTCCGGCCTTCGGCGGCCAGTCCGGCCAATATCAGCGAGGCGCTAGCGCGTATATCGGTACTCATCACCGGGGCGCCTTTCAATGCTCGCTGACCGTGCACGACAGCCACGTTGTTTTCCAGCGTGATCCGGGCACCCAGCCGATTCAGCTCCGGAACATGTGCGAAACGGTCCTGATAAATCTCATCGCGGATCACCGCCGTTCCGTCCGCCAGACTCATCAGGGCGATCCACTGCGCCTGTAGATCGGTGGGGAAACCGGGATAGACCGCCGTGGTCACATCGACGGGCCGGATACCGTTGGCGGCCCGAACGGTAATATCATTTCCTTCAATCGTAATTCCGGCACCGGCTTCTTCCAGCCGGTCCAATACGGTCACCAGATGATCGGGTTCGGTATCGCGCAGGGTGATATCACCCAGCATTGCCCCGGCGATCAGGAAAGTGCCGGCCTCGATCCGGTCGGGGATGACCGCAATCGACCGGGGCTGCAGACTGGTGACGCCCTGGATATGCAGTTCATCGCTGCCGATCCCGTCGATATCCGCGCCCATCAGGTTCAGAAATTCGCATAACTGCACAATTTCCGGTTCCCGGGCGGCATTTTCGATGATCGTCGTACCTTCCGCCAGCACCGCCGCCATAACGATATTCCCGGTGGCGCCGACCGACGGAATTTCAAAGGAAATCCGATTGCCTTTCAGGCGTTTGGCTTCGGCGATTATGTCACCGCCTTCCAGTGTGATTTTGGCGCCTAACTTCTCCAATCCTTTCAGATGGAAATCCACCGGCCGGGGCCCCCAGGCACAGCCGCCCGGCAGCGATACCCGGGCCCGGCCGAACCGCGCCACCAGCGGACCCAGGACGTAAAACGATGCCCGCATCGTTTTTACCAGTTCATAGGGCGCCACCGGATTGTTGACCGTCCGGGCATCGATCTGCAATAAATTATTTTCCAGACTGGTGCGGGCACCGACGATTTCCAGCAGTCTGATCATCGTGACAGTATCGCGCAGGCGCGGCACACGCCGCACTTCCAGGCTGCCGTCGACTAACAGGGCTGCGGCCATGATCGGTAAAACGGCATTTTTAGCGCCGCTGATGGTGACTTCGCCGGAGAGCCGGCGGCCACCGTGAATTACAAATTTATCCATTGCTGTGCTCGAATACTCTTTGGGCCGTGGCCCGATCGGCGGCGGTAATATTACTACCAGCGATCAGCCGGGCCAGGTCGGTGATTCTTTCATCCCGGCTCAGATAAGCCGCGGATACTGTGGTGACACTGCCCTTGATCGTTTTCTCGACCAGCAGATGCTGGTGGGCTCGGGCGGCGATCTGGGGCAGATGCGTGATGCAGATGACTTGCTTGGTCTGTGCCAGGCGCGCCAGACTGGCGGCCACTAACTCGGCGGCTGTTCCCGATATGCCGGTATCAATTTCGTCGAAAATCAGCGTTTCCACCGGATCGCTGGTCTGTAGAACGGTCTTGATCGCCAGCATTATCCTGGATATTTCGCCGCCGGATGCGATCGCCGCCAGCGGTTTCGTGCGCTCGCCGGGATTGGCGCTCAGGAAAAACTCCACATTATCGTAGCCGTCGGCCAGAAAGCGCACCAATCGGCCGTCGACCGAAATCGGCGAATCAGTTTCGGCGACCTGGGCGATTCTGATCTCAAAGCGCGCACCGGGCATCTGCAGCCGATGCATCTCGGCCTCGATTGCGGCGGAAAGCCGCTCGACCGCCGATACTCGACACTGATGAGCGGAATCGGCCAGGGTCTGATACTCTTGATACAATTCCCTAATCTGTTTTTCCAGAGCGCCGATCTGCCCGTGCAGTCCCGTCAGACTGCTTAATTCCTGATCGATTTCCACGCGATATTCCAGGACCCTGGCCAGCGTTCCGCCGTATTTCCGTTTCAGCGCTTCCAGTGCCAGCAGGCGATCTTCGATCTCCCGCAGGCGGTCCTGATCGTGGTCCAGTGCCTGGGCATGACGCTGCAATCCGGAATTGGCTTCCTGCAGATTGATGGAAGCATCATTCAACAGTTGCAGAGTGTCCTGCAACCCGGCATCATATTTCACCAGTCGTTCCAGTTCCCGGATCGCACCGAACAGCCGGTCCTGGATCGCGTCCTCGTCCGCCGTAATGATCCGGTTAATCGATTCCACCGCAGTCAGCAATTCTTCCCGATGGCTGGCCAGTTTGAATTCTTCGCCGAGCCGGATATCCTCATCCAGCTTCGGGGCGACCGCCAGGATTTCCTTCAACTGGAAGTCCAATAATTGGCGGCGCTGTTCGGAGTGCTGCTGACGCAGTCGTGCATCGTTCAGTGTCTTCCTGGTATTATCGATGGTAGTATAGCAGTTTTTCAGGGCCGCAACCGTTTCCCCGTTACCGCAATAATCATCCAGGTAGCTGATATGGGTGGATTTGTCCATGATCAGTTGCTGTTCATGCTGGCCGTGAAAATCGGCCTGCCGGCGGGTTTGGGAAATAAAGGAAGTTTCCTCGACCGGTTCATCATTGATGAAATTTCTGGTCCGCCCCCGGGCTGGCATAACACGATACACGGTGATTTGCTGACGCGCTCCCGAGAATACCGTTTCAACCGTGGCCTGGCGGACATCGGTCTTGACCATCAGACGATTGGGGGGTGCACCCAGGGAGACGCCGAGGGCCTGCAGGATAATCGATTTCCCGGCTCCGGTCTCACCGGTAAGAACGGTCAACCCGGGCTGAAAATCGATTTCCAGCTCGTCGATAATCGCGAAATTCCGGATGTGAATACGTTCAATCATTCCCCTGAATGCGTCTTAAAGGTATACCAATTCCCAATCCAATCCAAATTCCGAAATTATCAGCAATCAGGTCAAGTATATCAGGATTGCGCCCGGGGATAAAGGATTGCCAGAATTCATCGAAGGCGGCAAAGGCCAGCCCGCCAATGAGTAGCAACAACACACTCTTAAGGTTAATCTTGATCAGACAGCGGCTGGCAAACAAACCGGCTACGGCGTACTCCATCAGATGGAGCAATTTATCATAACTGAAAATTTTGGATTGGGGAAAGGACCGGCCCGGAATACTTGACCCCAGAATTATCAGGGCTAAGTAGATAATCAGGATCAACCGGTAGCGGTTACCGAAGCGATCTGGTTCAGCCATTTATTCTCCGGCCTGGTCTGTTAATACTCTCAAAAGTGCGGTTGCCGTGGCATAATCGCCGGTGTGGGCGATGCTGACTTTACAATCCAGTCGGCTGGCATTTTCCTGGTCGATCCGGACCAGCGGCGCACCGCTGCCACTGCGAATAATCTCAATCCGGTTCAGCGGCAGGTTATCCACCGCCCCGGATGCCAGTAAAGCCTTTTTGACGGCTTCTTTGGCAGCGAAGCGTCCGGCATAATGAATATCCGGCTGGGGCATGGAGTCGCAATATTCAACTTCGATCGGAGAATAGGCATGACGGCGGAAGCTCCCGGGATATTTCTTCAGAATGTCAGCTATTCGCGGTACGGAAACGATGTCGGTACCGACAAACCAGTCATCAACCATTTAATCCACGGACGATGTCCACCAGTTCGTAAATATCATTGACGTCCCAGTTGGCACCGGATGCCTCGATCCGGCCGAAAGCATCACCGTAGCGGGCATAAATCGTCCGGATGCCCAATTGCTGGCCGCCGACCATATCCCGCTCCGGCCAGTCACCGACCATCAGCGCCTGCCCGGCGGTGATGCCGAGTTTATCAAGCGCCAATTGGAACGGTCGCGGCGATGGTTTATGTTCACCGGTATCATCAAAAGTGATGATATGGTCGAATATATGATGCAGATTCAGATAATAGATTCTCAGCCAGGCTTCGCGGCTGGGCGCGTCGGAGACTACCGCCAGTTTCAGCCCCATCTTCATCAGTTGAATCAGAGTTTTGCTGACATTCGGATAAGTCGTCAGATTCGCTTCGCGGTTGCGCCGGTACGCTACAATGGCGGCAGCCAGAATCTTGTTATCGATCCGACCGATCCGGGCTTTCAGAAAATCGTCGAAAACCAACTGGTTTTCCCAACCATGATCGTTGTACAACTGAATGATATCGGCGAAAGCGACATCTTCGGTGATCGTAAGGCCGGCATCGATCATGGCGCCGACAGCGGCACGGACCGCCCGCTTTTTCATCGTCATAAAATCCAGAAGCGTATTATCGAGATCAAATATTACCGCTTTAATCACAAACGAATTTCTTGAAAATTTTGACCCTGTCGGGCCCCGGTCTATTCTTCGTATTTGTCCGGATTTTTGATGCGATCGATCTCATATTCGGCGATCCGCCGCCAACGGCTGTCATTCCGTGCTCTTTCCAGAGCATTCAGGGCTCGCGTGCGATCGCCTTTTCCGTTACAGTAGTAGGCTACTCCCAGCTCGATCAGGGCCGGAGCGTAATTAGCACGGATTTCCACCGCTTTCTGTGAACAGCGAATGGCATTTTCACAATCTTTGACCTTGTTGTAAGACAGGGCCAGATTGTACCAGGCATTAATCGATTTCGGATCGAAGCTGACCGCTTTTTCCAACTCCAGAACCGCTTTATCCCACTGCTCCAGTTTGGTATAAGCCGCACCCAGATTCTCCATGGCCTGGGCATAGGTCGGATCGATCGATATCGACATCTGCAGCTTATCGATCGCCTGTTCATATTGCTGTCGCTCAAGGTAGATTTCCCCCATCCCCGAGTACGCCTTGGAATACGTCGGATTCACGTCGATAGTTTTTTGGAAGGATTCCAGTGCTTTTTCTATGTTATCGATTTTTTTATATGCCAGCCCCAGACCAAACCAGCCTTTGTCAAAAGTCGGTGTAATGTCCAAGGCCCGTTGATAATAGTCGATGGCCTGATCCACATCACCCATTTTGGTCAAGATGACTCCGATCTGATAGCAGGCCTGGAAAAAATTCGGATCGTATTCGAGCACCTTGTTGTAGGCGGCCAGCGCTCCTTCCAGATCGCCCCGGCGATAGAGATTATTACCGTCGTTGAAAGTGTTCTTCACGACCGTACTGATCGCAGTCTGGGCATTGGCGAACTCAGGGTTGATCTCCAGTGCCTTCGTGAAATCGGTAATCGCGGCATCGTATTCCTTCTGGCGGATCTTGATGCCCCCCATGCTGTAGGCGGCATTGGCGAAAAATGGGAACTTAGCCAATACTTTGGAAAATGATTCGTAGGCTGCATCCAGCTCGCTGCTGTTAAGATAACGGTTGCCCTCGCTCATCATTGAATTGATCTCATTCACCCGTTCGAATTCTTTACGGTACTCCTCATTTTCCGCATCGACATCGATCGCCTGGCGAAAAAATTTCTGGGAATTTTCCATATCGCCCGTATACAGATACAGCAAGGCCAGTTTAAACAACGCCGGTGCAAAAGTCGGATCGAGCTCGATTGCCTTTTTGAAGGCTTCTTCCGCCAGTGAAAATTGCTTGGCATTCATGTTGGTCTCACCGGTGGTAATATATTGTTCCGGTGTCTGAGCAAATACAATCCCCAATAAAAGTATGCTGGAGAGTAATATTTTAACTGTTTTCATTAATATCCTCCTGTTGGTGCCGAAGGCGGGATTCGAACCCGCA
>JBDRBK010000188.1:0-3223 GCA_043822705.1 Fidelibacterota bacterium
CCGATCCATTTCAAACCGCACCTGCACCAGTACATGGTCACGACTCAGGATTAAAATTCAGGATGCGCTTTTCGCGGCGGCATCCAGTTTCTGTTTGCGCCACTTCTCCCGGGCGAATTTGCGCATGTCGGCCACATCGTCGAACTCATCCACGATTTCCACTCCCAACAATGTTTCCACGGCATCTTCCAGAGTTATGATACCTTCCGTGCCACCGAATTCATCCTGTACGACAAAAATATGCGCGCCCTTCTGGATGAATTTATCCAGGATAGCCGCCACCGATTCCGATTGCAGAACAGTATCGACCGGTGTCATGAACGATTCCATGGTGGCATCAAAATCATCCTCGGAAAACTTGTTTTGCAGATCGTAGCGGTGAACGATGCCTACGATGGTATCGATGTTGTCAGTATAGATGGGGATGCGCGAGAAGGTCACTTCGGGATTCTTGTCCATCACCTCACCCACGGTCTGATCCTTCTGGAAGGCGAAAATCACCGATCGTGGCGTCAGCACTTCGTCGGCTGTGATATTATTCAGCTTGAGAATATTTTCAATCAGATGGGTTTCCTTTTCATGGATCGTACCATCGTCCTCCCCCAGTTCCGCCATGATCACCATTTCCTCGCGGGTTATTATTCCGTGAGTTTTCCCGGTAGTCAGCAGTTGGCTGATCGCTTCTAACAGGATTACGAACGGGTAGGTGATGTAAATCATTCCCTGGATCACGAATGCCGCGGTTCCGGACAGAAATTTCCAGTGCAGCGTGCCCAATGTTTTGGGAATGATTTCCGAAAATATCAATATTGATAATGTCAGAATCGCCGATGCCAGCGCCACCCATTTGCTGCCGTACAGGAGCAGGGCCTGTGCCCCGACGCCGGCCGCCCCGACGGTATTGGCGATCGTATTCAGGGTAAGTATGGCAGCCAGGGGACGATTGACCTGTTCCTTCAGTTTCTTCAAACGAAAACCCGTCTTCTGATCGTCTTTGATCAAAACGGCGATGTGTGTATGGGTGATACTGAGCAGGACCGCCTCCATCAGGGAACAAATGAAAGAGATGACCAGGGCCAGGCTAAAATAGATAATCAGGAAAGTCATCGGCAACGCCTTGCCCGGAAAAAAGGCGCTGTCCGTTGGTGCTCGGGGTCTTCTGGCGCTGTTTCGGTCTCTGAACTCATGAAAATTGATCGCATCGCTGGTGAAATAATACTATTCTTCGGTTTCAAAACCAGCGAAAAAGTTTTGGAACGAAGCTTGTTCAAATTCCTTCTCCCGAATAGTATCCTCCATCCGGATAATTTCATCGACCAGACTGGAATAATCCTGGGCACCGTGGCTGAATTCGCTGTATTCGAAAATGGTCTGCCCCATACTGGGTGATTCGGCCAGGGAGACATTATCCCGGATATAAGTCTTGAACACTTTTTTCCCGAACAGCTCATTGATATGGCTGACCATTTCCCGGTTCAGGATTTTACGCTTATCGTACATCGTGGCGATAACACCGGAAATTTCCAGATTGTCGTTCAAACCATATTTTTTACCCATTTCAAATACATTCAGAACGGTCGCCACGCCCTTGATCGCCAGCCACTCGACCTGGACGGGAATAAATACTTCACTAACGAAGGCAAAGGCGTTGATGAACAGGGAACCGAGCGAGGGCGTACAGTCCACAACGATGTAATCATATTTATTTACCACCGGCGCCATTTTATTCTTGAGTGTATACTGATACTTGCTGATTTTGGGTAATTCCGCTTCAGCATTGGCAAGTTGATGCTCCGATGGCAGCAGATGCAGATTGCCTCGGCTCAGGATGGCATCCTGGACCGGCGCCTGATCATCAAGAACGTCATAGATAGTTTTATAAAATGGCGGTGCGAAACCGAGGGCCGTGGTTAGGTGGGCCTGCGGGTCCAGATCGACCAACAATACTTTCCGGCCGCGGCGATGCAGTCCATCGCCGATATTCATGGTGGAAGTCGTTTTACCGACTCCCCCCTTTTGACTCATTATTCCAATTATTCTGGTAACTGATTCACGCTGCATTCAGCTAATTGCCCCTCACGGATCCGGTTAAGCGATTTGGACAGGAAATCATTGAATAATACCGACTAATCCTCACCCGATTTTAATACATTATAACGATTGGTGTAAGCATCAAAAACAGATTTGGAAAAACAGATGATTTTTATGCAGTCAATATTGTTATCAATATCCAGATGATTGCTGATTTCCGTCAGGGCGATTGCCGCCGCCGCTTCGGCGGGATAGCCGTAGGCACCGGTACTGATGGCCGGGAAAGCGATTGTCCGGATGGAATATTGCTTGGCCAGCGCCAGGCAGTTCCGGTAACAGGACCGCAGCGCTTCCGGTTCTCCGGCCTGCCCACCCTGCCAGACTGGTCCGACGGTGTGAATGATATACCGGGCTTTCAGTCGGTAGCCCTTAGTCACCCGCCCTTCTCCAGTGGGACAGCCGCCGATCAGCCGGCATTCGGCGATCAGACCGGGTCCCGCCGCCCGGTGGATGGCCCCGTCGACACCACCGCCACCCAATAAACTATTGTTGGCGGCGTTGACAATCGCGTCCACCGCCTGTTCGGTGATATCGCCCCGGGTGATCCCGATTTTTGACAACACCTGTGGTCGATCACACTACTGAGAACAGATCGGCAGTTACAGCTCCATTACCAATCCCAGGCGCAGTCCCAGACCGGACATATCCAGCTCATCGTACACTGGAAAACCTGATTTCGTCTCATCACGGGAGCCTTTCATGGGAGCATGAATATAAAACAGTTCCAGCCACGCAGCGGAATTTTGCCCCAGTTCATACTGCAGTCCACCGGTTAAATTCCAGATCCAGCCGGAAAAAAAGCGGACATCGGTCTCATCACTGGCATAATTGACCTCGCGGTTCAGCAGAAACGCCACTCCCAGCCCGCCGCCAAGATACGGGCTCATGCCCGAGATATCCATCGGCATGGCGATGATGGCATTGGCCTGGATCGGCAGCATATAGGTGGAAAATTCAATATCTACGCGTTTTGTTACAATATCGGCAATATCCAAGCCGGTAGTATCGATCTCCACCAGTTTTTCATATTTCCGGGAGTAAAGATCACTACTGAATCCGAACGAGACCCGGTCATCGACGGTCTTCCCCATCTGATAGCCAAGAATCATGCCGCTTTTGGCATCACCGGGCA
>JBDRBK010000189.1:0-18893 GCA_043822705.1 Fidelibacterota bacterium
GACAGGGCGGCGATGAGCCATTGCCGGGCCCACCAACGTTACCGGAATAAGTCTAATTATTTAAGCTTATGAATGCATTTAATTCCAATAAAATTTCCTGCGAGTGTCCAATGAAGACCAAAATAGCTGATCGCAAACGAACGACCAAAAAATTTAATTATCAAGCAATTACCGTATTTATACTGGCGTGTTTTATTCTGCCGGTTGCGTGGGGACAATTACCCAACGAAATTATCGATAAAACATTTGATGGCGATGGCCTAGTTACCACCAACCTCAGCAGCGGTAACGATGTTGGTTATGCTTCGGTAATTCAGCCCGATGGAAAAATAGTCGTGGCCGGTAAAACATCAACTGGCACTGGTGACGAGTTTGTGGTCGCACGGTATAATCAAAATGGCAGTCTGGATAATACCTTTGGAACCAGCGGATATGTAACTACTGATGTCAGCAGTGTGGGCGACGAGGCCTGGGCCGTGGCACTTCAATCCGATGGAAAAATCGTTGTCGCCGGCTATTCCAAGTATGCAACCTGGTGCGAATACGGTGTCGTGCGCTACAATAGCGATGGCTCACTCGACACTTCCTTTGACTCGGATGGTATTGTTACGACATCGGTTAATGTTGGTAGTGGTTGGGGTTATATCTATTCAGTCGCGATCCAGGAAGATGGAAAAATCATTATTGCCGGTTCCAGTCCAAGCGCAACCGGAAACCAAGATATTACCTTGGTGCGATATAATTCTAATGGGAGCCTGGATACATCCTTTGATACTGACGGAATTGTTACTGCCAACATTACCGGAGCTGAGGTTGCCCATGGGATAGCTATTCAGGCTGACGGAAAAATCGTCGTTGGTGGATACAGCAGCACGGACAAAGAATTTTTAGTACTACGCTATAACAATGATGGTTTGCTTGACACTGGTTTTGGCAGCAGTGGAATATTCGAAACCAGCTTTGGCTATGGTCTTGTCAATGCCAATGCTTTAGCTTTGCAGGAAGATGGAAAAATTATTCTGGTTGGTAGTGTTTATACTGGTACAAACATGGATTGTGCCACCGTGCGCTTCACCACAGCCGGTGCGCTGGATAACACCTTCGACGGCGATGGGTTGGCTACCGTTGACTTCAATAATGGCAGTGATTACGGCGAAGGTGTCGCCGTTCAGGGTGATGGTAAAATTGTGGTTGCGGCTGCTGCCTTCAATGGTTCAGCCTATAAATTTGGAATAGTACGTTATCTTACCAATGGCAGCCTTGACCAAGGTTTTGCTGATTATGGTAAAAAAATGACCAGCCTTGGTACCTATACCTACGAAGATTGGCCGCACGCGGTCAGTTTGCAGGATGATGGTAAAATTGTAGTTGCCGGGCATAGCACCAATGGTTCCGACGACGATTTTTCCCTGGTTCGCTATACCGGCGCAACCATGCTTCAACCGGATTTGGGCAATGAATATACGGACGGGCAACAAGGTATTCCTCTAAGTACTACTTGGGAAGATTTGCGCCATCAATCGCTGTATCTGGCGTCTGAATTAACAGCTGTCGGTATACCGGCCTGGTCCAAGATAACTGCGATTGAAATTATACCTTCGACGGTCCCGGCAATTAATTTGGATAATTTTCGGGTGGCCTATAATACAACCGCCAATACTTCCTTCAACGATTTTATAAATACAAATGTTATTTACGGTCCAATTAACCATTCAACCAGCGACTTTACCAGCATGGAATGGTTTAAGATGGATATTGAAGATGTTGTCTGGAATGGAACAGACAATCTGGTGTTTGAATTCAGCCACGATAACTCATCTTATTCGGGTGGTGGTGGTGTGTATCTCCGGCAAACCAATGCCAGCAATCGTGTCGCCCTCGGATACACCGACTCCTATAACGGCCCGTATCCCTTTGTCGGGCTAAGTTGGACTGGAGACACACGGGTGGTGGCATTACGCGTTCAGTACGAGCCGGTTAATGTGCTTTCGCCATCTAATCTTGTTCTTACTGCCGGGGATTCAAAAATAGACTTGGACTGGGACGTTTCCAACGATGGCGACCTGTCGGAATATCTGATTTTCCGGGGTACGACAGCGAATAATCTGGTCAGGATCGATTCTGTCAATTCAGGCACTACTACTTATACCGATAGCGACCTGAACAACGGTACTACTTATTATTATGGCGTTAAAGCTAAAAACAGTAATGCCGAACTTAGTGAATTCACAAATATTGAAAATGCTATCCCCGAATACGCTGGTCCCAAAAATATCACAGTTGCAAATAGTGATACCCGCGTTACCCTGAACTGGGAAGCCCCCGGCGGAACGCTGGCTGCGTACTATATCTATCGTGGAACTGCGGCCAACCCCACCACAGCGATTGACAGTATTGTAACCGGCTCACCACTGCCGGCTTATTATTTTGACGATGAATTAGAAAACAATACGGCATTTTATTACCGTCTGCGGGTCAAATTTGGCGATGGCAGTTATAGCAGCTATTCACCAAATTATATCGCCACGCCCGGGATTTACGCTCTAGTGGTTGATGGCAATATTGGCAACTGGGCCGATATCCGCCCAATTCATAACGATCCGGTAGGCGACGCCGGTTATGCCGATATTGATTCCGTAAAATTCAATGCCGATGGTTTCTATCTTTATGGTGCCGTGGTAACGAATTCTGATTTGAGTAGTGACCTGCTGGATATTTATTTTGACACCGATTTCAACGCTTCCACGGGGATGCCGGAGAGTGGTATCGGCGCCGATTATAAATTGACGATCTCGCCCTGGGGTACCGATGAATTCCTGTTCCGCAATGAATTCAATAACTGGAAAGCTGATGGCGACGCTGATTTCAATGTCGTCAGCAGCAACGGTAACTGCTTCCATGAATTCAGTATCCATCTGGATGAACTTGACGGCCCTGATTCCCTACGCTTTTATTTAAGCACCAGTTCGGGTGACAAAGCACCGAATACCGGTTATCTGGTCTATCAAATGGATCCCAATGACGCCCCCCGTAAATTTTTCGCCGCCACTGGCGACACCAAGGCATCATTGAACTGGGCGGCCGATAATTCATCTGGCTATGCCAAATACCTGGTCTATCGCGGAGCAGCAGTAGATCCGACCTCCCTTGTCGCCACAATCACCGGCGGCACCCCACTGCAATCATTTTATCTTGATACCGACCTGACCAATGGCCAAACGTATTATTACCGCGTGCGGGCGCAGTATTCCGATGATTCCTACAGCGACTACACTGAGAACATCCTCGTTAAACCGAATATTTACAGCCTGCCGGTGGACGGACTTATCGGTAACTGGACCAATATTCGGCCCCTTTACCGCGACATTGTCGGCGATGTGGACAACGCCGACATCGATTCGGTGAAAATTTACGCCAGCGACACTAAACTGACCGGCTATGTCGTTACCAATGACGATCTGGTTTGGGGTGAAGTCTTCATTTACATTGATACAGATTTTAATTCCACTACCGGTTCTCCCGGTAACAATATCGGTGCTGAATATCAATTGCGGATCAGCCTCAGCAGCGGCGATGTTTTCCGTTACTGGAGCGGCGGCAACTGGCAGGAGTCCGGGAATACCGATTTTTCGGTCGTTCATAGCAATTCCAACCGCTTCCACGAATTCAGTGTCAGTTTGAATTTTTTGGATCAAGCAGACTCGCTGCGGTTGTATTACCAGACCAACTACGATGGTTACAAGGATTACGCGCCCGAGGACGGCTACTACCTGGTTTACAACACCACCAAAGTGGCGCCCGATGCCCCCACCGGCCTGACCACCCTGGCTGACAGTGCCCAGGTCACCCTGCGCTGGAGTGCCAACGATCCGGCCAAACTGCATAAATATAATATTTACCGGGGTACATCAATCCCGGCCACGACCTTGATCGACAGTCTGGTTGCCGCTTCACCGCCGGATACCGTTTATTTGAATACCGGACTGGTCAATGGCACCACCTATTATTTTGCCGTTTCAGCGGTG
The DNA here is from genome assembly GCA_043822705.1 of Fidelibacterota bacterium. Taxonomy (GTDB): domain Bacteria; phylum Fidelibacterota; class Marinisomatia; order Marinisomatales; family TCS56; genus JBDRBK01. Next base: position 4,026 of record JBDRBK010000189.1, read on the forward strand.
GACAGCACCGGGCGGGAAAGTGAAAGATCAAAGGAAGTAATGTCCACGCCTAATCGTTATCATGAACAACTGGCGGAATTGCTGCTTACCAATACTTCTTTTGCCCCGGAAAACGATGCCGGTTATCCTTTCAGCACGACTTATAGTGATGTGAAACATCAATCCCTGTACTGGGCTCAGGATTTCAGTGAAGCCGGGATTCCGGCCGGCGCCTGGTTCTCCTCACTGGAACTGAAACCATCCACCGTGACCATCGAAATCAAAGATTTCCGCTTGGCCTTGGGTGCCACCAACGACACCGAACTGAGCAATTTTGTGGACTTGGAGGATTCCGTGGTTCACGGCCCGACTACCTATAATCAATCGGAATTTACCGATGACAGCTGGAAACGGTTCGGGATTACTCCATACCAGTGGGATGGTGCTTCCAACATGATTCTGGAAGCCAGTCAGGATGGCGATTTCTGGTTCAGTAATCCCGGTGGTGTGCACATTCGCCAAGTTGACGGCACGCGCGGTCGACGGGGAGGCAATGATTATAGCGTCTACCCCTTCGGCAATATGAGCTGGACAGCACCGGAAGATAAAGTGCTGGCTCTACGGATTGCTTATTCCCCCATTGAACCGGTCAGCAACTTCACGGCTACCCCCGGACATCAGCAGATTTACCTGACCTGGACCGCCCCGCAAAGCGGTACCGTTGCCGAATATATTGTTTACAGTGGCACCTCCACCAGCACGCTGGAACCGGCCGGCACCACCACCGGCACCAGCTTCACCGTTACCGGCTTGACCAATCAAACGTTGTATTATGTCGGCGTCCAGGTTAAATCCAGCATCGGTGAGTACAGCAGCGTTGCCCTGGATCAGGTGATGCCGGCCTGGATCGGCCCGAACTGGTACGTGGATGCTGTCAGTGGCGTGGTGGGCGCCGAAGGCAGCCCGGAAAAACCGGTAAAAACGATCCGGGGTGGAATCGCCATCGCCGGAATCGGCGATACGGTTTTGGTACTGCCGGGAACCTATAAGGAAAACAATGACCAGTACATCCGTTTTGCGGTCGATAACGGCAGTGGCGGATACGCGGTCAAAAACCTGGTCCTGAAATCCCGCGACGGCACCGCCACGACGATCATCGATGGCGAGTACACCGGTACCAGCGGCAAGCGACTGTTTGAAATTATCGACGATACCGATACCACCACCCAGGTGGTCGGTTTCACTATTAAAAACGGCTATTCAACCGACAGTAATTATGGTTCGGCGATCACGGTAAATTGGAATTCCGAAATCGTATTCAAGAACTGTATCATTGAAAATAACCGCAGCACTGTCGGATCGGCGATTCGTGTAGTCGATAATGCCCAGGCCTGGTTCCGGGATTGTATCATCCGCAACAATGTTCACAGTACAACCTCCAACTGGGCTGATATCGGTGCGATTTTTATCTCCAACGGTGGCGACATTTACTTAAACCGCTGTCAGGTGATCAACAACAGTATCACCTCAACCTCCAGCGGTGCCCGCGGCGCCGGTGTTTATATCGGCTGGTCGGACGGCAATAAACTGCGGGCCGTCAACACCCTGTTCGCCGGCAACACCCTCTCCGGGTTCGGTGAAGTCAACGGTTCGGCCCTGTATGTTGAGAAGGGCGACGTTTCCTTGATCAACTGTACGATTGCCAACAACCAGTCCCAGCAGAATGCGATCGTCATGCAGGACGGCTACCTGACGATCTTCAACAGCATCATCTATGGAAATATTCCGGCCGTTGGCCAAATCAATGTCAGTTATCAGAATGTCTTGACGGCGATCTCATACTCGTTGATCCAGAATGAAAATCCGTTAGATTTTGACGGTGGAATGCTCAATGTCGATCCCGAATTCACCAGCGGTTATGCCCTTCACGACCGCAGTCTGGCCATCGGCCGTGGCGCCCTATCCGGATCGGATGCCTATGGATTGAATATCAATGCTCCGACGGTGGACCTGGCCGGCAGTGTCCGGCCCAACCCCGGCGGTTCCAATCCCGATATGGGTGTGTACGAAAATGTTTTGGCGATAACGCCCTATCCGGCACCACCGAAAAACCTTGATCCGACACCCCTGCATAAAGCGGTGTATCTGGTCTGGAACATGTCGGATTCCACCGACGTGGTGAAATATTATGTTTACCAGAGCAATGATTCAACCAACTGGGCGCCGGTGGATACAGTGACCGGGCGTGAAAACACCCAGACGGTGATTCCCGGTCTAACCAATAAGACCTCTTACTGGTTTGCCGTGACGTCTGTTGATGGTGATGATTACGAAAGTTCAAAAGCATTCAGCCAGAGGGTGATCCCGGAATATCAGGGTCCGGTCTGGTATGTGGATGCAGTCAACGGTGCCCTGGGTGCCGAAGGCAGCTCCGAGCAGCCGATGCGCCGGATTAAGGAAGGCATCACTCGCGCGGCGATCAGCGGCGATACAGTGTTGGTACTGCCTGGCCGCTATCGCGAGGACGATGACCAATACCTTAATTTTGCTTATGACAGTAATAGCGACGGTAACTACGACGGTCCGAAAAATATTGTGTTATTGGCCCGTGGCGGTTCCGATTCGACCCATATCGATGGCGAAGGACATGCCCGGCTGTTCGAATTCACTCACGGCCAGGACACCACTTCCAAAGTGATCGGTTTCCATATCGTCAATGCCGGCGCCAATGGCGCTTGGCAGGAAGGTTCGGCAATAACGATCAACAATAGCTCCAAGGTGGTCTTCCGCAATTGTGTGATCGATTCCAGTTCCGCTAATGAGACACCGGCAGTATTTGTATCCAACAGCGCCCAGGCCTGGTTTAGCGGCAGTACGATTTCCGATAATGAAAATATCAGCATAAACTTTAATGATAATCGTGGCGGCGCCATCGCTGTTGCCAGCAGCGGTCGGCTATACCTTAATCGTTGTTCGGTCATCAATAACAATGTCACGACCAATGGTGGTTGGGCGCGCGGCGGTGCTATTTACCTGTTCAATGAAAGCGGCAATTATGTCAGGGCGGTAAACTGTGTAATTGCCGATAATACCGCGAATAGCAACGGCGGCGGCGGTGGCGGCGGTGCAATCTACGCCGAGACCGGTGAGGTGCGCCTGATCAATGCTACCGTTGTCAATAATAGTGCCGATGATGGTGCGGCGCTATGGCTTGGTAACGGAATCAAGCTGACGATTTTCAACAGTATAGTGTACAACAATGAGCCCTACAGTGGCCAACTTATGTTCGGTGGTTCCTACAGTCGCAAGGTGACTTATTCGATCCTGGAGGGCGTCAACACCAGTAACTATGGTATCGGCGTTTTTAACGAAGATCCCAAACTGGATGGTTATGCTCTGAGCGACCGTAGTCCCGCTATCGGGGCCGGTGCCGCCAGTAGTGTCGATAATACCGGGGCGACTGTCCTGGCGCCCACGGTCGACATTACCGGTGCGGCGCGCCCCCAGCCGACAGTATCGAGTCCGGATTTAGGAGCATATGAAAACATCTGGAATACGACGCCCTATCCCGATCCGGTTAGTGGCCTGACGGTCACCGCCCGCGACGAACGGGTGTTATTGAACTGGGATGCCAGTACTCACATAGGTCTGTCCCATTATGTGGTCTACCAAAGCACACTGCCGGGATTCATGCCGCAACCGGCCGATTCGATCGCCCGGGTCGAGCAGCCGGCCACTGGTTATACGGCTGGCGGACTGACCAACGGCACGACTTACTATTATCTGGTATCGGCGGTTGACACGGCCGGCCGCGCGAGCGAATTCCTCAACGAACTCAATGCCACGCCCAACCAGTATAACCAGCAGATTGTGGAGCTGTTGCATACCAACCCGGCCTCGAATCCGACTAACGACACTGGTTATCCCTTCAATACCGGTTCGTTCACCGACGTCAGACATCAGAGTCTGTATTGGCAGGAAGATCTGCTGGATGCGGGCATTCCGGCCAATGCCTGGATCACTGGTATTGATCTCAAACCCAGCGCGATCACCGGACAGGCCAAGGACCTGCGCCTGGGGATTGCCTTCCCCGGTTTGACCATGGATGAGTTCTACTCCTGGCAGAATGTGAACATTGTGTTCGGCCCCCGCTACTATGATAATACGACTTTGACGGCGAATCAATGGGAGCGCTTTAATGTGAATGCTTTCCAGTGGACTGGCACTACCAACTGGTTGCTGGAATATACCCACGATAATGATTTTACCAGCGGTTCCGACGGCGGCGCCTGGCTGCGGCAGGTGAACAGTACCCGCGGCCGCCGCGGTGCGGTCGACGGCTGGGCCTACCCGTTCGTTGGTGGAATGAATGACAATGAAGACGACAAAGTCCTGGCCGTGCGCCTGGTTTATTCGACCCTGGCGCCGGTCACGGCGCTGGTTACCGATCCCGGACATCGGCAGGTAACCCTGAGCTGGAATTATACCGGAACAGCGGATAAATACCTGGTTTACAGCGGCCCGGCTGGCGAAGCGCCGGTCCTGGTCGACAGCACTACCGGCACTACGATTACGATTAGTGACTTGACCAATGGTAACGAATATGTATTCGCCATCCAGGTAAAGAATGGCGTTAACTACAGTGGTCTGGTAACGATTGACGCCGTACCGAAATATGAAGGCCCGGTCTGGTACGTGGACATCGATGCCGCCGGTTCGGGAACGTTATATGAGGGCAGTATTGATGATCCGGCCACCAATATCAGGTCGGTAATTCTGAACAGCAATAACGGTGATACTATTCTGGTCAAGCCAGGTACCTATTCGGGCAATGACAACCGCGACCTGGATTTCCAGGAGGTTCCAACAGGAATGCCCGCTCCCAGTCCGGTACGCAGCCTGGTGCTGATGGGTGAAAAAGGCGCCGACTCGACAATTATTGATTTGTCCGGGGCTGGCGTGACTGAGCGGAAATTGCTGTTGATCAGCAGCAATGAGGGACCGGCCACCAAAATACAGGGCCTGACGGTTATCAACGGTTCTGTTGACCATGGTGTTATCGATGTTCAGAACGGCAACTTGACGATTGAAGACTGTGTGTTTCGCAACAATAATAACTACACCATTGAATTTCCGATCGTATTATTCGGCGGCATAAATGCCATGGTGCGGATCGACCGTTGTCTCTTCACCGGGAACACCAGCGGTTCCGCCGGTGTGATAATGGCGGACCGGGTCGATATCAGAAACAGCATTTTTTACAACAATTCCGCCCGCGTGGGTGCCGCCATTTACTGGGATCCGGCACCTGGGAAAATGTCAGTGATCAATTGCCTGTTCCTGAATAACACCAGCAATGAGTCCGGCGGCGCAATGTACATTTCACCATCGGAAAATAACTACTCGGTGGTCAATTCGATTTTCTGGGACAACGTGTCGACTACCGGGTACGAGCCGGATATTGCGGACAATCATAGTAACGTACATTACTGTGTAGTAAAGAATCCCGAGCGTTTCCCCGCGGATAATTTCGGTTTTGATCCGCAGATACCCGGTCGGGCGCTAGGTGATTTTTCGTTGACCGAATATTCGCCGGCGATCGGTATCGGCACGTCTTCCTATTTCGATTATTTCACTGGCGGTATGCAGCCAATACCAGCTACCGATTACTTGGGTAATGCCCGTCCGCGTCCCGAAGAGTCAAATCCTGATCTGGGGCCGATCGAGCATGACAATGCTATCCAGCGCTACTGGGTCTACCAGGTGGCCACAACCGGCAACGACGCCAATGATGGCATTACTGCGCCCTTCAAAACGATTCAGTGCGCCATTAATCAAACAGTCGATAAAGATACGATTGAAGTGGCGGCCGGCACCTATTCGGGTACCGGTAATTTTGGGCTGGATTTCAGCGGCAGGAATATCGTGCTGCGCTCGGCCAACGGTCCCGATATGACGATAATCGATGGCGGTCCGGCTTTCTCCCTTAGCAATGGGGAACCGGCGACAGCCATGGTGATCGGCTTCACCCTGCAGAGTGGTAATGTCGTCGATAATGACGGCGGCGCGATCCAGTTGACGAACGCGGCAGCACCTACTTTCCGGAATCTGAAGCTGGTTAACAATACCGCCAACGGTCGCGGCGGGGCCATCTTCGCCCAGAACTCGACCGCTAAATTCATCAATTGCCTGATCATTCAGAACAATGGCGGCAATGGCGGCGCGGCTTATCTGGATGGTGGCGCAGTCGAATTCATCCATTGCACCATCGCTGACAATAATGCCCAAAACGATGTCGGTATTGCCAGTCGCGGCGGCAACCATCTAGTCCTGAATTCAATCCTGTGGAATAATTACGACCTTGCCAGCGAAATCGGTCCCGACGGCGTCTCCGACGCCGGTATCACCGTGGAATATTCCAATGTGCTGGGGGGCTACAGCGGTGACGGCAATATCAGTCTGCGGCCCGGTTTTGTCAATGGTTACAAACTGGCGGACTGGTCGCCGATGATCGGCAAGGCCGATACGGCCCGCTTTACGGCTTTCGATTATGAAATGAAAGCCCGCACGGTGAGCGACACTACCTGGCCTGATCTGGGTGCTTATGAAAACGCTCAGCGGACTGCCGATCTTGCTGGTTATTCCAGCCAGAACTGGTATGTCAGTACCAGCGGCAACAATGATAATCCCGGCACGCAGGTTGCGCCCTTCATGACCATCCAGCGCGGTACCGATTTTGTCCTGTATGCCGATACTGTTTTTGTGCAGACCGGCAACTACCAGGAGAATATTACTGTAAAAGATCGCCCGGTTGCGATTAAGGCGCCCGCCGGTGCGGTTATCGACGGCGGAGCCGGCGGCACTGTGCTTACCTGCCTGAATGGCGGCGCCAATTCGGCCTATTTCGAAGGATTGACGATCCGGAACGGTTTGGCCGGTTATGGCGGTGGTGTCAGATTAAATAACACCAGCGCAACATTTGATAACTGTGCAATTACCGGGAACACGGCCAGTTCCAGTTCCGGCGGCGGATTATGGGCTTATACCAATGATTCATCGGCGGTGTATACGCTGAATCTGATCGAAACTGATATTACCGGCAATTCGGCGCCGGCGGGCGGCGCTGGCGGCTTCAGTGTTTTAGACTATCGTGTCACGATCCGGAATTGTGAAATCAGCGCCAACAGCGCCAGTGGTTATGCTGGCTTCGTTCTGCGTGGCGGTCTGTCTGACATGGATATGTCAGATTGCAGGATTGTCAATAATCAGGCGGATCAGTTTGGTGCCGGCGGCGGTATTACAAATTCTGCCACTGCCCAGATTGCACAGACACTAATAAGCGGAAATGTGGCAAATCTAAGCAACGCCGACTGGTATTCCGGTGGGTTGTCGGTGTGGGATGCCGCCGATGTTGATATTGTCAATTGCACATTTGCCGATAATGTAGCCCATCATGGCGGTGGTCTGACGGTTGGTGGCGGTGGAATTGCCCGGGTCAGCAACTCAATATTCTGGGGTAATACGCCTGATCAGATTGCCCTGGACGAATGGAGTACCCTAGGCGGCAACCTGACCATTTCTTATTCAATCGTGGAAGGCGGCGATACCGGTATTGCCAAGAGTGAATCCAGTAACCTGATCTGGGCTCAAGGCAACCGTACCGGCGATCCGGCCTTCCGTGGCGACGATTACGGTTTGCTGGCCCGGTCGGCGGCAATCAACGGCGGTCACCCCGACTCCACCGACAGTGACGGCACACGGCTGGATATGGGCTACCTGCCCTACCTGACCACCAACACGGAACCCTACTGGCATGTTGACGCAGCCAGCGGCAGTGACGAGGACGGTCAGGGCACGGCCGCGGCACCATTCGCCAGCGTGCAGGCCGGCGTCAATTTTGCCGTTACCAACGATACCGTTCTGGTGGCGCAGGGCAACTACCTTGAGAATGTCGAATTCCGCGATTATGACCTGGCCCTGATTGGTGAAGGCTACGAAACAGTGATCGATGGCGGCGGCTCGTATCCGGCCGTGGCGGTGATGGGTACCTACTTTACCAATGCCACCCTGATAAAAAATCTCAGCCTGATTAACGGCAGTCCGACGTTGGGTAATCTGCATGTAATCGGCTGCTCTCCTGTTCTCGAGAATCTCTGGTTGCGCGAAGGACAGATCGGATTATACACCTACGATGGTAATCCAACGCTTAATTTTTGTCTATTGACGGGTAATTCGGAATATGCCCTGGCGGCCCATGATGGTTTTCCGGTCCTTGTGAATACGACAATTGCCGGCAATCAAGGCGGTGTTTCCATTGGCGGCAACTGTACGGTCACTTTACGCAACAGTATTGTCAGTCATAACGTCAATTCAACCAATGGCGGTTCGATAGCGGCTACCTATTCCGATATTCGTGGGCTTGGTTTGAGCACCAACGGCAACATCGATGCCGATCCTCTGTTTGTCGATTCGAATAATGGTGATTACAGCCTGCGGTTGCTGAGTCCCTGTGTCGACACCGGTGATCCGGCCGACCTGCCGCTTGATCCCGATGGTTCCCGTCGCGACATGGGCGCATTGCCGTTGTTCCGGATTTTCGTCAGCGGTCCCACCGACGGCAATATTGAAGTAGATGCGGATTCCATTGTGGTAATCAATGGTGATGTGACAATCAGCAGCGGCGACTCCCTGATTGTCAGTCCCGGGGCTACGCTCTACATGTCCAGTGGCGTAACCGTTACGATTGAAGGTATTCTGAAAGCGCTGGGACAGCCGAATGCACCGATTCGATTTGTTGCCCTGCGACCAGGTGAAAAGTTTAAAGGTATTATCCTGCAATTGAATGCGCCGGGGCTGCGGGCCGTCGCGGAATATTCCTACCTGGTGATATCCGATGTTGCTGACGGGTCGGTCCCGCTGACCGTCAATGGCGACGCTATATTCAACCACATTACCATTGCCGGCAACGATCTATCCCAGCCCTCACTGGTAGCCAACGGTACGGTTGCGTTGAATTATTCCTTGCTGGAGAGCAGTATCGGCGGAACCGGAACAGTCACCAATACCGGTTCAATTGTCGCCGAAACCGACCATCTGGTCGATCCGGCCAATGGCGATTTTAATCTGGTGGCCACTTCTACCGCCATTGATGTCGGCGCCGCAGAGGCGGGTACGCGCATCGACCTGGATTACAGCTACACCGATGCGGGCGCCTACTACCACGACCAATCGGCCTACCCGGTGGATTCGGCGGTGGTAATCTATCCGGCATTTGGTGAAACAATTCTGGTTAGTCCGGACACCAGTTCGATAACCGGTGTCATAACCGATTTACAACTGTTCAATGAATACGGGCGCTATAAGACCAATGCGACCGTTGCCTGGGCGGAAGATACTCATAATGGCTATTTCCCCACTACTCCCACCAATACCACCAGTCTGGAAGGAATAGTATCAAATACCTTCTTGACCAATACGGTGGCCGATTCACCAAACTGGTACCGGGTTAATGTGGACGGAGTATTGGCGCAAAGCGGTGTTTATATGGTGGTGCCCGGCGTCCCCGATTCGGTCCTGATCTTTGCCAACGCTGATACCACCATCACCCAGCTGGATACGGTGACAATTGCCGTCGACGTCCACGACCAGTTCTCAAATCTGGTCAGCGACGGTGAAACGGTCAACTGGACGATCCAGCCTGTGACCGGCAACGTGGACGGTTTCTATTTAGTCGAAAATCCGACCACTACGGTAGCTGGTATCGCCACGGTTCAACTGGCCACCAATCCCAATTCAGCCCTGCTGGTCGGGGATGGCATTACAGTGCAGGCCGAATCCAATAGTGCCACGTTAGTCAGCCGGCAGATCAATGTCATTACGGATCAAATATTTATGCTGACCCTGGACGATCAACTGACCCAGACGCCGCTGGAAATCAACGCCGATCTGCATCAGATCGAACTGAGCACGACCCTGGTAGACACTTTCGGCAATCCATTGTCTGGTGTCGATGTCAACTGGTCGGTAACCGGCACCAGCAGCCCGGACTGGAGCTTCAGCAGCGCCACCACCCAGACTGATTTCAATGGTGTCGCCACCACCACCCTGACAACCGGAACCGTCAGCGGCTACGAGTACCAGGTGATCAGCGAGGTCACGGGACCGTCGCTGGTGCGGGCTTTGCGCAAACTGGTGGCATCCCGGCGGGCGCTCGATACCGATATACTCGACATCAATCTGTCATTACCGACAACATTCAAGGATCTGGATGACACCACGGCTGCAATCGTGATTGTTCCCGGTGCGCCGAATACCATCACCGCGGACGATGCAGACACGGTTTATGTGGTCCAGAGTCAGGTTGATACGCTCACGATCAACGCCTGGGATGCTTTTGGCAATCTCGTGTCCGATGGCAGCGTCGTCGACTGGAATATCACTTCCGAAGGCGGGTTCGCAATCACTAGTCAGATTAACTCGATCGGTGACGGAACGGCCGAGCTGGTTTTAGCCGTCGATGTTAGCGCAGTCTGGCTGGCAAAGATCGATATAGATATCGAGGTGCACTCGGTATTTGATGCCAGTGCGGCCCAGAGGAAAATCGTTTACATCGTGGAAGACTACATTGCCCCGGCGGCAGTCACCAATCTGGCGGTTGCCCCGGCGGTCTGGACCTCTACTAACGATTTCACCCTGACCTGGACCAATCCCAATGAACATTCCGGCGTAGCCGGCGCCCATTTTGACGTTGATGAAGGAACGCCAATCTATGTGACCGACACCGAAATAACTACCCTGACCGGCGTAACCCTGCCGGCCAATGAAATTGGGACCATCCGGGTCTGGCTGCAGGACAATGCCGACAATAGTGATGTGGCCAACGCCGTGGCGATCAACGCCAAATGGGACAACACGCCACCGGCTGGTTTCGGCCTGTTATATCCGGCCAATAATAGTTGGATGCAAATCGATCGTCAGGAAATCGATTGGAATGCTTCTTCCGACGCGACTGCCGGATTAAAGGAATACCGTCTGGTTCTGGATGGCAACCCGATTATTCTACCACCGGACGTGGTCGAATATGCATTTAGCGCCGGCCCCAGCGAGGGCAGCCATATCTATACGGTTTTCGCCGTGGACAGCGCCGGCAATGAAACCCAATTGAACGCCGGCCCGATCACATTCAATGTGGACTTCACGGCGCCTGCTATCACCCATAACCAGACCCAGGAAGGCAATGCCAACCAGGCGGTGACGATCGCCGCCACCTTCCAGGATCCGGCTTCAGGCGTGGTCCGCTCTGAGCTGTATTACCGCAAGGGCGGCGAGATGAGCTGGCAGTCACCGGTCAACATCAGCAGCGGCGCTTATTCCATCGCCTCTGCCTTTGTGACCTCGGCCGGTGTCGAGTATTACCTCGAAGCTGAAGACCTGTCCGGCAATATTGCCCGCCGGCCGGCCAGCGGATTCTACTCCATTTCGGTAACTATCAGCGGGTCCGGCCTCTCCAGCACCAAGGAATGGCCGACGGGTGTTCCCAACGGCACTTCGGTTGCCAGCTACCAGTTAATTTCGTTCCCGGGTCTGGCCGCCAACAATACACCTACTGATATCCTGGTGAATGCGCAGGCCTCCAACTGGGGCGCCTACAACAATACCAAGTGGCGTTTCTATTCCTACAGCGCCCAGGAATGGGTTGAATTCGCCGGAATTACGGAGGTTGTGCCGGGTGCCGGCTACTTCCTGATTATCAAGGATGCCGGCAAGAATATTGTTACGGGGCAGACCAGTTCGGTCGTTACCGGGCAGCCCTTTAGCATCAGCCTGACCGGGGGCGAGTGGAAAGTCATCGGCAACCCCTTCGATTTCGAGATTCCGCTCCAGAACGTCTACGATCAGGATACGGTGTCGGTCGCCGGTAGCGGTAATTTCTATGCCTGGGAAGGAGACTGGGTCCAGGCCACCAAACTTGAACCCTGGCGCGGCTATATCTATAAATCTGCTGGCAGCGGTCAGTTGTTCGTTAACCCGCGCAAGGCTAACGGCGGCACGGCAAAAATCGTGTCCCGCGAGATTGCCAGCCTGGAAGAAGACGAGTGGCTGATCGATATCAGCGCCCGCAATGGTGTTCTCAAGGATACCGGAAACCGGGTCGGCGTGCTGCGGCGTGCCACCGATACCTACGATGACTGGGATCGGTTCGAACCGCCCACGATTCCCGGCGGAATTTCGCTACGGATCGATAACCGGGACTGGGCTGAAAACGGCGATCTCTATGCCACCGATATTCGCACAGTTAATCTGGAAGGCCGGTTCTGGGATCTGGAACTGGTCGCCTCCGACGTAAATTACAATGTCAACGTGACTTTCGACGGACTGGAAGGCCTGCCCGCCGAATTTGACGTGTTCCTGGTGGATGTATCCCTGGGAATCGCGAAGAACCTACGCTGGCAGCCCGGCTACCAGTATGCGATCGCCAGCGAAAACTCGACCCACCAGTTGCGGTTGCTTGCTGGCACCAGGGAATTTGTCCAGGAAAATAACGCCGGAGTCGATCTCTATCCCGAGTCCTACAGCCTCAGCCAGAACTTCCCCAACCCGTTCAATCCCAAGACGACGATTCTGATCGCGATCGAGGAAGACGCCTATGTCGATCTGGTGATTTACAATCTGTTAGGTGAAGTAGTACGCACGATGGCCAGCAACGAACTGCTGCCGTCCGGGTACTACAATTTCATCTGGCAGGGCAAGAATAACAATGGCGAGCGTGTTGCCAGCGGAATCTACTTCTACACCAGCAGGATCAAATCGCCGGACGGCAAAATGCTGTTGAATAAGACCAGAAAAATGATTCTGGTGAAATAACCGGATTTATTAATCAGTCGCTGGAGGGCAGGCTCAGCCTGCCCTCTTCGCTTAAATCAACCTGAAATGGGGATTGACGTGAAGCGATTCGTATCAATTGTCATAATAATTTTAATTTCGGTGCTGCTGTTCGCACAGGGACCGAAACCGGTCGAATTCGGAAAAATCAGCCTGCCCCTGGGTACGGTGGAAGTCAGCACCGCCGGTGCGGAATGGTCCAAGGCGCTGCCCAACCGGACCGTATTCGTCAATGATCAGGTGCGGACCGGCGCCAAATCGCGTTGTGAAATCACCCTGGTAGGTGGCGGCAAATTGCGGATCGGTGAAAATTCCGAGCTGGTTTTGACCGGCGCCAATGTCGCCCCGATGTCCAAGGACTTTGAAGCCACGCTGAAAACCGGTAACGCCTGGATATCCGCCAAGGCGGCCTTCGGCGAGAAAAAGAACGTGTCGGTACGAACCCCCACCGCCGTCGCCGCTATCCGCGGGACCACCTACCGGACCCAAGCCGGGGAAGACGAAAGCTCGGTGCTGGTCTACGAGGGCAAGGTTGATGTCAATCAGCCGGCCGACCCGGAAGTAACACCGGAGCAACCGGCCCCCGGCGCCAAACCCCGCTTTAAGCTGGAAGCGCCCAAGACGGTTCAGGCCCCTACCCAGGTTGCCGGACCCTATGAAGTCAGCCTGGAGGATTGGATCACCCTGGTCGAAGGTATGCAGATCAATGTCCGCAAAGACGGAAAGTACAACATGTTCAAATTTGACCAGACCAGCGACGCCGAGCTGGAGTTCGTCAAATGGAACAAGGAACTGGATAACCAGTAACCTGCCGTCGACTGCCTGCGGACTGATCCCTGAATGCCGAACTGGCTTAAGCGCACTGGTATCGGAGCCCTGATCGGGTTGCTGGTCGGGTTGATCCTGGCCATCGGAACGAATATCGACGGATTCTTTCTGGCGCAGGTGCTGAACAGTTACGAATACCGTTCCTACGATGCCCGCATGAAAGCCAAGGTCTCCGGCAGTAGCGAGGCGTCCATCGATGATATTGTGATCGTCGATATCGATCTCAGTTCGGTGGAGGGGCTGGGTAATTACAAGGACTGGCCCCACGCCTACCACGGCCAGTTGATCGACGTTGTCACCTCCGGCGACCCCAAAGGAATCCTTTTTGACATCATCTTTGACACGGAAGATTCCTTCGATCATGAACTGGTCAATGCCCTGGTTGTGGAGAATCCGCCCCAGGATGAGAACCTGCAGGTGGCGGCCGAACAATTTCTGGTCTCCCACGATCCCGAGCGTTTTGTGCGGTCGACGACGCTCAGTGACAAGGCTTATCACGCTCTGGTCTTCGAGGCGGCCGACTCCAATACCTTTCTCTACCCGATGGACAGCGAACCGGCCGGCTATGACTATTCCCGTCATATTCTGCAGATCGACCCGGAACAGGCCCGGCGACTGCCGACCGCCCAGCGGATCGGCAACACCCACCTGGAACTGCTTTCAGCCGCCCGCGGCGCCGGCAGTGCCAACTTTCCCCAGGACGAGGATGGTATCATCCGGCGGTCGCCGACGGCGATTTATTTTGAAGGACCTGGCCACGTTTACCCTTCGTTGGTAATGTCGGCCGTGATTGACATACTGGATATCCCCCCCGACGGATTCAATTATGATTTTGATAATCTGCTGCTGACCCTGACCGACCGCAGCGGGCAGGTCGTCAGGGAAATTCCCATCGACGAGCAGGGGCGGCTGTTCGTGAATTACTACGGTTATTTCAAGACTTTTTACTATCTGCCCTATGTCTACTGTTTCGATCCTGAAATGCTGCCGCCGGAATACTGGCAGGACCGGGTCGCCATTGTCGGTTCATCGTTACCGGGGCTGATGGATTTGCGGAACACGCCGGTTCAGGAGACCTTTGCCGGGGTGGAAATCCACGCCAACGTCATGCACAGCATTCTCAACAATCAGTTTATTCGCCTGTCCGAAACGCACGCCAATTTCTGGGCCATCGTGGTG
>JBDRBK010000190.1:0-18464 GCA_043822705.1 Fidelibacterota bacterium
GTTGTATTCGCACCAGGCAGCGGTCTGGAACAATCTCCGCGCCGGCAACAATGTCACTGTCGTGACGCCCACCGCCAGTGGCAAAACACTATGTTATAATCTGCCGGTTCTGCAGATGGTGCTGGACGATCCCGGCGCCAAAGCGCTGTACCTGTTTCCCACCAAGGCTCTGAGCCAGGATCAGGTGGCGGAACTGCACGAAGTGATCGGCACCACCGGCGAGTCGATCCGGGTGTTTACCTTTGACGGCGACACGCCCCAGGACGCCCGCCAGAAAATCCGCAAACAGGGCCATATCGTAGTCACCAATCCCGACATGCTGCACCAGGGCATTCTACCCCATCATACCAAATGGGTCCAGTTGTTTTCCAATCTCAAATATGTGGTAATCGACGAAATTCACAGCTACCGGGGTGTTTTCGGCAGCCATGTGACCAATGTTCTGCGGCGGTTACGCCGAATCTGCGAATTTTATGGTGCCAATCCCCGGTTCATCTGCTGCAGCGCCACGATCGGAAACCCCCGGGAACACGCCGAGGCGCTGACCGAACTGCCGATGACGCTGGTGGATCAGAACGGCGCGCCTGCCAACGAGCGCTATTTTCTGTTTTACAATCCGCCGGTAGTCAATAAGGAACTGGGTATCCGGGCCAGCTACATTAAACAGGCCCGTGATGTGGCGACGGAACTGCTGCGTCGCAATATTTCGACGATCGTATTTGCCCTGAGCCGCCTGAATGTGGAGGTACTGACAAAATATCTGCGGGACCAGTTCGCCCGTGACCGCGAACAACTGGCGGCGCCGGACGCCATTGCCGGTTATCGCGGCGGCTACCTGCCGGGACGGCGGCGGGCGATAGAAAAAGGGCTCCGGGACGGCTCCATTCGGGGCGTGGTCGCCACCAACGCGCTGGAACTGGGGATCGACATCGGCAGCCTGGAAGCGGCGGTGCTGGCGGGCTATCCGGGCACGATTGCTTCCACCTGGCAGCAGGCCGGCCGGGCCGGACGCCGGGGCAAAGCAGCGGTAATTATTTTAATCGGTCGCTCGGCGCCGGTGGATCAGTTTCTGATCAGCCATAACGATTATTTTTTCGGGAAAAGCCCCGAACGTGCGCGGATCAATCCCGACAATCTGACGATCCTGGTCGATCATGTCAAATGCGCCGCCTTCGAATTGCCCTTCCGCCAGCGGGAAGCCTTCGGCCGGGTCGAAGCCGCGGCAACGGCCCAGGTGCTGGATTATCTGAAGGACGGTGGCATCGTCCATTTTGATGGGGGCCAGTGGCACTGGGCCAGCGATGTTTACCCGGCGGTGAACGTATCGTTGCGGCGGATCGAAAAGGGTAATTTCGTGGTGGTCGAAAAAGGGGCCGAAAATAAGATCATCGCCGAGGTCGATTACGGCAACGCCGCCATGACGATCTTCCCTGACGCGATTTACATGGTCGGCGGCGAACAGTATATCGTCGATGCACTGGACTGGGACGGCCGCAAGGCGATTGTCCGCTCAACCGACTCCGATTATTATACTGACGCCATCGATTATACCAACGTGAAGATTCTGGACGAATTCGAAAACCGCCGTGCTGGCCGGATCGATATCTCTCTGGGTGAAGTGCAGGTCATGACCCGGGCCGTCGGATTCAAGAAGATTAAGTTCTATACCATGGAAAATGTCGGCTTCGGCGATATTAACCTGCCGGACCTGGAAATGCACACCACTGCTTACTGGTTTACCATACCCCAGCGGATTCTCGACGATCTGCCGTACACACCGGCTGATTGTATCGATGGCATTCTGGGACTAGCCAATGCCCTGCATGCCGTGGCGGCCCTGAATCTGATGTGCACGGTGCTGGATATTCACCGCAGTGTCGGCGACAAGTCGGCCGAATGGTATGTGCGGAATGTGTACGGTCAGCGCGGCGTCTATTCTGCGGCCGATGGTGCTTTCGGCGAGCGCCGGGTCGACCTGAGTGGTAGTGCTGATTTTCAGCCCACGATATTTATTTACGATAACTACCAGGGTGGCATCGGCTTCAGTCAGCAACTGTACGATATCCATGAAACGCTATTGCGCCAGACTGGTGAGTTGATCGGTTCCTGTTCCTGTGAGAGCGGCTGCCCGTCCTGCGTCGGACCGTCGCAGGAGGTGGGTGTGTCCAGCAAGCAGGTGGCGTTGGATATTCTCAACCTGCTGAGCCGATAAACACAGTATCCCGGGCGGTAGAAAATTTTTTTACCAAAATCTGCCATAAGGCTTAATATTATTAATTAATACCGCTAAACAACAGAATTATTTATTGACACAACCATTATTGTCTTAATAATTTTTACCATGTTAGACAACAAAGATTTTGAAATAATGACCCTGATGCAGGCTAACGCACGCATCACTGCCAGCGAAATTGCCGCCGATGTCGGTCTTTCGGTGCCGGCGGCGGCCGAACGCATCAAGAAACTGCACGACAGTGGTTATATCCGCCAGTTCACGGCCATTCTGGACCACCAGCGCCTCGGTTTTGATCTGACCGCCTATATTACCGTAGTCAGCTCATCCTCCGATCATTACGATGAAGTTATCGGCTGTGCCCGGCAGACGTCGGCGGTGCTGGAATGCCATTCGGTAACCGGCGAAGGCTCGCACCTGCTCAAGGTCCGGGTGCGTAATTCGGCGGCGCTGGAAACCCTGTTGCACGATATCCAGCTCTGGCCCGGTGTCGCCCGAACCCATACCATGGTGGTGTTGTCGACCTATAAAGAGGGACTGCAACTGAATCTGTCGGCTGACAGTGTTCGGTAGCAGGTCTTTTTCCGGTCGTTTCCAATAACGATAGTTTCGCCAAATTCACATAAAAGGTAAATCATGACTAAAGAACAGATTCTTGCTATTGTCAAAAAGGAAAACGTCAAATTTGTCGACATGCAGTTTTCCGACCTGCTCGGTATTGTCAAAGCACTCACGATTGCGGCCACCAAACTGGAAGAAGCGCTGGAAAATAATGTCTGGTTCGACGGTTCCTCAATTGAGGGTTTCACGCGCATTTTTGAGAGCGACATGTACCTTAAACCGGAGCTGGATACATTTGCGATTATCCCCTGGACCCGGGGTACTGACTTTGTTACCTGTCGCTTTATCTGTGATGTTTACATGCCTGACGGCAGCCTCTATGCCGGCTCGCCGCGTTCGGTTTTAAAACGCCAGCTGCTGATTGCCCAGAATCTGGGATATGAATACAATGTCGGCCCTGAACTGGAATTTTTCCTGTTTCGCAAAGATAATTTCCATGTCAAGCCGCTGGTACATGATCGCGGCGGCTACTTTGATCAGTCCACCGACATGGCGACCCAGATTCGTCAGGAAATGGCCCTGGCACTGCAGGCCCTGAATATCGATGTCGAAGCGCTGCACCATGAGGTGGCCGAAGGACAGCACGAGATCGATTTCCGTTACGGCTATGCCCTGCCGGTGGCCGACCAGGTAATTACCTTCAAGTACGCCGTCAAGACCGTTGCCCACCGCAATGAGCTGCATGCGACTTTCATGCCCAAGCCGATCGCCGGCATCAACGGTTCGGGGATGCATGTTCATCAGAGCATTTTCCAGGGTGACAACAATATTTTCTATGATAAAAATGGCCGTTACCACTTGTCCGAAACAGCGCGCCATTTCATCGGCGGTCAGCTTCAACACGCCCGTGCTCTGACGGCGATTCTCAATCCGATCGTCAATTCCTATAAACGCCTGGTTCCCGGCTACGAAGCGCCGGCCTATATATCCTGGGCCAATACCAACCGTTCGTCGCTGATCAGGATTCCGCGCTACACGCCGGGACGGGAGAATTCCACCCGTTGTGAGCTGCGCTCGGCCGATCCGACCGCCAACCCCTACCTGGTCTTTGCGGTGATGCTGGCCGCCGGTCTGGATGGAATCAAAAACAAGATCGAACCGCCGGAGCCGATGGAAGAAAACATCTATGAATTGACCGAAGCGGATCTGAATCTGAAGAAAGTCGGCACGCTGCCGGCCAGTTTGCGGGAAGCGGTCGATGCCCTGAAAAAGGATCCGGTGATCACTGGCGCACTCGGTGAGGAACTGACCGAAAAGTACTGCCGCGCTAAAATGACGGATTGGAAGGAATATTCCGCCGCCGTCAGCCAGTGGGAGCTGGACCGCTACTTGGAAATCTATTAATTCACCCCGGAACTCCCAATCCCGGATGCGGGTTGTGTGATCTGTAGCGCACAGCCCGCTTTCTCTTTCATGTTATGGGGCGGATTCATGTAAATTTTGTCATGCGTAAATACCAGGGATACTTGGTTTGGGCGGTAATTTTTATTTTAACACTGGGAACGCAGGGAATAAAACTGCGCGCCGATAACACCTGCCCGATTATTCTGGTTCATGGATTATTAGGCTGGGGTCGCGATGAAATGGGTGGCTATCGTTACTGGGGCGGTGGCGAAGATCTGGAAAAATATCTCCGGGAACAGGGCTTCCAGGTATTCACGGCGTCGATCAGTCCGGTAGCCTCGAACTGGGACCGGGCGGTGGAATTGTACTATTGCATCAAAGGCGGCCAGGTGGATTACGGACAATCGCATGCGGACCAGTTCGGGATTATTCAAAAGCCGGCCGGCAAGGTTTATCCGGGTCTGTACCCGGAGTGGAATGCCGAACACCCGGTCCATCTGATCGGCCACAGTATGGGCGGGCAGACCGTACGCATGCTCCAGTTTCTGCTGATAAATGATTTCTATCTCGATTCCGGTTATTCCGTGCCGGAGGAAAGTTTCCTGCTGGGCCAGTCACATTCGGGCTGGATCAAGTCGATCACTACTTTTTCGACCCCCCATAATGGCACCACGCTGACCAATATAATTACCAAAACCATGCCTTTTCTGCAGGATATTATCGCCGTGGCGGCCGTTACCGGCAGCGGTTTCTATGATTTCGACCTGCAGCAGTGGGGCTTCGACCGGGAAAAAGGCGAACCCTGGATATCTTATTTCCAGCGGATGCGTGAACATCCGGCCTGGGGCACGAAAAATATCAGCGCCTGGGATTTAAGTCTGGATGGCGCCCGTGATCTCAACACCGGATTGATTGCCGACCAGGATATTTATTATTTTTCCTATGCCACCACCAGCACCCGGCGCGACTCGGCCCGCAATCGTTATGTGCCGGACCGGGACATGAGCCTGACTTACCAGGCCAACGCCCGCCTGCTGGGCTCGCTGCAACTTTTCTGGAGCGACGGTAGTGCCACCGATTCGACCTGGTTTGAAAACGACGGCATGGTCAATACGGTGTCCATGAGAGGACCCACCACCGGATTGAACGGTCCGGATCCGATCGCTGTTTATAATCCCAGCGAATCGTTGATTCCCGGCCAATGGTACTTTATGGGAAAACTGGATTTCGATCATAAACAATTGGTGGGGCACGGTCTGCTGGGCCCGCGGAAATGGGACCAGGCGCGGGCGATATTTCTGGAGCAATGCCGGTTATTATGGACTCTGCCCGATTGAGTCCGATCGCCAAAAAGGAATTAGCGGCCTAATTCAATTTTATTGAATAATCCGGTGGACTTAAACTTCGCCGGTTGAACGAGGATGAAAAAATGAGCAAATCACCGATTCAAATTTCCGACCTTTACCGCCTGAAACTGGTTTCCGATCCCCAGGTTTCACCGGACGGCCGCCAGGTGGCTTATGTCGTCGAGACGATGCACAAAACCGATAAAACCTATTATCGCAACCTGTATTTAATGGGGGCCGACGGGCATCACCCGCGACAATTGACTTTCGGCAAGCGCCACGACCACACGCCGCGCTGGTCCCCCGACGGCCAGACCCTGGCTTTCATCGGCCGGCGCGATACCGGTGCCAAAGATGCTCCCAGCGACCAGATTTGGGTATTGCCCATGAACGGCGGCGAGGCGTTGCCGTTAACCGGTCTCAAGCGCGGAACCGTATCCAATCTGCTCTGGTCGCCGGACGGCAAGTCCCTGGCGTTCCTGTTTCATCCCCTGGGGAAAGAGGTCGAACTGGACCAGAGCGGCAAACCGGTTGTACCGGTCTATCGCCATATCAAAAATATCTGGTACCGGTTGGACGGCGAAGGTTTCTACGACAGTGAATTCACCCATCTCTGGGTGGCCGACCGCAAGACCGGTCGCGCCCGGCAACTGGTCGACGGTTCCTGGCACGACGCCCATCCGGCCTGGTCGCCCGACGGCCAGACCCTGGCCTTTATTTCATTTCGTGAAGACGATTGGCAACTGCGGGTCGAGGAACAGGCGGTTTATTCGGTTCCGGCACAGGGCGGAGCAGTGACTGAAATTGTGACTCCGACCGGTCCCAAAGAGGGACTGTCCTATTCCCCGGATGGTGACAAGCTGGCCTATTTTGGACACCAGCGCCCGTATCAGGGCTGGGGTGTGGTCAATTTTGTCCTGAACGTCATTGACCGGAACGGTGATCACCGCACTTACGGCAACGAACTTGATCGTCTGGCCGGGGCCCAGACTATCGGTGACGTGACACCTTCATTTGTCGTCGCCGCACCGCTCTGGTCGCCGGATGGAAAACAGGTCTTTTACCGCATCACCAGTAACGGCGGTCAGCCGCTGGTCGCTGCCAATCTCGTCAGTGGTGCGACCGGTTACGTATCACCATCGACCGCCTTGACGGTCTCGGGCACGATGGATTTCGCGACCGGGCGCTATTATTTCCACGGTGCCGCGCTCGAGGCACCCGACGAAATTTATGTCCTCAACATCAATTCCGGTAAAATCCGGCGGTTGTACCAGCATAACCGTGCCTACTGTTCCAGCCGTGCTTTCCTGCCGGCGGAAGAAATACATTTTATGAGCGGCAATCAGCTGTTGCAGGGCTGGCTGGTCAAACCGTCGGATTTCGATCCCGGGCAAAAATATCCCTTGATTCTGGAGATTCACGGCGGTCCCCGCGGGCAGTACGGACGCACCTTTTTCCACGAAATGTATGTGCTGGCGGCAGCCGGGTACGTGGTGGTCTACACCAATCCCCGGGGCAGTCAGGGTTACGGCGAGGATTTCGCGGCAGCCATCGCCGCCAAGTGGGGCGAACCGGCCATGACCGATCTGCTGGCAGCGGTGGATTACGTCGTGTCGCTGGGATTCGTGGATGAACAGCGCCTGGGCGTGACCGGCGGCAGTTACGGCGGCTACATGACCAATTGGATCGTGACCCATACCGATCGCTTCCGGGCGGCCGTGACCCAGCGCTGCGTGTCCGATCTGTCCAGCATGTTCGGCAATTCCGATATTGGCTGGGACATGGCTGACGAGTTCGGCGGACCGCCCTGGAAAAATCGGGAGGTGTACCTGGAATGGTCGCCGATCACCCACATTGAAAATTGTCATACACCATTGCTGATCATTCACAGTGAAAACGATCTGCGCTGCAACATCGAGCAGGGTGATCAGATGTTCACCGCACTGAAATTTCTGCGCCGGGATGTTGAATATGTCCGTTTCCCGGAGGAATTCCACGGTCTTTCCCGGCACGGCCGGCCAGACCGGCGCGAAGCCAGGCTGAAATTCATAGTGGACTGGTTCGACAAATATCTGAAATAAACTACGAGTACTACTGGAACAGGAATGAAAAACGGTACGAAACAGGCGGTTTTATTTGATATGGATGGAGTGATCATCGATTCCGAACCGCTCTATGCGCGGGTGCAGGAAGCCGGCCTGCGCAAATACGGGCTCGAACTGCAACCGGCCGATTATCTGCGTTTCAAGGGATTATCGGAGGAGGCGGTATTTGATATCATCGAAAAAAAATATGGTGTTGTCTGGGATCGCGCGCAGGTCATCGCCGACAGCCGCCGGCTGATGCTGGCAGAATTCCAGCGCAGCCTGAAGTATATGGACGGTTTTCCCGCCATTCTGGAGCGTCTGCCCACCGGTTGTGCCCATGGTCTGGTCACCTCTACCAGCCATGATTTTCTGGACCTGATCGACCGGATTATCGTGGTAAAAACCTATTTTTCGGAAATCGTGGCTGGCGGTGATGTGGCCGAAAGCAAGCCGCATCCGGCGCCCTACCGGGAAATGATGCGGCGCCTGCGGGTTGCGCCGGAACGGACCGTGGTGATCGAGGATTCGATCAATGGCATTCGCTCGGGCAAAGCCGCCGGGGCGGCCGTGATCGGCCTGTCCGCCACCTACCCCTGCCGGGAATTGAGTGAGGCCGATATCTGCGTCGGCTCCCTGGATGAAATTACCGGCGAGATGATTAATGATATCTGACGCGGTCAAAATTAAAATCATGCCGCTGGACCGGGCCCACCTGGATTTCTGGTACCTGTTGCACAATGACCCGGAAAACATGCGTCATCAGCCGATCATTCAGACTTCCCGCGAACAACTGGAATTGCAGTTACGCAATTTACGCGAATATGACCTGGGCGATCACGATCAGACTTCCTACAAGTGGGCGGTAATCGAAATCGATAGCGACCAGCCAGCCGGAATCGTTTCATTTTACCGTATGCAGGAAGATCATGCCATCGGCCGGATCGGTTACACCTTCCTGCCGAAATTCTGGAATCGCGGGATTGCCTCGGCCGCGGTCAAACTGGCGGTGGAACAAATCTTTACCCGGGGCGGCATCGAACGGCTGGAGGCGGTCTGCAGCATCCATAACCAGGCCAGTCGGCGGGTGCTGGAAAAAGCCGGTTTCGGATACGAGGGTATAAGACGCGGGTATTTGCGGATTCGCGGGGAGCGCGTCGATCATTTCAGTTTCGGGTTGTTGAAAAGTGACTGGCTGAAAAACAAACATTGATGGTCAGTTAGCCGCCCGACTGCAACAGAGCACAGATATTTTTAATCTATATATTCGTCTCAAGAACCGTCAACTAATCGTTTGCCGGTTCATCGGCAGTTAGTGTATAATCGGGCTGTGGTTTATCCAATCTTATACCGGTACAATTCCGGAAAGCACTAGTGAGCAAATCCATCGGCGAGCGCCTGCGCGAGCTGGATCGGCGGGAGTCGGCTGGTGCGAATGAACTGCGTCAACGGCTGGAACGGCTGTACCGCAGCGCCGCCACCGAAAAGTCCTTCCCCGACGAACAGGTAGTTCGCGACCAGCGCCGGATTCACGAGTATGTCGCTGGCAGTTATGAAAACACCAGTTTCGGCGATGTCTTCGTGGCCCGGGTTCATTATCCCTGGGACTATGTTCACGGCAACAGTTCGCCCGCCGGACTGCGGTCAATTTCGGGTGACTGGCTGAGCCGGCTGGGGCGCTACGCCAAACGGACCGATTTCGATCTCGATGGAACCATATTTATTGACACGGAAACCACCGGTCTGGCCGGCGGCAGCGGCACCCTGGCGTTTCTGGTGGGAATCGGATTTGTGGACGATGGTGGTTTTACCGTACACCAGTATTTCGCCGATTCTTTCAATCGCGAAGAGGGCATGCTGGATCTGGTGGCCGATTTCATTAAACCGTATTCCACGATTATTTCTTTCAATGGCAAAACTTATGATCTGCCGTTGCTGGCAACCCGCTATGTTTTGCAGCGCCGTCCGTCGCCTTTTGAAAGTATGCAGCACCTGGACCTGTTGCACCTGGCCCGGCAGATCTGGGGTTACAGTCTGCAGGACTGCCGCCTGCAGACGATCGAGCGGGAAGTCCTGGATTTTCAGCGCCGGGATGACCTGCCGGGCAGCAAAGTGCCCGAGGCTTATTTTAAATTTCTGCGCGGCGGCGGGGCCGATCCGCTGTACCGGGTTTTCGAGCATAATGCCCTGGATATCTTGACCCTGGCGATGATTTTGCCGCTGGTCTGGGAACTGACCCGGCCGGAAGGGCGGGCTCCCGACCTGCAATTGGCGCGCAGCCGCATTCTGCTACGGCAGGGTGAAGTCGAATCGGCTCGGCAGGTTCTGGAGGAATTTGTCACTGTCGCCGGCGACCAGCGGCTGCGGCAGATCGGACGGATACATCTGGGACGGATATATAAAAAAACCGGAGCGATCGACAGGGCCTGCCGGCAATGGCGCAAAGCGATCGAAGATGGGCCACAGTTCTATCTTGAGCCTTACGAAGAGTTGGCCAAAGATTGCGAACACCGGCAGAAGAATCCCGAAAGCGCCCGGGACTTTGCCCGCCAGGCCCGCAACCGGTTATCAGGCGGCCGGACCAGGGAATTGCATGCCCTGGATCACCGGCTGGAACGGCTGGAGGATAAAATCGAACGGAGAAAACAATGACCACATTGATTGCTTTGCTGATCTGGCCGGTAGCCCTGCTGACCTTTGCCTTTGCGGGACTGCTGCTGTTCCTGGGATTATTGATCATACCGCGGCAGCAGATCCATTATCTGGTACGGTTTCTGTGCCGACTGATTCTATTGGGCGCGGGGCAGATACTGGTGGTCGACCGTCGCGATTTCGACGACAGCGACGGACCCTTTATCTACATGTTCAACCACGCTTCGCTATTCGACCCGTTCATCGTCGGCTCCATCGTCCGGCATTACATTACCGCCGTGGGCGCCGATTACCAGTTTTCTTACCCGTTGTGGGGTGCGATGATCAAGCGCTACGGCATTATTCCGATTATCCGCACTGACATTAGAAAAGCCATCGCCAGCCTGCATAAAGCCGAGGAAGCGATTCGTTCCGGGATATCATTTCTAATATCACCGGAGGGTACGCGAACCCTGAATGGCGAACTGGGACTGTTTAAAAAAGGCGGGTTTCACGTCGCTAAAAATACCGGTGCCACTATCGTGCCGATGGCCTTTTTCGGTACTTTTCGGGCGAAATCGAAACCGGATTGGCGTATCCGGCCGGGTGTTCTGCGGGCCAAAATCGGCCCGGTGATAACCGCTGCCGAGTTCGCACAGCTTTCGGTGGAAGAGCTGCGCGATCTGGTGCGGGGACGAATTCAAGATCTGCTGGCTGAAAAAGTCGAGTAATTTGTTCATTATTATGATAATTTTATACACGGGGTAGGCTGGTTAAATACCGATTGAAAAACCGTATTTAACAATTAACTCCGGGATTTGTCTGGAAGATCGGAAAATCAATGTGGAAAATTGCCGGTGCGCTGAACCGGACCGGAATAGCGGAATTTTCCATTCTGCGGGCGAAAGGTTAGCTTGGCGCTGTGCCTGTATCTGGCGGTAAAACCGGTTGCCGTGGCGGAGATACGGGTGCGAAAATCGGACAAATCCATAAGCTGATCCGAAAAATTTTTTAGCCAAACAAGGAAACGTAATCGTGGATCAAAAGGATACAAATGATTTGATGTCGACGCTGGGTCTGAAAAAGGACGGCGACCAGCCGGACGCCGCCGATACGCCCGAAAAAAAGGAACCAAGCGTCGTTGATGAGCTGGCCCGGTTCAACATTGACAAGGCCGAGGCGGACAGCCCGACGGCGGGACCGGAAAGCGCTGATTTATCGGACGTACCGGAAACGACCGCTGCTGATTCAGATCGCGATAAAGACGATCCGGCCGAGTCACCGGAAGCCGCGGAAAACATTGATAAAGGTCCTTCGGATTCATCATATTTAATTGATTCTGATTTTGCCGATTTTACGGTCGATGAAAATGTCATCAGCAATTATCGCAGTACCCTGATTGAGCGACAGGCGGAGCTGGCGGCCGAAGCCGCTGACGCACCGGAAACACCGACTCCGGCCCGGACGGAATCGCAGCCGCCATTCGATCAACCATCATCAGACACGCCGGCAGCCACATTTTTTATGGTCGACCTGTATCGTCAGCAGGGGATGCTGCGTCAGGCGCTGAAAGTGCTCGATACGCTGGAAAATCTGGATCTCGATCCCGAAAGGATTTTCCGGGAGCGTAACGAAATTCTGGTCGAACTTGGTGAAGAACCGGTAGAACGGACCGACGTATTGCCAGCAGAACCGGTCGTTGAACCGGAATTGCCCGGAGAGCAGCCCGTGGTATCCGAACCAGACGAGGAAACGCCGGCCGCCGCCGCGCCGGAAATATCTGAAGAAGATTATGAGCGTCATCGGGTTGACATGCTGAAAAAACGGATGGGTGTCGCGACTGACGATGGAGCGCCGGCCGAGCCGATGGCGGAATCCGTACCGGTCACCGAGGATGAACACGAACAGCACCGGATTGAAGCGCTTCAGCGGCGTATGGGCGCCCGGGAGAAGACTCCGGAACCGGAGCTGGTTGAAGAACCGGCGATTGAAGAACCGGATCTGGCGCCCTCACCTGCAACCGCGGTCGAAGGCGAAGACGAGCAAGATTTATTACGGATCGCACGAATCCGGGAACAGGCTCAGCAGCCAGCGTCTGTGGTCACACCTCCGCCGGCAGCAACGGCGGGCGGTGATGGAACGGGATCGAAAAAGCTGCCGTTGAAATGGCTTTATGGTTCCATGGCCTTTATCCTGGTGGTGGTTGCCATACTGGTTTTCTGGCCCGAATCCGGCCCGCCGCCGGTTTACGAACCACCGGATAGGGCCATCACCGGTACCGGGCAACCGGCGGTTACTGCCGCCGAAGCGGTACCGGTCGCCATTCCTGATACGACCGAAAAAGTAGTCGCCGTCGATACGGCACAGGTTAAAGTTATCGTAGTGCCGCCGCAGCCGGTAGAAAAGACACCGGCAAAAACGGAGAAGGCAGTGCCGCCCAAACCGCAACCGGCAGTTAAAACTCTACCCCTGCGGAACCTGAAAACCAACAAGGAAGCAGTGGAGAAATTCAAACAGGGCAACTACTGGGCCGCGGCCGAAGTGTGGGGCAAGGAAAAGAAACAACAGCCGGGCAATTACACCATCATTCTGCTGTTCGGGTGTGAAAATAAAACCATTCGCAACGCCTACAGCACCCTGGGCAGTCCGGCCGATTTTTTCCTGCTGCCGCGCTATATTGGCGACCGTCAATGTTATACGATCTGCTGGGGTGATTTTAAATCGCTGGCGGATGCCAAGAAATGGTTTGGCGAGGTACCCAAGTGGTTCTATGATAACGGCGCCAAACCAATGATCAGATCATTTGGACAAATAAAGATTACTACTCAAGTCAAGGTTGCAAAAGCAGTGGTCGCTACCCCGCCGGTCGCGGAAAAAGCAGCCGTACCGGAGCCGGTTGTGGAATCAAACACCGCCCTGGCCGCTGCAATCGAAGCGGAAGAGATCAAGATCGAGCTGACCGCGGCCGAAGAGGTTTTCGTCCAGGCCATGATAACGCTGCAGGAAACATTACCGGCGGAGGATTCGCTGGAAGCAGGTACAATGAACCTGCCGGAATATGCCACGGAAGAGGAAACAGGTCCGGTCGGGCAGGATACCCTGGTTGTGCTGACGACGGCCGATCATGCCGATGACTGGATCGAAATGGATACGGTTTCACAGCAACTGGAGCCGCTGGCCGAGGATGCCGGAATTGATTTTATCGAAATCACGGAACTGGAAGAAGCTGCGCCGGTCGCACCCGAACCTGAGCCGGATTATTCCGCCCGGGAATTACTGGAACTGGAGCGCTATCCTGAGGCGGCGGCCAAGTGGCGGCTCGAGAAAGGTGGTCGTGGTTCAAGTTACACTGTCAAACTTTTGACTGCCTGCCAGGATGTTTCGGTTGGTGATGCCTATGGTGCTGTCAATCGTTCGGCGGAATTTTTCATCCTGCCGAATAAAGTCCAAGGACAGGATTGCTACGCCCTTTGCTGGGGTGAGTTTGAATCCAAGAAGAAAGCCAAGGCGCGCTTGAAAGAAGTTCCCAAGTGGTTTCAGCGCAATGGGGGGAAGCCGGTTGTCACGACTATTGCCGAAGTCGGAAAATAGACACTGGTAAGCACACCAGCGTTTCCAATTCAGATTCTGCGGTCGAATATAAACGATGGCATCCAGGAATTATTTCAGGTATAAACTGGGCATGGTGCTGCTGGCGATCAATTACCCCGTCGGTTATGGCGGCCTTTGGTTCTGTGGCATCATGTTTTTGCGAACCAAGATGCCGGCCTGGCTGGCTGCCGCCGGTGGTTGTTATCTGGTATCCTGGGTGATGCTGGCGGGCGGATTTTTTCTGGCCGGGCAGGAAGGTGTCCGCCGTATGCGGTTTTTCTGGCGCCGGACCAAGCGCCGGCTCCAGTTCATTAAATTGAAGGAGAAGGAATGAAAACGGTCCTGGTCCCCCTGGCCGACGGGTTTGAAGAAATCGAAGCGGTCACGATCATCGATATCTTGCGACGGGCCGGTGCCGCTGTCGTCAGCGCCGGCCTGGCCAAGCGCAATCTGACCGGATCCCACGACATTCATCTGGTTGCCGACAGCGTTTTGGCGGAGGAGCTTGGAAAAAACTGGGATGCCATCGTTCTACCGGGCGGTGTTCCCGGTACAAATAACCTGATGGACGACCAGCGTTTGCTGGATTTGTTGAAGAAACAATCAGCGGCTGGTAAAATCACCGCGGCGGTCTGCGCCGCCCCCGCCGTACTTGACAAGGCGGGTGCGATCGATGGACGCGAGGTAACGATCCATCCCACCTGGGTGGATCAGCTCAACTTGGCGCAATATCGCGGCGGCCGGGTCCGGCACGACGGGCAAATTGTGACCGGTATGTCAGCGGGAGCGGTCATGGAATTCGCCTTCAGCCTGGTGGAAGTGTTGTTTGGCCCGGCAAAAGCGGCCGAGATCAATGCCGGAGTATTGGCAAGGTTGTGAATAAAAAATTATTCCTGTTTGATATTGACGGCACGCTCCTGTCTCCGGGCTTGCTGCCGCGGCAGATTTTAAACCGGGCTCTGGCCGATTTGGCCGGCGCCAGTCCCGACCTGCAGTTTGTTGACGTAGCCGGCCTTACCGATCCGCTGATAATTAGCAACGCACTGCAAAAACTGGGTATCACCGACGGACTGCTGCCGGTACTGGAACGGCGGGTGCTGGAGCGTTATCTGGACGAGCTGGAACGAGATTTCCCCTATTCCGACCTGCCGGTTCTATATCAGGATGCCGTCGACTTTCTGGGAGCCGTGGAGCTGGCCGGTCATGCTACCGCCCTGCTGACCGGTAACGTGGAGCGCGGGGCGATCATCAAACTTGGGCGCTTTGGTCTGTTCCGGCGGTTTGCTTTTGGTGTATATGGCAGTGATTCGGGCGAGCGCTCCGATCTGCCGGGGATCGCCCGCGAACGGGCGCAACAGGTGCTGGGAATTGATTTCAGTTTCAGTGATCTCGTAATTGTCGGCGATACGCCCAACGATGCCCGGATTGCCTGCCAGACCGGTGCGCGTTCGGTGATCGTCTGTCGTCGTCCCGACTGGGAAGCGGAAATTCGGGCGGCCGGCGCCGATATCATTGTCGATAATTTAAACGATACAAGGCGCCTCCTGGAACTGACCGCGGCGTTTTAATCCGCTGCTATGAAGCTCTCCAATCGTGTTCTGACCCTGGTTACCGGCGTGCTGCTGGTCGCTTTGACGGGTATGGCCGTGCCGCTGTACTGGTACACTCGCAGTGCACTGGAGGACGATCTGGACCGCCATCTGTTGACTATACTGGAACTGGTTGCCGCGGCGTTGGATCGCGAATTGTTGGCCGCTCTGGCCGCCGAGCCGGAACTGGCCGGTGTTCGTCAGGAAGTCGAATCGGATTTGCGGAGCCTGGTCGTCAGCGGAATAACCGCACTGGCACTCTTTGATCAAAATGGGACCCAGTTGGTTTTCAGCGGTTCACTGCCCGTGGAACAAATTCATCTGACAGTCACCACTGGGGCCATCGATCAACCGGTGGTGTCACGGATTTTCCGCCAGAATCCGGGTGTCTATTTTAAGACGGCGGTCCTGCCGCTGACAACGAGTTCGGGTCAATCGGTACTGCTGGCCGCCTGGGCCGGGGCCGAGTTCATGGCCGTGGTCGAACAATTACTGGGCAGCCTGTTCTGGATGACGGTCCTGGCCCTGGCGGCGGCCGGTGTTCTTTCAATTGTTTTTTCCCGATCATTGCTCAATCCGGTTCGCCGGTTAAGCACCTACGCCGCGGCCATCAGCCGGAATATCTATTCCGAATCGCTGGATCTGGGACGTAACGATGAATTCGGGGCGTTGAATCGTGCCCTGCGTGAAATGCACCAGGAGATTCGCTCCAATGAGCAGCACAACAAGGAACTGTTAGCCGGAATCGCGCATGAAATCAAGAATCCACTGGGTGGAATCGAGATTTACAGCGGCCTATTGGAAGAAGAGCTGGGCGATAATTCGGAACACCGGGAATACCTGAATAAAATAAATATCGAATTGCGTAACCTGAAACGAGTGATCCTGGAATACCTGGATTATGCCCGTCCACCTCGAAGCGCAGTCAAGCCTCAGAAAATTGATACTATCGTAGCCGATGCCGCCCGCATTCTGGCACCGGAACTGGCAGCACAAAAAATTAATTTCAGCAGCCGGGGTAGTGGAACAGTCAGCGGTGATGAATCAAAGTTGCGGCGGGTGCTGGTCAACCTGCTGAAAAATGGTATCGAAGCGCAGCCCGAAGGTGGTAAAATCACGGTAGTTATCGAAGAGCAGGGCCAGGATTTGATCCTGCGGGTCAGCGACAGCGGCAGCGGCATCCGGCCGGAGCATCTGGAGCAGGTATTCCAGCCCCATTTCAGCACCCGTAACCGGGGTTATGGTCTGGGGTTGGCGATCGTCAAAAATATCGTGGATGAAATGTCTGGCACAATAGTTGTCAATAGTACTGTCGGCGTGGGTAGTGAATTTGTTTTGACACTGCCCCGCGGCTGAAATGAATATGAAAGAAAAAATCAAGATACTGGTGATCGAGGACGATCCAACGCTGTGTGACGGTATCGTTACCGTCCTGCGCAAAGCCGGATATCAGGTCAGCGCCGCCCGGGACGGCGCCGCCGGCAGTCAGCAGTTCCGCCGCGAGCGCCCGGACCTGGTCCTGACCGATCTCAAATTACCTCAGAAAAGCGGCATGCAGTTGTTGAACGAATTTCTGGCGGTCGACCCTGACCTGCCGGTGATCCTGATTTCGGCTTTTGGTACGATCGATCTGGCGGTCAGCGCCCTGCAATCCGGTGCCCGCGACTTTATCCCGAAACCGTTTTCCATTGCCGAACTTAAAAACAAGGTCGGTCTGGCCCTGCGGGAGCGGCTGGCGGTGGACACACCAGCCGCAGCCGATGATACTTTTCATGGACTGGTGGGCTCATCGCCGGCCATGCGGCTGATTTACGATCAAATCCATCAGTTGGCGCGGGTGGACAGTTCGGTGTTGATTAGCGGCGAGAGTGGCACCGGCAAGGAATTGGTGGCGCGGGCGATCCACAATGAAAGCGCCCGCTGCCGTCAGCGGTTTCTGGCGGTCAATTGCGGCGCCCTGACCGATACGCTGTTAGAAAGTGAATTGTTCGGTCATGAAAAAGGCGCCTTCACCGGTGCCGTCGGCCGCCACAGCGGAATCTTTGAACAGGCCCATGGCGGCACGATCCTGTTGGACGAAATCGGGGAAATTTCCACCGCTATGCAGGTCAAGCTGCTGCGGGTACTGCAGCGCCAGGTATTTCAGCGCGTCGGCGGTGTCGATGAAATCCGCACGGATGTCCGCATTATTGCCGCCACCAACCGCAATTTGAAAGCGGCCCTGGATCAGAAAACCTTTCGCGAAGACCTGTATTTCCGGCTGAATGTACTACCGCTGCAACTGCCGGCTTTGCGCGAACGGCCCACCGATATTCCGGAGTTGATTAAATATATTTCCGGGCGCAAGGCAGTCACCCTGGGGCGCAATCAACCACTGTTCACGGAAGGTGCGCTGGCAGCCTTGCAGCGCTATTCCTGGCCGGGGAACATCCGTGAACTGGAGAATTTCCTGGAACGGCTGCTGATCTTCACGGAAGAAGACCGGATCGGCGAAGTGGCGATCTGCCTCGATCAGCCGCTGGCGGCGGAACCGGTGCCGGCCGGAAAACTAATCGAAGTATTGGAAAATACCGAGGTGGCGCTGATCAAACAAGCGCTGGCGGAGTGCGCTGGCGTCAAGCAACGGGCCGCCCGGCAACTGGGAATCAAGACCAGCGCGCTGTATTATAAAATGGAAAAATATGGTCTCAGGGAGCAAGCGGAAGACTAATGTCAGGCTTTCGACAAACATTTTCGTTTTTCGCAATTTCATCCGCGACAATAGTCGCCGAAATATTGCTGGTGGCCATCCTCGCCGGCTGTTTTCCGACCGCCAGCGACGACAGCCGCCAGGAGCTGGATTTGGCTTTCGGGCAAGCCGATACGCTGGCCGATGGAATTACCATTCTGCGGTTTGCCGGACTGCTGGAGGATTCCCGCTGCCCGGTGGGCGTTGAATGCTTCTGGGAGGGGAACGGTCGCGTTATGATTGCCGCCACCCGGGGTACCGGCGACAGTGCCGATCTGGAATTGAATACCGCGCTGG
>JBDRBK010000191.1:0-23057 GCA_043822705.1 Fidelibacterota bacterium
TACTTGATTTTTGGTAGTTTTCTCGCCGCCGGGTTCAGCTTTAACTATTATATTCATACCGAGCAGGGACGTTACAGCTGGGATAATATTAAGCTCAAAATGGCCGTATTCGGGAAACTGTTCCACATGGTCGCAATTGCCAGATTCACAGCGACGTTGCAAACGCTCAATAAAAGCGGCCTACCAGTTCTCCAATCCCTGAATATCGCATCCAAATCGTCCGGTAACAAGGTGATCGAACAGGCAGTCCAGCAAATCATTGCCGGCGTGAAAAAGGGACAGGGTATGACAGTCCCCTTCCGCAACAGCAAGATGTTCCCACCGTTAGTTATTCAAATGATTTCGGTCGGTGAAGAGTCCGGTTCTCTGGATGATATGCTGCGCAATATATCAGAACATTACGATTCTCTGGTGGATGACGCAGTGGACGGACTGATGGCTGCCATCGAACCGATTATGACAATTGTGATCGGTAGTATGGTGGCATTGCTGGCGGCCGGAATGTTCCTGCCCATGTGGGGTATGATCGAAGCCTTCCAGGGCGGTTCTCCATGATCTTATCAACAATATGCAGCGGTGTTTCAGTTTTAAACGTATTTCTCATGATATCTGCCGCGATCGGTTACATTACTGGGCTGGCACGGTTATTGAGTTAATGCATGATATAAAAAGTTTTTACACTTGAATAAAAGGAGATTATCAATGAAAACAAACCAGAAAGGCTTTACACTAATTGAGCTTGTTATGGTTATTGTCATTTTGGGTATTCTGGCAGCGGTAGCAATCCCGCGTTTCATCAACCTTACAACTAAAGCTGAAGTCGCTGCTGAAGACGGTATCATCGGAGCCTTGCGGTCTGGTGTTTTAACCTATTCGGTGAATATGATGGCTTCTGGTAACACAACCAATCTTTATCCTTCCGACCCCTTTGATGCGTTGCAGCAATGGCCAACCGGATACGATTCATCCGATCATGATGCTGCTGACGCTGCTAGCGAATGGACGTTCAATACCTCCGATAGTACGGTGTCACACATGCGTAAAGACGGTTCGACCATCTCAACTTGGGATTACGACCCAAGCAACGGTCAACTTACAGTTCTCGTCCAAACTCAATAAGCTAACGTACTTTCTCAGATACAAAAGCCCTGTGGGTAAATTCCGCAGGGCTTTTTTTATTCCAGGCCACTGAAGGATTCCATCGCGAATAGTGCCTCGATCTCGGTGCTGTTAAGGGCCCGATTATAGATCACGACATCATCAATCTTCCCGGAATAATAGTAATTAAAACCACCGAAAGAAGCGCCGATTCTAGGTTCACGCGTCCACTGGTATACCTTACTGCCGATTTTGGAATATTGGGTGTTTTTTTTGCCGGCCAGTTTACCGTTAATATATATTCTGATCGCTTTTCCGTTGAATGTCAACCCGATAAAATACCATTTATCCTTACTAATTACCTGCCGCGAGATAACTTCTTCATTGTACTGGGGATAACCAAATATATTACCGATTAACCGCTGTTGCCTGAGCGCCAGTCCCCAGTGTCCGCCACGTCCGATAATGCCATGATCGGCAATATTCTCGGTCGCATTAATCCAGCAAAGAACGGTCAATCCACTATCAATACTTTGCATGTCATAACTCGTGGGCAGGAGTACATAACTATCGGTACCATTGAATTCAAGGGCACTATAGGGCATATCAAATCGATCAGGTGATAACACCGCCCCATGTATAATACCATCATTCTTTTTCCGGCTTTGATCAGCCGCGTCATTGCTAAAGATATAATTTCCGATCATACCGCCTGACAGGTCCGTGCTTTCAAAAACCGGCGCATCGACCTGAACGGGAACAGCCACGTCTTGCTGAAGGGAATCGGCCGGTAATTTCCCATTCTGAAGTTTTTCAATATATTCATCACGGCGTATTATTAAAATGATAATTGAAATAACAAGTACAAAGAATACCATTTTAGGAAAAGACTTATAACTCGTTGCCATCAGCTGTCCTCGTCCGATTGACGTTCAATACTAATACCTGACGAGAAATTTAATAAATCCCACCGATAAATTGTTGAAAAGTTTGGTGTACCTGTTTTGATATTCCTTACTGATCACGCTTGTGATGACCGTTATGACTACGAAGCGAAATATTTTTAAGTAAATTATGGATAATTTTTTAAATTTGACTATCTTAGCCATGTCTTCCATAGAGTCACTATCATAATTAGGACTGATGCTGAAAGCAGATTGTTGAATTACTATAAAAAAACGCATTTTCGACTAAATTCAGTTTAACTCAGGGTCACGGGACATGAAAAAACAAGTCAGTAAATTTGATAAATACGTCGCACGAAATTTCGGCTATGGAACACGGACCTTTACGACTAAAGAGTTGATATTATTCAGCGAGAAGTTGCTGGCACAGATTAAAAAACATGTAACCATACCTGAGGCGTTGGAAACAATTTTTCAGACTACCGGCGAACGTACCTTACGAATGATGCTGATGAGCATGGCTACCAATGTCCAGGCCGGGACTTCCCTCTCGCAATCAATGCTTACTTTTCAGGATGTCTTCCCAAACTATTATATTGCCGCTATAATGGCAGCCGAACGTAGCGGCAAGTTCGTCAAAGGATTGGAAAGCCTGATTATTCTATTGAAAAATGAAAAGACTAACCAGGAATATCAGGGATTAATCAGCCTGTACGCTCGCATGGTGTTCTATAACTTAATTATCGCTGTAATAATCATCCTGGTCCAGTTCAAAATAATTAATTTCTCAGTAAACAGTGTTTTGTTGACGATTGTTTCCCTGGTTTCGATTACGTTGTTCTCAAGTATCCTGTATCGTTTCTTCACTGATGAAAAACAGCGCTACACGGCCGAAAAACTGATAGTCAAAATACCAATCATCGGAAAATTATACATCTATAACAAAATCAGCCGATTTTGTTACATGTTTGATGTTTTTCAGCAAGCCGGATTACCGTTTCTACAGAATGTTGAATTACTTGGCAATTACATGGACTGTAATATCTGCTATCATGACTTGATAAATATCAATAATGGGCTTCGTGCTAAATCATCGGTTCAATCCGTGTTGGATTCACTCGAATATTTTCCCGAGATGCTGGCCAAGGAACTGTTTTTATATCAGGCCGGCGACAGCAAAGTCGACAGCATCCGAAATTATTCCAATTATGTCAGTGATGAAATCCGGGAAAATTCAGTATTGCTGATTTCAGGGCTGAAATCGGTGTTTATCTGGTCATCCATTATCATATTAGGTTGGATATACTTTCTAATTATCCTAAAATTATAGTACCAAACGGATTGAATCCCACGATGAAGCGACATCCTGATATAATTCCCATAAATCAATTAAACGGACGTTTTCTATGATCGATATCCTGGAACTGTTAAAATTTACTGTCAATTCCGGTGCTTCGGACCTCCATCTGAATGCCGGTTCGGCCCCAATGGTGAGGATCGATGGGGAGATGCGGAAAATTGATATACCCGATTTGTTACCAGACGATATCCATCACCTGATCTACGATATTATGACCGATGATGACCGGAAGAGATTTGAGGAAAAATGGGAACTCGATTTCAGTCGTGAGCTCGGTGACTTGGGTCGCTTCCGGGTCAATGTATATTATCAGAATCATGGTAAAGCAGCCGTATTCAGGACGATTCCAAATAATATCATGACTTTGGAAGAGTTGGGTCTGTCAAAGATTCTAATCAAATTTTGCGAACTGGAGAAGGGCCTGGTTCTGGTTACCGGGCCGACCGGCAGTGGTAAATCCACCACGCTGGCGGCAATGGTCGATTACATTAACCGGACCCGTCGCTCGCATATAATTACGATCGAAGACCCGATTGAATTTGTCCATGAAAGTAAAGCCTGTCTGATCAGCCAGCGTGAAGTCGGACGGGATACACACTCATTTGCCAATGCGCTCAGAAGTGCGCTTCGCGAAGATCCCGACGTCATACTGGTCGGCGAAATGCGCGATCTTGAGACAATATCGCTGGCCATCAGCGCTGCCGAAACCGGACACCTGGTATTCGGTACCCTACACACCAACAGTGTCGCCAAAACGGTCGATCGGATCGTGGATGTATTCCCCACCCAGCAACAGTCGCAGATCCGGTCGATGTTCGCCGATTCGGTCGAAGGTGTCGTCTCGCAATTGCTGTTCAAACGCATCGAAGGGAAAGGTCGGGCCGCCGCGCTGGAAATCATGGTGGCTTCCACTGCCGTCCGTTCTCTGATCCGTGAAAATAAAACTTTTCAAATCAGTTCCGCGCTGCAGACCGGTTCATCGCTGGGTATGCGCACAATGGAGCAGGCTGTCAAACAATTATACGAAAAAAGAATTATTTCCCGGGAATTAGCAGTGGAATTCATTGGAGATAAGTCAATCTGATTTTAAATTATGCCGCAAACGACATTTCATGAACAAGATCAGACCAGGGAAAGAATATGAATTTCAGTGATTTACTGAAAATGATGGTCGATAAAGATGCCACCGACCTATATATTACAGTCGGCAGTCCGCCGATGTATCGTATCGGGAAAGAAATCTACCCGATAAGTTCTACAAAACTGACACCAGCGTTGACCGAAAAAATAGCTCTCTCCTTCCTTGATGAAAAACAGGCACGCGAATTCCACGAGCAACGTGAAATCGATATAGCCTACAGTGTACCCGGCGTCGGTCGGGTGCGGATCAACGTCTATCGCCAACGGGGATCGGTCGGTCTTGTACTACGCCACATAAAATCAGAAATCCGCACGCTCAAAGAGTTACGGATGCCTCCGATTATTGAAAAATTATGCGATACGCCCCGCGGACTGATACTGGTGACCGGTGCCACCGGCAGTGGAAAATCCACTACCCTGGCGGCAATGATCGACCATATTAACAGCCATCACACCGGGCATATCGTTACGATCGAAGATCCCATGGAATTTCTGCATTATCACAAGAAATGCATTGTCACTCAGCGTGAAGTCGGGATGGATACCGATTCGTATCAGCGTGCGTTGAGAAGCGCGTTGCGCCAAACGCCGGACGTTTTGCTGATCGGGGAAATCCGCGATCAGGAAACGATGAAAGCGGCGCTCACTTTTGCCGAAACCGGACATCTGGTTTTCAGCACCCTGCATTCAGTCAATTCCAATCAGACGCTGGAACGGGTAATGAATTTTTTTCCGACCGATAATCACCCGATGATCCGGCAGCATCTATCGCTTAATCTTAAATCAATTCTATCTCAACGTCTGGTACAACGGGCCGATGGCAAGGGAATGGTCGCTGCAATGGAAGTCCTGATTAATACGTCACGTATCAGTGATCTTATCCATAAAGGCGAAATCGATACCATTAAAACGACGATTGCAGCATCCCGTCAATCCGGTTTACAGACTTTCGATCAACACCTGTTTGATCTTTATCAGGAAGGCGTGATCAAACTGGAGGATGCCTTGACGGCAGCCGACAGTGCCAATGATCTGAAATTGAGAATCAAGATGGAAGGTGCCGAAGAAAAGGTCACGAACCGTTCAGTGATGACGGAAGCAATTTCCTTCCGCGAGGATTGAACTTGGTGAATTAATTAATGACGTATGCACCATTGCTGGTGTCATATTAATCGGACAATTGTTACATATTGGAACAACTAAATGCGAAATACCATATATCATTCGGCGCTCGACTCACTGTGGCTATGTCATATATATCCTCCTACTTACACAGATTATCAGCTGTATTAATAATATCTGCCGACATCGATGGATAAATATATGGTATGGCATAGCATTTGCAATATAGATTAATAAATATCGTCATAACCAGGATAAACGAAACGCAAATGAACATTCAAATTGTGACTTTGATTATTGCGTCAGTCAGTGTGCTGACCGGCATACTTTTATTGTTTTTCCCCAGCAAATTGACGAATGCAATTGAAAATACCAATATTATTGTATTTACGGACTCGCTTTTTTTTCGATACCCATATTTAACCGGTGCCGTACTGACCGTAATCGGAGTCGGCCTTCTGACAGTTTATGTGCAGGTGTGATTGATATGTGCGGACGATCACATCATAACCTTGCCCCATGGATTAACTTGAAATGATCAGGGCATGAACAGATATAAATCCAAAGAAGGTTTTACGCTGATAGAATTGGTAATGATCATTGCGATCCTCTCCATTCTATCGGCAATCGCGATTCCAAAAATTACCGATATAATAATTATTTCACGCGAAAAAGCGACCAAGGGCGAGATGACCGAATTAAAGAAAGCCATCATGGGTGATCCTTCCGCCGTAGCCGGTGGCACCCTCGTTGACAAAGGGTTCAATGGCGATAACGGTCGCCTGCCAAATCCGATAGATGAAATGATTACCCAAGGATCCTTGCCTGACTGGAACCGCTACACTCAGCGCGGCTGGAACGGGCCTTACATCTCTGATGACGGCGCTGACGAATGGAAAAAAGACGCCTGGGGTAATGTCTATGTGATACACAGTTATTCAGCCGGCGATACCAGCCTGGTCAGTCACGGCCCGGATGGCGTCCTTGGCGGTGGCGACGATTTAATCCTTCACCTAAAGTGAGCAGCATCATGAAACAAATATTCAAAAACACCGAAAAAGGTTTTACGCTCTTCCAATTAGTAGCATTAATAGTAGTTCTGGGATTGATTGCTACCACGGCCGTTCAACTTGTTGTCATATTGACGCCTTCCACCTGGGAGAATGAAGCACGCCAGGAAATGCAGCTGATTCGCTGCGCAGTCATCGGATGTACACAGGGTGATTGCGGTTTCATCGGCGTATCGGGTGAAGTACCACTCCTGCTCGAACATTTATTAACCGATCCGGGTACGTATTGTAACTGGACAGGACCGTATCTTGACGTCACTTTTGTCGATGATCCGTTTGATTATCTGCTGGACCCGTGGGGCAATCCCTATATTTGGGATGCAGAGAACATGACCATCACTTCGACAGGCGGTGGCACAGATCCGATTATCATTTCTCTGGCAAGCTCGGTGGCCGAACTTCTGGGCCACTCCGTCCAGTATCAGTTCACTGATGAAAACGGTGTCCAGCTGGATTCTACACAAATCCAGGTTTTTGTTGATTATGGCTGTGAACCGGTTCAATTGGCTTACAACGAAAATATCGGTTTTTATGGCGATGGCTTCCCCGCCTGCGGATTAGAAGTATCGGTCCGTACCATCAGTACCGATCCAGATGCTCCGCCCGATACATTATACCCCCCCGACTGTCCAAATCCACCCTGCCAGCCGACTCCGATTACCTGTGAATGGGGTCAGATCAGTTTCATCAATGGTTCCCAGAATCTGGGCGGGCAGATCAATGATATTGTAGATTTTGACATACTGGTCTCCGGGGAGTGTACCTTCAATATTCGGAGTGTATCAGTCGAGTGGAAAGGATCGAATTGGTGTGACGAAACACCGTATCTCGAATCATTCAAGCTTAATGACTCCTACTGGAATTATCTGACCGATAACGGCGGTGTTCGGGCTGTATCCGGGCAGGAACTTGAACTCAGCAGTACCTTATCGCTGGTCCCCGGTGAACCGATCGCAATTACCGAGATGAAATTCGCCAGCAACCGTGAGGGAACCACCTCCCTACCGATGATGATGGATGGCTCCAAGTTTAAAATGCAGTGGTTCTCTGGCTTGGCTCCGACCCAGAGCACTGCGTTCACAGCTCCCGGGGTGCCGCCAGGCCTGTCGAACGTGCAATTCGTCAATGGTTCGGTTGCGACATACAACAATAATTGCGACGTCAAATTTGATATTATGAACATCGGGAAATGTTGCGCGTTCATCAGTGAAATGATCGTGGCCTGGGATACGACTTGCGTCATCCCCTACATGACTGAAGTAGCGATTGATGGATCAACCCGGTGGTACGACACACAGTGCCGGGCTGCCAGCGGTCAGTATATTGCCTTTGAAGAACCGTTTATGCTGTGCAACGACGTCGTAACCGTCGAATTGAAAAGCTTTTACGATAATCGCGGTTCAGCGTGGGGAACAAATCTGTACGATCAAAACTGTGGGATCACCGTGGCCGGTGAAATGTTTGTCAATCCCAATAACAATGATCAGCATGAGTTTTACCTGATCAAACCGGATGGCAGCATGATTACCCGCGACAGCCTACACGCCAGCAAGGCGGACTATACCGGTCCGGCTATTTGGGTCCATGTAAAGCCGAAAGGTGATGGTAACCAAAATTCGATCCTGATCGACGGAGATAATTATCGGCTGCATAACAGTCAAACCTATGATTTCATATCCGAGAACATGAATGTGCATCTGTATAATGATCACCGGGATATGAACGGTCACGCCATGGGTCGCTGGATCATCGGGATAACATCGGGCAATGCCTGCTTGGCGGCCAACCGCGGCGGTTACTGGTGCGGTGATGAAGGCGGGTATGCCTATGGCAGTTCCGATGCTGATGACCAATATGGACATCAGCATCGCTTTGGTTGTGAGAATGGCGGCGGTCAAAGTGGCAATGGCAATACCGGCAACAACTGGTACTCACCACCGGACTGTCCCGATAGCGATGGCGACGGTAAAATCACCATCTGTCATCATCCTCCCGGCAATCCTGACAATACACAGACTCTGTGTGTGTCCGTCAACGCCTGGGAAGCTCACAGGGCACACGGTGATGAGTGTGGCGCCTGTAACGAAGGTGACGTCTTTGAGTGCTCGGAAGAACCGGATCGCGTTGATGGTAGCGGAACCTGTCTGGATATGCGTGGACAACACTTCACTGTCACAATAATAACATACGACGGCACTGAAATACCATTGGAATTCGACACGGCCCCGCTCGCTCCACCTGATATCGCTCGGTATGGCAGCAATATCACAATGACGGGACGCAATAAGAGTACCGTTAAATTCTATGTTCAGAATACCGGAAACAGCCCGGTCCAGATCGATAAGATGGAAATTAATTGGGATCGCGAAAACACTTATCTGTCCGAAATTGAAATCAACAACGATGAATACTGGCTCTATTCCGACGGTGACGACATTCGTTTGCCCAGTAATGGTATTGCCGATATGAACTACCGCTATCTGTTGAAAGCCGGTCAATACATTGCAGTCGAACTGGTCGACTTTAAAGATCAGGTGACCGGTTCCGGCACCAATGCCAATATGGAAGGTGTCGATTTCAACATCTCCTTCATTGGTGTCGGCGATAATTGCGTCTACGATGTGGAATTCACTACCCCGGGTGGCGATGACGATTAAAAAAATGACACCTGTTTCGGAGAGTGTGACGGCCCGGTTGAGCATTCGGCGTTACGTTATCAGGGCTTTCGAACGGCAAAAATAATGGTCAGACAACCGATCATTGGAGATAATTGGGATTCGATCTTTAATGACAACATGTCAGCTAGTGGTACCTGCGCCCTCACAGCGAATAATCGTTTTCGGGTCATGTCTGGTTTCAACCGAAAAAACAAAGCGTTCAGCACTCAATGACCAACCAATAATGAGGCAGTCGGCAGACAACCGGCGTTCGACTGCCTCATTATTCTCAATGGGTTTTCGCATAACATCAGTCACTGTAATCTGATATGCCAACGGCACGGTACGACACTCAATCAAAATTTCAGCCGGTCCCCGACCGACTGCCAGCCATACTCGGATTCACTTTGATCGAATTGATTATAGTAATGATTATCATCGGAATCATTTCCGGGATAACCACACGCACAATGCTTCGCGTCTTTCAGAACGCCAATTATGCCAGCACGATTTCAGAATTGAATGTAATAGCCGAAGCAATGGTCGGTAACCCCGAAATCGTCCAAAATAATATCCGGACTAATTTCGGTTATGTAGGCGATACCTTCCAGTTTCCACCGACACTGGATGACCTGGTTTCGAATGTCTCTAGTGTCGACGGCTGGGATGGACCATACATCGATGTCGGTTTTCAGGACGATCCCGATTACTACAAAACCGACGCCTGGGGCAATCCTTACATTTACACATTACCAGCGGACCCGACTCAGCCGCCGACTATTTTAACTCCCGCCAATGGAGACACCATCGTCCGGCAAATTGCCTCTAGTGTAAATTCGATCCTCGGCAACACCGTTACCGTAAGACTGATAAACGCCAAAGGCATTGAAGTCGATGGAACCAGCGGTGAAGTACAGATCAGCTACAGTACTACCTGGCACGACTTAACCTGGTCCAAGACGACCGGTTTTCAGATCAGCAGTGTACCAATCGGTCTGTATCAATTACGGGCAATTTCCGGTGGTGATACCACTTACAAATCGCTGGCAGTCGACCCTGACAACCGTACAACCAGCCAGCCCCAGGAGATGTTGATTTTTCCCAGTTGGGGCGATCTGGTTGCTGTACCGGGCAGCATCATTGTAGAAGGAACCTGCCAGGACCAGCTATATTTCGGAATAAAAAACACCGGTAGCGTTACCTACGATATTAATCAGCTTGGTATCGGCTATGGACAACTTGACAGCAACTGTTGGAATTGCAGCCACCCTTACCTGGAATCGATGATGGTCAGCAATGCCGAATATTGGAATTGGAATACCAACGGTACCACGGCGCTGGTGGACAGCGGTGCGATCATCACTCTGGATCAGAAACTGAAACTTTACGCCGGATCGAATATTCTTGGTCCCTTCACATTCCAGGATGAAACCGATGGTAGCGGAAATTGTGTCAACCTGAACGGTACATTTTTTACCTTCAAATTTTTCTCCAGTTTGTCGCCGACCCGTACGGTGACATTAAATGCTCCCGGGAATTGTACGACTCCTGTGTTGTCGGTAAACGGCAGCATTACACGCACTGCCGATGAGATCGATATTCCGGTGAAAAACACGAGCCTGGTGACGGCCACTTTCAATTCCCTGCAAATCAGCACTGATCTGGTCGATCCTGCCTACCTGGCATTCGTTCAGTTTGACGGTGTCTATGCCTGGCAGGCGCCGGTGGCTGTCGAATGCCCCGGCCTGTCCCGGCCACGAGTCGATAACGGCAGCACCGGAACCGCTAATTTCTTATCCTGTACCGGCTATTTGGCCCCAACGATCGCCGGCAACGCAACTACCACCATTAAACTTAAAATCGAAGGCAGCGCGACCGGTAGTACGCCGGACGTTCTCACCACCGGCACCAATGTCGATCTGACATTCTATTTCACTTGCCCGAGTGGACATTCCC
Organism: Fidelibacterota bacterium; assembly: GCA_043822705.1. Lineage (GTDB taxonomy): Bacteria > Fidelibacterota > Marinisomatia > Marinisomatales > TCS56 > JBDRBK01. Next base: position 11,309 of record JBDRBK010000191.1, read on the forward strand.
AATCATTGTCTAATCTGATACTGCCGTGATTGCTCCTTTAGCCATAGCTGCATCAGATCGCCGGCAGCAAAGTGGTATGACCCTGATCGAAGTTGTCATCGTGATCATCATCGTCGGTATAATCGCCGGCATATCGATGCGCTCGATCACCCGGATTAATGAAAATGCCAATTTTAATGAAACCATCGCCGAATTGGATATCGTCGCCGAGGCCATTGTCGGCAATCCTGATATAATCCAGAATAATATCCGGATCGATTTCGGGTACGTGGGTGATACCGGCGTCATGCCGGCCACTCTGGACGATTTGTATTCCAATGTTTCCGGTGTCACCAGTTGGAATGGTCCTTATATCGAGCTGGGATTCGGCGACGACCCGGATCATTTCAAACGCGATGCCTGGGGAAATTTCTATATTTACCATCTACCGACCAATCCCGGCGAAAAACCGTATCTGGATACGCAGGCCGACGGCGACACGATTACCCGCGATATCGCCGGTAGCGTCAATTCCTTACTGAGCAATACGATTCGCATCCGACCTTATGATGTCGACAGCAACATGATCAACGGCACCAATGGCGTAGTCCATGTCCGTTATTCCGGTAGTTGGCACAACATGCCTTATAATACTACCGATAAGTATTTTGAAAGCAATACAGTTCCCATCGGACTACGACAGGTACGGGTGATTTCCGCCGGTGACACGGTTTACAAATCAATTTCGATTACCCCCGGCACTTCCATGCGCGTCCCGGAACAACTGACGGTCTATCCAGAATACGGCACGATTACTTATGTCGCCGCCAGTTATTCTTTAACGGGAACCAATAACAATATTCTGGGTTTCAATGTCTTGAATTCCGGCAGCCCGACCTATAACGTGACCCGCGTTCTGATCGAACTGGAAGGCCTGACCAATGACTGCCTGGATTGCAAAGATCCCTTTCTGGCACAGTTCTCGACCCTATGGGCCTGGAATACGTTCGGGCGAACGGCGCTTGTACCGAACGGTGCCTGGATTACTTTGGATTCACCACTGAGAATATACACCGGGACTAAATCGATCACAGCGATCGAATTCGAAGATGCCTCCGACGGAAGCGGAAATCCGGTCAACCTGCAGGGCCTGCGAATTAATGTCGAATTCAATCCTTCCACCGGACCAAAACAAAGGATAACGTTCACCACTACCGGTAGTTGTCTGCCGGCCAGTATCGCTAATGTCGGCGGGACGACCGTCTATGCCGCGGGGATCCTGTCGTTTACGCTGCGGAACAGCGGCACCCTGCCGGTGCAAATTAATTCGATGACTGCCAATGTCCCCGTCAATACCGATAACATTTACATGGAAAATGTACAGATGCCCGCCAGCACGATTGTCTGGTCACCGGCCTGCAGCGGCGGATCGCGCGTCCAGATTCGCGGGGTTACCAACAGCGTGACTTTCTGCTCCAATACACCGGTCACCATTACCGGTGGAGGCGGCACCAGAACCGCCGCCCTGTCACTTTACACCAGTGCTGTTAACACGGTCCGACCGGTATTGGATCCCGGTGTTAATTTCAACCTGACATTCATGGTCGAATGCGGCAGCGCCCAAAATGTGACGCTGACACCATGATATCCGGAAAGTCTGACAGAATTGCCCGGTTCCTACCGAACCGGTCCCACTCGGGATTCACACTAATTGAAATGGTCATGGTAGTGGTAATCGTCGCCGTCATGGCCGGAATGGGAATTCGTTCGGTTCTGCGAATTCTGGAGAATCGCGCCTTCCGGGAGACTATTGGCCGTATGGAAGATATCCGCGATGCCATCGCCGGCAATCCCCTGATCGTTGCCGAAGGTTCACGATTGCAATTTGGTTATGTGGGCGATACCGGACAGATGCCACCGGATTTCGCTGCTCTGGGTACCGATCCCGGCGTGCCGGGCTGGAACGGACCTTACATCGAAACATCCAAATTTCAGGACAATCCTGACTTCCTTTTCCAGGATGGCTGGAATAACCAGATGATTCTTGACATCCCGACCAATACCGCCCTGCCACCGACACTCACCAGCACCGCCGACGGTGGCGACCCAATTGTACTGAATATCGCCAGCAGCGTCGATGCCCTGATCAACAATACGGTAGCATTGCGGATCCGCAATGCCGATGGCTATCCCATTCGCGGCACCGATGGTGACCTGGATATCTCCTATGCCGGCACCTGGCATACAATGGGCTATTCCAGCGAATTGGGGTTCAATCTCACTACCGTACCGATTGGCTCGCATGAAGTCCGGATAATCATTGCAGCCGACACCTCTTATCGGATTATCAATGTCGGCGCCAATAATTCCACCACCAGCCCGGAATTGGGCCTGGAATACACCGTAAACCCCAATTACGGCACCCTGTCTTATGTGGGCAATTCGGTCAGCCTGGGAGGAACTTCAGATTCAGAGGTCACTTTCAATATCAATAACAGCGGCAGCACCACGTTTGAGGTAATAGAAATCCAGACAACCTGGAGTAACAGCGATTGCTGGGAATGTGAATATGCCTACCTTGCCAATATAACTGTTAATACTGCGGCTTACTGGGCCTGGAATACTTATGACCGGGCGGCCCTGGCCTCCAATTCTGCACGATTACTGCTGGATGCGTCCCTAAACATACCAAAAGGGGTAATGACAATCGGACCACTCGGTTTCCAGACCCTGAATGACGGTACCGGCAATCCCCAGCCGATGGATGATGTTAATTTTCGCATTACTTTATATTCAAAAACCGCTCCTAATCAGAGCATCAGTTTCTCGACTCCAGGCACTTGTACACCGGCCATAATAATACAAAATCTCTATACCGTGAGTGGCGACTCTTCACAGAATGTCGCCATTCAACTGCGCAACAGCGGAAACGCCCCGGTCACGATCACCGGGATGACGATTATCTGTGATGCGACCAGCGCCTATTTAGACGAAATTGCGTTCGGTACGATCGGCGATACCTATTGGAAAGCATTACAGAACTGGTGCAACAATTATGAAGGCCGCAAACAGATGAATAACACGACCGGTTCCTCCATCACCTTCTGCAAAACCCAGCCTCCGGCTCGATTACTGGGCGGAGAGGAAAAAATCCTCTATCTGCTTAATTTTTTCAGTGACCCGATCCGGACTTCAAGTACCTACCACAAGGATATGAGTGCTGCGACATTCTCATCGATCACATTGCATTTTGCCTGTGGCGCCGACCAGAGTGTATCAGCGCCGTAACAACCTAACCAGACAGGGAATCATATGACAATCGTATTGATTACCGGTATAATAGCAGTGATCTTCGGTGTCCTGTTCATATTTGCCCCGGATACCGTAGAGAAATTAAATGAGCTGGGGAACACCATACTTGCCACTGACGACGATACCTTGTTACATCGAAATCTGACAGGTACGCTGTTCATAATCATCGGACTGATTCTTTTCTACATTATCATTTTTCATCTCTGATTTATGGTCAATTTTTCTGGTACTATCCGGCATTTTTTTACAGGTTCAGTAAAATAGATTACATTGGAATAAATTTCAATCTTCATTAAAATAAAATCATGCATATGAAACCAGTTTTACCAGTTGAAGCGAACATAATTATAAAGTCAAAAGATTTCGGAGGCATCAGGTGGAACAAGATTATTTAAACGATCCCGAATTTCAAGAATTAATTCGTCAATATGTTCAGTATCTGTCTGACAATTTGCCGGAAGTAAAAAGGAATCTGACCGAAAAAGATTATTTAAAGATTCAGAAATTCGGACATAATCTGAAGGGCAGCGGTGGCGGTTACGGACTGAATGAAATAAGTGCGATCGGACAAAAAATTGAGGAAACGGCAAAGCTGCAGGATTATGAGAAAATAAAAGAGTTGATCGATGAATTCGACCAGTTGCTGCAAACAGCGGTCGATAAATGGCTTAATTAATTCCAGCCTGTCAATCTGTCCGTTTCACCGCTTGTTATATAGCGGTTTAATTAAAATTTGAGCCAGCTAAATCAATGGTAAACAGCGCAAAAATACTTATTCTTGAAGACGACCCGTTTTTTGTCCTGCCAATCAGGTACCACCTGGAGCGCGCAGGATATCAGGTAACTGCGCTGGCAGTACTGGAAAATGTCGAGACATCACAGGAATTGATTTTTCAGTATTCGCCCAACATCATCCTCTGTGATATTCAGATGAGTCCCAATGGCTTTGAAATCTTGCGACTGATCAAGAGCCATTCGCAGCTCAGGCTGATTCCATTTATTTTTTTAACCGGCGTCGATTCGCTACCGGAAAGGATCAGAGCTTATCTGGGTGGTGTCGATGATTTCATCATTAAGCCAATTGATAAGGAAGAATTACTGGCGAAAATCGGCTCGATTCTTAAGCGTCAAGGCGATCTGGAATCCGCGATTTACCTCGATCCGTTGACCCAGATTCACAACCGGCGGTATTTTGAAAAAGAATTACAACGACAGGTTAATCTGCATCGTCGCCATCAGGACATATTCTCCATGGCATTGCTCGATATCGACCATTTCAAGTCGATCAATGACACCTACGGACATAATTGCGGCGATCAGTGCCTGGTCGCCTTCAGCCGGTTCATTCAAAGAGAAATTCGCAGTACCGATATCTTTTCCCGCTGGGGCGGCGAGGAATTCATCCTGATCATGGAACGATCCGACGCGAATGGTGCCAGTAAATCACTGCAATATATACTCGATAAAATGCGCTCCGAACCGCTGATGCGTTATAGCTCGCAGGATATTACCATTACCTTCAGTGCCGGTTTGGCACAATATCCGGATCATGGAACTGATTGCGCAACGTTGATGGAAGCCGCCGATAAGGCCGTCTATCGGGCGAAAGACCGTGGGCGCTGCCGGATTGAATTATTCGAAACGGATTAATTCAGATAAAATACTGATGTATTTTTTCAATTAATTCGCTCTTTTTTATTGGCTTCGCCAAAAAGTCGTTGCATCCGGCCTCCAGGCAGTTATCCCGATCAACTACGGAAGTATGCGCAGTACAGGCCACGACCGGGATCGACTGATAATTACTCGAATTCCGCATGAATTTCACCAGGGCGATACCATCCTCATCACCCTTCAACGATAAATCCAGTAAAACCAGATCAATCTGGTTTTTCTCCAACTGCTCCCTGGCTTTTGCCGTTGAAATGGCGAAACTGACACCATAATCATTCTTCAGAAAATAATGAATCAATCGTTGGGAGTTAGCATCGTCCTCAACCACTAATACCAATGGTTTACGCTTGATCATTCGATTTTTAAGCGTCGACTTGTCCCGTGATAGAAGCGTAGTGACCGGACGAGTTTTCTCAGCCGCTAACCGGAAGACCAGCTTAAACCGCGTGCCCTGATTATGGATACTGGTAACTTCGACCCCGATTTTATTCAAATCGAGATAACGTTTAGTCAGCGCCAGTCCCAATCCTAATCCCTTGATTACGCGTCGGTAATCGCTACCGCTGGCGGCAGGCAGTTTAAAAATATTATCAAGATATTTTTTAGCGATGCCGGTTCCAGTGTCACTGATTGTACAAATCAGTTCGTCGTCATCCCGTTGCAGGTTGATTACAATAGCGCCCCGACGGGTATAGCGGACGGCATTATCAATCAAATGTGTCAGTGCCTGCCTGACGGTAAACAGATCGCCGCTCACCAGTGGTGTTTCCACGGTTGATTCTACTTTGAGATCAAGTCCCTGCTGCTTGGTGGTATCCCGGTATTCCAGACAAATGCTTTCGATCAGTTCCTGCAGATTGATCGTCTCCGGCTTGATTTCCAGCTCACCATTGTCCACGGCCGAAATATCAGCGATTTCTCCGGTTACCCGAATCAACTCATCACTGCTCCGGTAAATCGAATCGAACAAACGGCGATCCTCGTCCTGCAACTGATCACGAAACCGTGACTCGATTAATTCGACAAAACCGCGGATTGAATTCAGCGGTGTAAATACTTCGTATGAAATATTGGAAATCAACATGGATTTCTGACTATCCGCTTTCGAGGTCTCTTCCAGCGTATCGACAATCCGGTTCTGGCGTACGCGGCGTTCGGTAACATCCCGCAGCATGATCAAGGTTTCGTCCCTGCCACTGGCCACGATCCGTGCTTCGTAAAACCGCTCGTCACTATCGGCACCGTAGCCGAATTCAAGTACCTGAACCTGATTATCGGCCAAGGCCAGCTTCACGCATTTCAACAGATCAGCCGCTGCCGTCGGTGAAAATATCTGACTGATATTGTCCTGGGAATCCCATTTAAACTGCCGCTCAAGCCGGGCATCTGGTGATGGAATACGATCGATGATCGCGCCATTTTTAGCGACTCTGAATATCAGGTCGGGAATTGCGGCCAACAGCGTCCGGTTACGTTCTTCGGAAACACTTAGGGCTGCCTTAGCCTGTGTTTTCTCGGTGATATCATGCGCGAGCAGCATGATGCCCGATACTTCTTCCGCTTCATCGCGGAGCGGTGCCAATGAAATATTAATCACTACCGCTGCACTATTTTTCCTGACGCAGTAAACGTCAATATTTTCAAAAGATTTTCCCTGCAAAACCTGCTTGCAGGTGTTTTCCAGACTGAAATTATTCCTGCGATCGACCAATGGCAGAGCCTGGTTTAAAACATTCGTCCGGGACCAACCGAAAATTTTCTCAGCCGCCGGGTTCCAGAGACTGATCCTGAGATTCCGGTCCAAAATAATTATGGCCAGCGGTGCACCCTGAATCAGGGCATCATAGGTCTGGTTGGTGCTCCGTAATGCTTCTTCAGCGCGCGCGCGATCGGAAATATCTTCAATTAAAGAAAGAACAAACAGCCGGTTATTTCTTTTATCGATCATTGGTGTATTGAACCAGTTGATCCGTGCCTTGCCGCTGTTTTTGGTCAGGCATTCATTCTGATAGTTATGCGGGGAATGTTTAACCTGAAATAAGTCCATAATCTGTTGAAATACCTGGATGTCATCCGCAGGCAATAAAAATGTCAAAAAATTCTTTCCCAGGACATCGGTCTGCGACCAGCCGAAAATTCTTTCAGCCGCCTTATTCCATTCGATGATGGTCGAATTATGGCCATGAATTTCCCAGATTATCAGCCCCATGGGAGAATTAACGATACTGGCCACGATAATATCTTTCAGCAGGGAATTCTTGCGCTGTTCATTGGGATGATTAGTCGACTGCAATTCGGTTAGCTGCCCTTGCAGTTCCTTGACCAGGGCAACCAGTTCCGGCCGGCTTTTATCATTCAGATCGATATTGTTAATCCGTGACATCTATCCATTAAAGTTCATTTGAGTGTTGCGCCAATTACACACCGGCGCTGCTCTCGATTATTTCTAATTTACTAATTATATGCTAAAATAATCCCGGTAATCCTCAGCCAGGATTGCCGGGATAAATCGGCTGGTCGAATTAATCGGTCAATCGACGCGGGCTATAATTTACTTAATTTCTTCTCGGCGGCCTTGGCACTTTTTGATTCAGGATAGGTCTTTACAATGATAGTCAATATCTCTTTAACCTTCCCATTATCCTTCAGTCTTTTCTCGTACAGATCGGCGCATTTGGCCAAGGCATCCAGCGTTTCCACTGCATCCGGATATTTCTGGTATACCGCGAAATATTCTTCTACCGCTTCCGCATAACGTTTATTAGCCTCAAAAACCTGGCCGCTACGTAATAAGGCTTCCACGGCCTGGGGTGCTTGCGGATAAAACTGGACCACCGAATGGTAAGTGGTGATCGCTTCGTTGACCTGGTTCAGCTCCTTGTCCTGAATTTCGCCTAAGCGCATCAGGCTGGCCGCCGCTTTCCGATGAGTGGGATACGTATCCACGAAAACCTGGTATTCATTCACGGCCTGCACCCAGTCTTTCAGTTTAGTATCGGCGATATCGGCAATCTTGTACTGTGCCTTGGCCGCCAGCGAATCGCTGGGGAACCGCAACAGAAAATTGCGGAAAGTCGTAATCGCTTCATCGAATTGACCGAACTTGTCAGATTGGATTATGCCGCTGCGGTAGAGCGCGTAGGCCAGTTTATTGCTGCGTGAGTACATCGTCAGTATTTTCTGGTAGCCCAGGTAACTGGCGTTGTAGTCCTCCAGCGCAAAATCGGCTTCGGCCAACCAGAGAATTATCTCACTGGTCCGGTTGCTGTTCGGATAGCGGTTGATGAAATCCAGAGTCTCGCGATTCAATATGACTGCCTGTGATTCAATTTTCAACAATCTGATCGTTTTCAGAAAGGTATAATAACGATCGGTTATTTCACTGCCGGTGTTTTTTATTCCATTGAATAAATCGACATAAATCTGCTTCTGTTCCCGGAAATACTTCTCCGCCTCGACCAGCTCGATTCCGGTTTGCCGAACGGAACGGAATATGGCCGACTCGGGATAGAGACATAAAAACTTAACGATTCCCACCGTCACCTCATCCCAGGCGGCGCGGGTAATGTTGCATTTAATGATGAAATTCTGAATCTGGTCGGAATGGTTCCCCGGGAAATAGGTATTGAGGTAACGCTCATACTCGGCGATCTTGTAAGCATTGATATCTTCGGATGATCCCAGCATCCCAAAGAGGCCGCCGACTGATATGGCCGCATAGCCATCCAAGTACTTCAGATATTGAAAGAATGATTCTTCCAGCGCCTCTTCCGTGAATAATTCCCCAATCACGTCCGCCGGCAGTAATTCCATTAAACTGACTGCTTCAACCTTTGCGACCGGGGCTTCAATTTCAGTCTCTTCTTCCGGTGCTTCCGCTGCCGGTTCATCCGCTGTATCGTCGGCACTGATCACCGGTTCGCTCGCGACCGCACTTTCGACGATCGGTTCAATTGCCTCAATCGTATCGATTACATCTTCAGCAGCGGCCTCTACCGGCAGTGAATCAGCCACGGTATCATCAGCGCCGGTAATGCTAATCGAATCCGGTAATACCTGATTATCGGTTTCAGGCGTTGTTAGTGTGTCCTGACCGGTGATGAAAGTCAGGCTGATAACAGAAATAATGATGATTAGGTATCTGAACATTTGCTGAAAGTCCTAAAATTGTTGAATTTTATTCTTGATCGACGACCCGATTCCATACTAAAAATTAGGACATATATACTAAAAAAGGTAAAATATTCGTATCGATTATTAAAACAGTCGCAATGATCAGGAATACTTTTGATCTTCGACACACCGTCCCAACGAAATTTTACATTAAATTTATCCGAAGAAAAATTATTGATCCGTAATATCCGCCCAATGAATTTTCCGCAATACAGCATTTCATCGAACCAATGGTCGACCGGTGGATTATTTTTACTGACGATCAGCTGTTTGATCGCCGCTAGTGAATTTTTCCGGGCGCGGCTGCAATGGTCGGTCGAAACCAACCGCAAGCTGGTCCATGTCAGTGTCGGGCTCATGATCACGCTCAGCCCACTGCTTTTTTCGACACCACTGCAACCGGCCCTGCTGGCAGTGATGTTTCTGGTGCTTAACGCCGTGGCATTGAAGTCAAAACAATTTCAGGCCATCCACGCCACTGCCCGCCGGACCTACGGAACAGTCTATTTCCCCCTGGCATTCCTGATCCTGGCGCTCGGCTGGTGGCAGCGACCGCTGGCGCTTATGGCCGGAACCCTGACGATGGCGTTCGCCGATACGATCGCCGCAATGGTGGGCGGTAGAATAAAGAAACCGCACAGCTATCGTCTCTGGGCCGACACGAAGTCCCTGGAAGGCTCCACAGCCATGTTTGTTGCCGGTTTTATGGGGATCCTGAGCCTGGCCCTGCTATTCCGGCCATATCTGCCCCTACACCTACCCAGCGGCCTGATACTGGGTCTGGCCGGATTTACCGCTCTGGTCGCTACGGCCGCCGAATCGATCAGCAAGGACGGTTCCGATAATTTATCAGTTCCATTGATGAGCGCCATCGCCTTCGATTTATACCTGATCGGCGCCGCCAACGGCAGTCTGGGCGCCCTGCTCCGGTGGACCGCCCTGTCCGCGCTGATCCTGCTGCTGGCCTACCGCCTGAAAACATTATCCGGCAGCGGCGGCGTCGCGGCATTTTTGATCGGCATCGTGATATTCGGGGCCGGCGGGATCAAATGGATAACGCCCATGATCGTGTTTTTCATCCTGTCGTCGGCCATCTCAAAAATCGGGAAAAGCCGCAGGTCAACACCCAAGATGCTGACCTGGAAGAATTACCAGAAAGGATCGCGCCGCGACCTGGTGCAGGTCCTGGCCAATGGTGGCATCGCCACGCTCCTGGCCCTGCTCAACCTGTACCACCCGGCCGACTGGCTGTACTACATGTTTTTAGGCGCGATCGCCGCCGCTACCGCCGACACCTGGGCCACCGAAATCGGCTTTTTCAATCCCGGCGACCCGCGGCATATCATTACCATGCGCACGGTACCCAAGGGAACTTCCGGTGGAATATCGATCGTCGGAACGCTGGGAACGCTCGCCGGCAGCGCCCTGATCGGCGCGACCGGCCTGATTTTCGGATTGGATTTACGGATCGCCCTGCTGATTACGCTGGCCGGGCTGATCGCCAGCCTGATCGATTCCCTGCTGGGGGGAACGGTGCAGTCGCGTTACCGCTGCGTCGTCTGCGGGGAAATCACCGAGAATCACAATCACTGCGAGCAGCCGACAAAACATTACAACGGCGTGCTGTGGATCGACAACGATATGGTCAATCTGCTATGCACGCTCAGCGGCGCCTTTATGGTCGTTTTACTGTAGCGGCACTGATATTCGATCATCCGTATCGGAATCACCGGAGATAAATATAAAAATGGACCGGGACGAAAAAATCAATCAATATGAAAATGCGCTGGACCAGTTGACGGCAATGCTGGGGCCGGACGGTTACGCGCTGGACGCGATTGGTAAAATGGCGCTGATCTGTGCCGTCCTGAAAATTCATTTTCCGGATTGGGTTTTCGTGGGGTTTTACCGCTGCACCGGACCCGACCGGCTGGAAATCGGTCCCTACCAAGGCGATATTATTGCCTGCGGGACGATCAGTTTCGATCGCGGTGTCTGCGGCGGCGCCGCCAGCCGGCGCTCCACAGTAATCGTGCCGGATGTGCTGGAATTCCCCGGCTACATCGCCTGCGATAACCAGACCCGGTCGGAGATTGTCGTTCCCTGCTTCAGCGCCGATCGATTGATTGCGGTGCTGGATATCGATGGCGCCACTCCCGGCCGATTCGATACCGTCGACCAGGAGTACCTGGAGCGCGTGGTAGCGCTTTTATCCTGACAGGTTTGCCGTCCCGCCGCCGATCCATCATTCCTGCTCGAGCAATTTCCTGACCGCCCGGTATTTGCGCCCGGGATCCAGATCGCTGAAATCATGGTCCACGATCCGGATGCGTTTACTCCCCAAAATCCCCCCCGTGATATAACCCAGCACGGCACAGGTCAGACCGCTGGCCCCGGACACCTTCATCCCCTGCTGCATTTTTTCAGCCTGCTCGCCCTTGACCTGGCTGCCGGCCAGCAGACCGGCCACGGCGCCGCCGATCCCGATAGTCTGGGCAAATGTCCAGGCCCGGCGCCGGTTGAACGGCGCCTTGATTTCGCGATACTGACGCAGGCTTTTGATATCGGCTACATCCACCGGCTGAAAATCCTGATCGATCACGATAAACAACGT
>JBDRBK010000192.1:0-17139 GCA_043822705.1 Fidelibacterota bacterium
CCTGGCGCTGAAACAGCCGATCCGTCTGGGCCGCCAGAACACCGATGTGTTCGAAGTGTTGGAAGGCCTCCAGCCCGGCGACCGGGTGATCACCTCTTCCTACGACACCTTCGGCGATATCGATAAACTGGTGATCGGGGAATAATTTCATAAATGCAATTTCTAATAATCAATATAAGCGATTACAGGAGCTAATCATGATCAAGACTAACAATATGGTAAAAACCTTCACTACGGAAGAGGTTGAGACCACGGCGTTGAATAAAGTGAATCTGGAAGTAAAGAAAGGCGAATTCGTGGCCATTATGGGTCCCTCCGGCTGCGGCAAATCCACTCTGCTGAATATTCTGGGACTGCTGGACAATCCCACCGACGGTGAATACTATTTCCTGGACCATGAAGTGTCCCGCTTCAGCGAGCGCCAGCGGGCCAACCTGCGCAAAGAGAACATCGGTTTCGTGTTTCAGAGTTTCAACCTGATCGACGAACTGACCGTGTTCGAAAATGTCGAACTGCCGTTACTGTATCTGGGCGTCTCGACCGCCGAACGCAAGACCCGCGTCAACAAAGTGATCGAGCATATGGGCATCGCTCACCGCAGCGGCCATTTTCCGCAACAGCTTTCCGGCGGACAACAACAGCGTGTAGCCGTCTCACGGGCGCTGGTCTCCGACCCCAAGATCATCCTGGCGGACGAACCGACCGGTAACCTGGACTCGGCCCACGGCGACGAAGTCATGCGCTTGATGACCGAGCTCAACGACAGTGGAACTACGATCGTCATGGTGACCCACTCGCCGGCCTACGCTGAATATGCCCACCGCACGGTTCACCTTTTCGACGGACAGGTCGTGACCGAGAATGTGAACAGCAAATTCCACGTCTAAAACCGAATTCCTGATCCGACACCATAATCACCCGGGTATCGAACAACTCAACCGGAAGGTAATGCTATGATGATCACCAATTATCTGAAGATCGCGGCGCGCAATCTGTGGAAGCAAAAAGGACAAACACTAATCAACCTGTCGGGACTGTCGATCGGCATGGCCTGTTGCCTGTTGATAATGACCTGGGTGGTCAGTGAACTCAGTTTCGATCGCTTTCATGAGAAAGCGGATCGAATCTACCGGCTGGGAATCGAGGCTAATCTGGGTGGTTATCTGAAGGCGCCGATTACCAACGGGCCGATAGGGCCGACCATGGTTGAAAAATACCCCGAGGTGCTGGCCGCCGTGCGCACCCCCGGACCGGATGAAGAACCGGTGCGTTACCGGGACCGTCAATTCCAGGAAGAAAACGTGACCTATGCCGACGCTAATTTCTTTCAGGTGTTTTCCTTCCCGCTGCTGATCGGTAATCCGGAAACGGTGCTGGAGGTTCCCAACCAGGTGGTGATAGCCGAATCGATGGTCAAAAAGTATTTTGACCGGAATGATCCGATCGGCGAAATCATCAGCATCAGCGGTACCGATTACACCGTTACCGGTATTATGGCCGATTTCCCCCGCAACTCCCAGCTTCAATTCAATATGATCCGCTCAATGGTGACGCTGACCAAACTAAGTCCGCAAATGACCGATGAGTGGATGTCGTTCTCGCTGGGGACCTATATCCTGCTGGCGGAAAATGTCGACCCGGCGGCGCTGGAAGCGAAATTCCCGGAATTAGCGGAAGAAAAGCTGGGACCGATCATGCAGGCCCTCGGCGGCACGATCAATTTCTGGATGCAGCCGATGATCGAGGTTCACCTTCATTCCAACCTGGCGATTGATTTCGACAACAATGGCAATATCGCCTATGTTTACCTGTTCTCGGGCGTGGCCCTGCTGGTATTATTGATGGCTTGTTTCAATTTCATCAATCTGTCGACGGCCAAAGCCGCCCTGCGGGCCAAAGAAGTGGGCATTCGTAAAACCCTGGGCGCCGCCCGCCAGCAATTAATGGGACAGTTCCTCAGTGAATCGATTCTGCTCAGCCTGCTGGCGATGGTTATTTCGGTCGTGCTTGTCAGGGTAGGCTTGAATAACCTGAAGAACTTGAGCGGTTTCGATTTCGACACCAGTATCTTCTCCTCTGTTTGGGTCATCTTGGCCATGATCGGCATGGTAATCATCACCGGCGTACTGGCCGGCGCTTACCCGGCCGTCTTCCTGTCCCGTTTCCAGCCCAGCCGCATCCTGCAGGCCGGTTCGCGCAGCAACAGTGGCGGTTCCCGGTTGAGGCGAGTCCTCGTTGTTTTACAGTTCACTATTTCGATAGCGCTGCTGATCGGGACGTTAACGATATCCGACCAGATTCATTTCATCAACAACAAGGAGTTGGGTTTTGACAAGCAAAACCTGGTTTACCTGCCGCAGCTGGACCGCCCCAATCTGCCACCGATCATGTTGCTGAAAGAAGAACTCGGCAATGTTCCCGGCGTGGAATCGATCACCTCTTCTTCACGCGCCCTGGGCTCCGGCGTCCATAAAAGCATTTACCAGCCGGAAGGTTTCGCCGATGATGATGCCCAGGCTATGGATAATATGTCCATGGACCCTGATTTTCTGGGTGTTATGGATATCCGCCTGGCGGCCGGCCGGAATTTTTCACAGGCCCTGGTCACCGATACCAGTGAGGCGGTTATGATCAACCAGACCGCCGCCCGAAAATTCGGCTGGGATGAACCGGTGGGGAAAAAATTCTATTTCAAACCGAATCCCGGTGAAGAAGGCGAAACGCGCACGATGACAGTGGTCGGAATGGTTAAGGATTTCCATCTGGCATCTCTGCACCAGCCGATTGAACCGCTTTTCATTAATTGTAATCCTGAAAATTTGCGGGTCCTGTCAGTAAAACTTAATCCGACCGGTATCAGTACCACGCTGCAACGGTTACAGGAAAAATGGACCGGTCTGGTACCCGATTCACCGATGATTTACCTCTTCCTGGATAACGCCCTGGCCGAAAACTACCGGCAGGATCGCGATTTACGCAGTCTGACCACCTATTTTAGTCTGCTGGCGATTTTCATCGGTTGTCTCGGTCTATTTGGAATGGCCTCGTTCGCCGCCACCCGCCGCACTAAAGAAATCGGTATTCGCAAAGTGCTGGGGGCCTCGGTAGCCACGATTGTGCGGTTGCTGTCCAACGAAATAATCGTGCTGATCCTGGTATCCAGCGCCCTGGCCTATCCGGTGGCTTGGTGGGCTATGAATAGCTGGCTGGCGACGTTTGCCTTCCGGGTGCCGTTCAATTGGCTGATACCTGTTTTAGTAACCGCCGTAACACTGATCATCGCCTTCCTGACGGTCGCCTGGCAATCCTTGCGGGCGGCCCTGGCCAACCCGGTAAAATCATTACGCTATGAGTAACAGGTGAAACCATGCTGAAAAATTATCTGAAAATCGCTATCCGCAATCTGCTGAAACAGAAGGGTTATTCCTTCATCAATATCGCCGGCCTGGCGGTGGGTATGGCCTGCTGCATTCTGATCATGGCCTATATTGCCGACGAACTGTCCTTCGATCGTTTCCATAACCGCGTGGAAAATATCTACCGGGTCGCGACGGTCGGCAAAATCGCCGGCAGAACCATCAATATTGCCACCGTACCGGCTCCGATGGGTCCCGCCATGGTCGATGAATTTCCCGAGGTGTCGGCAGCGGTACGGTTCCGGACGACCGGCGACCAGATTTTCAGTTACCAGGACAAGAAATTCTTCGAATCCAATCTCATGTACGCCGATAACAGCCTGTTCGAAGTATTTTCGTTCCGGTTACTCAGCGGTGACCCGGCCACAGCCCTGGCGGCACCCCACACAATGGTGATCACACCGGAATTGGCCCGCAAATATTTCGGCGATGACGATCCGGTGGGCAAAATCCTGCGAATGAACAACGAGGAGGATTTTACCATCACCGGCCTTATCGCCAAGCCGCCCGGCAACTCCCATATTCAATTCGACCTGCTGCTTTCCTTCGAAACATTTTATAAGCGCAATCCCGACCGGATGGTCTGGTACAACTGGAATTACCAGACCTACATCCTGCTGGCCGACGACGCCGATTACCAATCACTGGAACAGAAACTTGTTCAATTCAATGAGCGGCACATCGGCGAATTCGTCAAGGCTATCGGCGGTGATATTTCCAATTACCTGCAGCCCCTGGCCTCGATCCATCTCCATTCACAAATCGAAGCGGAAGTCAGTCCCAACGGCGATATCCGTTACGTCTATGCCTTCGCCCTGATCGCCGGTTTCATCCTGCTGATCGCCTGTATTAATTTCATGAATCTGGCCACGGCCCGGTCCGCCAACCGCGCCCGCGAGGTCGGGCTGCGCAAGGTCGTCGGGGCCGATCGGCGGATGCTGATCAGTCAGTTTCTCAGCGAATCGCTGGTGCTGGCGTTGATCTCCTTTCTGCTGGCCCTGCTGATCGTCGTCCTGGCCCATCCGTATTTCAATCACCTGGCCGGCCGGACCATCGCCCTGAATTTATTTTCCAATCCCTGGATCGTCGCCGGTTTGATCGGACTGATTTTATTCATCGGCCTGGCTGCGGGCAGTTATCCGGCTTTGTTTCTATCCCGTTTCCGGCCGGCGGTCGTCCTTAAAGGCACCCTGCAAAAAGGCGCGAAAAGTTCCCGCTTCCGCAGTATCCTGGTAATTTTCCAGTTCGCGATTTCGATCGCCCTGATCATCGGGACCGGCATCATTTTCAATCAACTGGATTATATGCAGACCAAGGACATGGGTTTTAACAAAGAACAGCTGCTGGTTATCGCCATCCGCGATGACCAGACCACGGGAAAAGCAGACCTGATCAAAACGGAACTGAAGAAGATCGACGGTGTCGTCAGTATTTGCGGCGCCAGCAAGGTTCCCGGTGAAGAAAGTTTCAACACCAGCGTTTTCTACCCGGAAGGCTATGCTCAGGATCAGTCCGTTTTGATGGAGAATTTTACCATCGATGAATCCTATCTGGAAACCTACCAGATCGAGCTGCTGGCCGGACGTAATTTTTCGCGGGAATTCACCACCGACCCGGAACAGTCGATCATGATCAACGAGACGGCCGCCCGGACCTTTGGGTGGGACGATCCCGTGGGCAAATTAATCTATCTGCCAGCCGACGATAATGACATGTCCCAACGCCAGACTGTCACTGTAATCGGCCTCACCAGGGATATCCACCACCGCTCGGTCCAGCACGCCGTGGAGCCGTTGCTGATCGATTTCAATCCCGGGCAAGCCTTCCGGATTACGGTGCGCCTCAAGACTGATAATATCACCAACACAATGGAGCAGATTGAACAAAAATGGTTAGCCATCAATCCTGATCATCCCTTCGATTACTTCTTCCTGGATGAATATTTTGACAGTCTCTATCGCGGTGAAGAACGACTGGGGAATATATTCCGGACATTTACTGTTTTTGCCGTCCTGATCGGCTGTCTCGGCCTGTTCGGGCTGGCCTCCTTCGCCGCCGAACAGCGCACCAAAGAAATCGGAATTCGCAAGGTTCTGGGTTCTTCGGTCAGCGCCGTCGTGCTGCTGTTGTACCGCGAATTCATCACCTTGATAATTATCGCCAACCTGGTGGCCTGGCCGGTGATCTATTTCACGATGCGGCACTGGCTGAAGGATTTTCCCTACCAGACTTCGATCGGTGTCGGCGGATTCATCCTGGCGGCCTTGCTGGCGCTGGGAATCGCCCTGTTGACGGTCAGTTACCAGTCGTTGAAAGCCGCTCTGGCCAACCCGGTTCAATCATTACGTTATGAATAAATTGAGGATCAATTATGCTGATTAACTATCTTAAAACAGCAATACGCAATATTTTCAAACAAAAAGTCTATTCCATTATCAATATTACCGGACTGGCGGTAGGCGTGATGGCCTTTATCATGATCATGCTCTATGTCCGCTTCGAGCTCGGTTACGACCGCTTCGGTGAACAGTCGCGCCGGACCTACCGGGTGGCGACACGGGGGGCCATGGCCGGTAATGATTTTAACATGGCCGTATCGCCGGCGCCGGTGGGCGCAGCCTTCGTTAATGAAATTCCGGGAGTACTGCAGTCGACGCGGCTTACCAATCTGGGCTTCCCGGTGATCCGTTACGAAGATAAGGTATTCAGTGACGAGCGCTGGTTCACGGCCGACTCGACATTTTTCGATGTATTCCCGGTTAAATTCATCCAGGGCGATCCCAAAACAGCATTGACGCAGCCAATGACCGTCGTAATTACCCAATCCACTGCCGCACGCTACTTTGGTACCGATGACCCTATGGGCAAAGTCCTGAATTCCGACAAACGCCGTGATTATGTTGTAACCGGCGTAATTGAAGATGCTCCCGAAAACACGCACCTGCATTACGATTTCCTTGGTTCGCTCATGTCCTATCCCCAGATGGCCAATGACCAGATCTGGGTCAATAACAATTTCTACACATATCTGGTTTTGGACCGTAACACACCGCCGGAACAGGTAGCAGCCGAGTTTCCCGGGCTGGTCATTAAATATGCCGGTCCGCAAATTGAGCAGTTCATGGGTGTATCCTGGGAAAAACTGCGTGAACAGGGTGCGGCCTACGGTTTCTATTTGCAGCCAATCACCGATATCCATTTGCAGTCGCACCTGGAATACGAAGTTGAGACCAACGGTAATCTGCTCTATATCAGGATTTTCTCGATCATCGCCCTGTTTATCCTGATTATCGCCTGTATCAATTTCATGAACTTGGCCACTGCCCGTTCGGCCAATCGCGCCCGGGAAGTAGGCGTCCGCAAGACACTCGGTTCCAGCCGTGGTCAGCTGATTCAACAGTTTTTGACCGAGGCGATTATCATGACAGCGATCGCCTTTATCATTGCTGTTATTCTCGTGCTGGTTCTGCTGCCCTCTTACAATAATCTGATTGGGCTGCAATTAGCGCTAGGGCTGTTCAAAGATGCCCTGGTGTTGCCGGCGCTGATCATCCTGATTCTGCTGGTGGGTACAATTTCCGGCAGTTACCCGGCCTTTTTTCTGGCTTCTTTCAATCCGGTTAAAGTCTTGAAGGGGTCCGCACAGGCCAAGTCACGCAACTCCTGGCTGCGCAGCGGTCTGGTCCTGTTCCAGTTCACGATTTCAATCACCCTGTTTACCGGCACGATGGTGGTCTTCAACCAACTGAATTACATTCAGAACAAGGACCTGGGCTACAACAAGGAACAGGTGGTGATCGTTGAAAAAACCGACGATATCGGCGCCCAGATCCAAGCTTTCAAACAGGACCTGCGTCAGGATCCGCGGATTATTTCGGTAGCTAATTCGACTTCGCTGATCGGCCATAATTTTGGTAATTCGGTCCACCAAATCAGGGGCGAGCCGGCGGAAAACGCCATCATGCTGTCATTGTGTTTGACCGATCCCTACTTCATCGATGCCTACCAGCTGGAACTGGTCCGGGGCCGTGTTTTTTCACCCGACCGGCCGACCGATTCACTGGCAGTAGTTATCAATGAGACCGCCGCCGCCCATATGAATGTGGGCGATCCGATCGGTCGTTACCTGACCCGCGGCACCGGCCCTGATGGTCAGACCACCGATTTCGAAATTATCGGGATCGTCCGTGATTTCCACTTCATGTCATTGCATGAGCAGATTCGACCGCTGGCGCTTTATAACTTCCGTCCCCGTGGTTTCGGTCGTTACACCGCCGTCCGAGTCACCGAGCACGATATCACCGGCACGCTGGGTTATATCGAGGAAATCTGGAAAAAATATGCCGTGGACCAGCCCTTCGAGTACACTTTCCTAGATGACGACTTTAACCAGCTCTACGCCGCTGAAGAACGCACCAAACAGATCGCCACGATATTCTCGCTGCTGGCGATAATGATTGCTTCGCTCGGCCTCTTGGGTCTGGCTTCCTTTATCACGGAGCAGCGCACCAAGGAAATTGGTATCCGCAAGGTACTAGGTGCGTCGGTCCCGAATATCTATGTTCTGCTGTGCTCCGATATTCTGAAGCTGATCCTGATTGCCACCGTCCTGTCCTGGCCGATATCCTATTTCAGCATGCAACGCTGGCTGGAGAATTTTGCTTACCGAATCGAATTCAGTCACCTGACTTTCCTGCTGGCCGGGCTGCTGGCATTCATCATCGCCCTG
Organism: Fidelibacterota bacterium; assembly: GCA_043822705.1. Classification (GTDB taxonomy): domain Bacteria; phylum Fidelibacterota; class Marinisomatia; order Marinisomatales; family TCS56; genus JBDRBK01. The sequence continues at coordinate 8,146 of JBDRBK010000192.1, forward strand.
GCCACCGTAACCACTCAGGCCGTCAAAGCTGCAACCTCGAACCCGATAAATGCCCTGAAATACGAATAAAAATACAGGAGTCCCATCATGATAGCGAACTATCTGAAAATTGCCTATCGCAACATCTTCAGAAACAAGGGCTATTCCCTGATCAATATCACAGGATTGGCAATCGGGATCGCCTGTTTCATCCTGATCATGCTCTACGTACAGGATGAATTATCCTATGACCGCTATCATGAGCGAGCCGACCGCATCTACCGGCTGGAGCGCAAAGGCGTATTCAACGGGCTCGAGTTTCATACCTTCATTACCGCCCATCCGATGGCGCCGGCCCTGGTCGCCGATTTCCCCGAAATCGCAGCCGGCGTGCGGTTTTATAATACCGATCTGATGGTCCGGAACTGGAACCATCAGTTCTTCGAGGAAGAAATATTTTTTACCGACAGTGAAGTATTCCAGGTCTTCGATTTTCCGCTGCTCAGTGGCGACCCGTCCGTTGCCCTGCGGGAACCGAATTCAATCGTGATAACACCGGAAATGGCGAGAAAATATTTCGGTAGCGATGATGTGTTGGGTAAAACTCTGGAAATCCAGTGGGAAGACCAGCAATTGGCCTTCAATGTCACCGGTATCCTGCAAAAAATGCCGGCCAATTCCCATTTCCACGCCGGTTTCCTGGCCTCTTATGCGACGCTACCCGGCCTGATCGGTGAGCAACTGGAAATCTGGGTCAATAACAATATTTCGACCTATCTGCTGTTGACTGAGGGCGCCACCCCGGAAGACCTCTACCCCAAATTTCCTGATTTCATCCGGAAGTACATGGGTGATATCATCAGAAAAATTCTGGGACCGGAGGTGGATGTGGCTACCATCTTCAGCTTCGAGCTGCGTCCGATTACGGCAATTCATCTTCATTCCAACCTGCAATTCGAACTCGAACCAAGCGGCAGCATCGCGATGGTTTATACCTTCAGCGCCATTGCCCTGTTCATGCTGCTGATCGCCGCGATCAATTTCATGAATCTGGCAACCGCCCGCTCCGCCCGGCGCGCCCGGGAAGTGGGCATCCGCAAGGTAGTGGGCGCCAACCGCAAAAGTCTGGTGGCGCAATTCCTGGGAGAATCGCTGTTGCTGGCCTACCTGGCGGCGTTACTGGCCGTGCTGGCCGTGGCCCTGATCCTCTCCACATACAACGCTTTCATCCTTAAAGAATTGACCATCGGAATCGACAGCAATCCGTTGTTCTATCCCGGATTATTCGCGATCGTCACCCTGGTGGGCCTGCTGGCGGGCAGTTACCCGGCCCTGTTCCTGTCAGCCTATCAGCCGGTACAGGTATTGAAAGGCAGTGTCATTTCCGCTCGCGGCGGCCGGACTTCGCGACTGCGTCAAGGACTGGTGATCCTGCAGTTCGCCATTTCCATCGCCCTGATCCTCGGTACGCTGGTTGTATCCCATCAACTCGATTTCCTGCAGAACAAGCGCCTCGGCTTCACTAAGGAACAGGTGGTGGTGCTCAACATTCAGGACAATGCCCTGCGCTCCAAAGTTGAAATGCTTAAAACCGAACTGAAACAGGATTCCCGTGTGATCAGCGTGGCCGGCTCGTCGCGGGTCCCCGGAAACCGTGGTTTCAGCGACACCGTATTCCGTGGTGAAGACAGTCCCGAAGGCGACGTAAAAGATATGACGGTGATAAGGATCGACCAGGATTTTTTGCCGACCATGGAAATCGATCTGCTGGCCGGACGAAATTTCGCACGGGATTTCGCCGAGGACTGGAAAACCGGCATTATTTTGAATGAACTGGCGGCCCGGGAATTCGGCTGGAACACCCCGCAGGAAGCGCTGGGAAAAATCGTTTACTCGATTAAGGAAATCGACCCGCCGGTCTACCTGAACAATAAAGTAGTGGGCATTACCGATAATTTCCATTTCAAATCACTGCACCACAAAGTCGAGCCGTTGCTGCTGCACTCCGGCCAGGTTTGGGGCGACTTGCAGTATTTGTCGGTCCGTATCGGGGCCGCCGATATCGCCGGCACACTGGAATTTTTAAAAAATCAATGGCAGCGTATTTCTCCGGATTATCCCTTCGATTATTTTTTCCTCGACGAAAATTTCGGCCAGCAGTACCAGGCCGAGCAGCGGACACGCACGATTTTCCGTTATTTTACCGCCATGACGATCTTTATCGCCTGTCTCGGTCTGCTGGGGCTGGCTTCATTCACCACCGAACAGCGCACCAAGGAAATTGGCATCCGCAAGACGTTGGGCGCTTCGGTTCCGGGTCTCACGACCATGCTGTGCCGGGAATTTGTTATCTTGGTGGTGCTGGCCAACCTGATTGCCCTGCCGGCCGGCTGGTATCTGATGTCGCGCTGGCTGGAGAGTTTTGCCTACCGGATGACAATCGGTGTCGGGATTTATGTCACTGCCGCGCTGATCGCTGTCACAATCGCCCTGGTTACCGTAATTTTCCAGGCTTTTAAGGCGGCCCTGTCCAATCCGGTGAATGCATTGAAGTACGAATAATTTTTCAGGAGGGACGAAGCATGATCGCCAATTACTTCAAAATCGCCCTGCGCAATATCTGGCGACACAAAGGTTATTCATCGATCAATATACTGGGACTAGCCATCGGTCTGGCCTGCAGCCTGCTGATTCTGCTGTGGGTCCAGGAGGAATTGAGCTACGACAAATTCCACACCCAGGCGACCAACCTGTACCGCGTCGAACAGGATCAGAATTACAGCGGTAAACTCTATCATGTCAATGTGATGCCCTGGCCCTGCGCGCCAGTCTGGAAGGATGAAATCCCGGAGGTACTGGCCGCGACGCGCTATGGCTGGTGCGGCGGACAGTATTACCGCTACGGCGATAAATCGTTCATGGAAAATGACGTCCAGGCCGTGGACCCGGATTTCTTCACCATGTTTGACTATACTTTATTGCGCGGCGATCGCCAGACCGTCATTGACGATCCCAATTCGATCGTGATCGATGAAGCAACGGCAAAAAAATACTTCGGCGATGAGGACCCGCTGGGAAAGGTTTTAACCGCCAACAATGAATACCCACTCACTGTTACCGGTGTGCTGGCCAAACCGCCTGCCAACAGTATCACCCAACCAAAACTGCTGGTAACAATCGAATTCGCCAAAAAAACCGGCAATTATAATGAAAGCTGGGGCAGTAACAATATTCGCAGCTTTGTATTGTTGCAGGAAAACGCCGACCTGGCCGAAGTCAGCCGCAAACTTACCGAAGTCGTTCATAACCACCGCGATTACAAATCCGACACCGCCTTCATGGCGGCCCCGCTGACGCGGGTGCATCTGTACGGTTATTTCGGTTTCAGCGACAGCGGTCAGGCAATTGTCTACATCTACATTTTTTCCATCATCGCCAGTTTCGTGCTGCTGATCGCCTGCATTAATTTCATGAATCTGGCCACCGCCCGTTCCGCCAACCGGGCGCGGGAAATCGGTATCCGCAAGGTCGTTGGCGCCCAACGCAGAAACCTGATTTACCAGTTTATCGGCGAATCGATCTTACTCTCATTCCTGGCAGTAATTTTAGCACTGTTGTTCGTCTATCTGTTGCTGCCCCTGTTTAATAATATTGCCGCCAAGGAAATTGGTCTCGGCGCCGTACTGCAGGGACAATTCCTGCTGGGATTGTTGATTATCACCATTTTAACCGGCGTAATCTCCGGCAGCTATCCGGCCCTGTTCCTGTCGGCTTTCCGGCCGGTGAAAGTGCTGAAGGGACAACTAACCACCGGACGCAGCCAGACCCTGCGCAAAGGACTGGTTATTTTCCAATTCACCCTGTCGATTGTGCTTACCATCGGAACGCTGATCATTTACCAGCAACTGAATTTCATGCGCACCAAGGACCTGGGTTTCGATCAGGAACAGGTGATCTCCGTAGGCATCCGCGGAGAAATCGGGAAAAGTTATGACGCTTTGAAGACCGAATTAAACCAGCTACCCCAAGTACTGGGCGTGTCCGCTTCATCGCACCGGCCCACCAATATCGGGAGTAATTCCGGTGGTGCCGAATGGGATGGCAAAGACCCTGATTATGAGCTGGTGGTGGGCATGAGTTCGGTGGATTTTGATTATATCGAAACAATGCAAATCAAGATGGTGCAGGGTCGGGCTTTTTCCAAAGAATTCCCATCCGATGCGGCCGATGATAATAATATTGCCTTTATTATCAATGAGACTTTCGCCAAAATTATCGGTAAGGATCCGATCCTTAATGAAAATCTGAAATTTGTCGGCAGCGAAGGTCCGATCATCGGTGTCATGAAGGATTTTCATTTTCGCTCGGTGCACAATGAAATTGAACCGTTGGCGATATTTATTTATCCGCCGATGTTTAATAATATGTTAATCCGATTTGCCCCCGGCGACGTCACCCAATCGCTGGCGGCCGTTGAAGCGGGCTGGAATCGAATCTTACCGAATTATCCCTTTGACTACCGCTTCCTTGACGAGGATATCGAAATGATGTACCGGGACGAAGTGAGTATGAGTCAACTGGTTAAATATTTTTCAATCCTGGCGATCATTATTGCCTGTTTGGGTCTGTTCGGGCTGGCTTCATTCACCGCCGAGCAACGCACCAAGGAAATCGGCATCCGCAAAGTTCTGGGAGCCACCGCCGCCAACCTGGTTTTGTTACTGTCAAATCAGTTTACCAAGTGGGTACTGATCGCCAACCTGATCGCCTTCCCCCTGGCCTGGCTGGTGGTGAGCAAATACCTGGAAAATTATGCCTACCGGATTGATTTGGGAATCGGACCGTTCCTGCTGGCGGGTTTGCTGGCTCTGGGCATCGCCCTGCTGACCGTCAGTTTCCAGGCCTTCAAGGCCGCCCTGGCCAACCCGGTAAAGGCGTTGAAATACGAATAGCGACACTTTATTCCATGTTGGTCAATTACCTGAAAGTTGCTTTCCGTAATATCTGGCGCCAGCGGGGATATTCTTTTCTGACCTTGCTGGGACTGTCTGTGGGACTGACCTGCGCACTGCTGATCGCCTTGTATGTGCGCTTCGAGTTAAGCTACGACCGCTTTCACCAACACGCCGATAATCTGTACCGGGTAGTCAATTTCAATGCGGAGTTGTCCGGTGTTTTTGGTAATTCCAACTGGAACAACAGCACCTGCGGACTGCTGGCCCCCACCCTCCAAAGCGAGTTCCTGGAGGTAGCGAATGCCACCCGCGTACGCGCAATAACAACAATTGTCGGTGCAAATTCAAAAGCCTTTGCCGATCAATCCCTCTATGTGGTTGATGGGTCTTTTCTGGAAATGTTTAATTTCCCGCTGCTACAGGGTGATTGGTCAACCGCGCTAAATCAACCCCATTCGATTTGTATCAGTGAGGAACTGGCCCGCCGCTGCTTCGGCACCGAAAACCCGCTTGGTAAATCCATTCGCGTCGATAACCGCCACGATTTGATCGTCACCGCCGTACTACGGGATCTGCCGGACAACACCCATTTTGCTTTCGACGCCCTGGCGTCGTTTGACCTGATCTATGAACGAAAACAGCAGACCTGGGTGGACGGCTGGAACAGCCAGTATTTCAAGACCTATGTGCAACTGGGCGAAGGTCATAATCTACTGGCGCTGCAAAGCAAGCTACCCGGTTTCATCGATACCTATATTGGCAATCCGGACAATTTCAAATATCGACTGGAACCGGTGACCGCTATTCACCTCTACGGCCATAACAATTTTGAACTGACCGAAAACAGCGATATCCGCTATATCTATTTTTATGCGACGATCGCCTTTTTTATCCTGCTGATCGCCTGTTTCAATTACATCAACCTGTTCACCGCCCGTTCGGCTCTGCGTCACCGCGAAGTAGGCCTGCGGAAAGTGCTGGGCGCCAACCAGAACCAATTGAAATTGCAGTTCCTGGGTGAAGCAGTCATTTTTACTGGACTGGCATTTATGATTGCTTTGGTCTTATCCCGGGTATTGTTGCCCCTATTTTCACAACTAATCGGCCAGCGACTCGATCTGGGGCTGGTAGGCGGCCCGGCTACCTTGGTTCTGATTGCAATTCTGGTATTGCTGATTGCAGTTCTAACCGGCGGCTATCCGGCCCTGCTGCTGGCCAGGCAGTCTCCTTTGACCAGCATTAAGGGACAGGTGTCCACGCGCCACTCCGGCTCGGTAAATTTCCACAACGGTTTGGTAATAATCCAATTATTGATTACCATGGTGCTGATTGTCAGTACTCTGGTTATTACTAAGCAGCTCAGTTACATCCACAGCAAAGAATTGGGATTTAATCGTTCTCAGGTTTTGACGGTCACTGTCCGCGATGAAGGTATCAAGAATAGTTATCAGAATCTGATCAACGAAATTAACCGGATTCCGGCCGTCACCGGTGTAACCGTTTCCCATGATCTGCCCACCTTTATGGAATCGGCGGGCCAGTGCAATCTCACGGTTGACGGCAAAGAAGGCACGCTGTTCACTTACCTGACATCGGTCGATTACAATTTTCTTGATTTTTATGCGATTGAACTGACCCGGGGGCGGGCTTTTTCACCGGCGGTCACCAGCGACCGGCAGCAGGCCTATATCGTGAACGAAACATTCCTGGAAAAAACCGGTCTCAAGGATCCTCTCAATACACCAATCGGTTTTGGCCGGGCGGATGAGAGTGGATCGATCATCGGCGTGATCAGTGATTTCAATTTTCTGCCCCTTCAACTGGAAATTGAGCCGCTGGTGCTGCGCCTGAATGACCGTCGCGGGGCGTTGGCGGAAGGAATCCAGTATTTCTCCTTACGAATCAGTTCCACCGCTATGCCCGTGTCCATACACCAGTTGGAGGACCTGTTTTCCGCGTTTTCACCGGGCTATCCGTTTGAATATGCCTTTCTGGACGAGCGCTTCGACAATATGTATCGCAGCGAGCAGAAAATGCAGCAACTGTTCTTCAGTTTTACGGCCCTGGCAATCCTGATCGCCGGCCTGGGCTTAGTCGGTTTGGCGGCTTTTTCCACCAGACAAAAATACCGGGAAATCGCTATTCGCAAGGTACTGGGGGCAACCGAGCTCAATATTCTGGCAATGCTCGTCGGCGAATTCCTGCGCCTGGTGGCAATCGCGGCATTGATCGCGTTACCAGCAGCATTTATTGTCATGGAGCGCTGGCTCGGCAATTTCAGCTACCGGGTAACGGTGGGCGGCGATACATTGTTGCTGGCGGTTCTGTCGGCACTGATAGTGTCAATCCTGACGGTGGGGTACCAGGCGCTGCAGGCCGCCCGGACCGCACCGGCAGTAACTTTGAAACATGAATAAGAGGAAAGCAAATGAAAGAAATAGTACTGCAAATCCCGACTCTGGACGCAGAGCAGAACATCGATATTGACGTAAAAATCAATGGTCGCAAGCGCTCGCTGAAATACCGGGTGGAAATCGTCGATTTCGACCGAATTGAATCGGGTAAAGATGACAAGGTGGCGGTGCTGAGGAAGGTCATCAAGGAACATGACAAGGACTGGGAGCTGATCCAGATCGGGGCGCCGATCACCAACAATATTCCGATCATGTTCCGCAAGCGCGGCGAAAAGTAGCTGACACTTCCTTCCTTCTCCGGGGAATTATCGTCAGGCTGCTCAGTTGATGATAATTCCCAATTGAAGTTTTCTTAGCTCTTCGCTCCGAGCTCTTTGCTCAATCTTGCTTGCTTTTTTCATTCTACGAGTGTAATATACTTACGAGTAACTTACGAGTTTTTATGTCACGGCCATTATCCGTCAAACAACAAAATTTTTTGGATTTCGTCCGGCGTTATGCGCTGGAGAACGGTGAGCCGCCCACGTACGAAGAAATTCGCGACGGCCTGGGATTAACCTCCCTGGGCACCGTGAACTGGTACGTAACCACCCTCGTGCAGGCCGGCTTCCTGCTGCGGGCCAAGGGTCCCAACGGGAAGCGGGCCCTGCAACTGGCCGGGGCGACCGCCACCCCGGCCCAACTGCCGCTGCTGGGAGTCATCGCCGCCGGCGCTCCCATCGCCGCCGTGGAAAACCGGGAGAGCCTGGAAGTCCCCGCCCGCCTGGCTCACCCGGAAAATTACGTGCTGCAAGTCCGGGGCGATTCCATGATCGACGACAATATCCAGGATGGCGATTTCGTGGTGATCCGCAAAACCGCCGACGCCCAGACCGGCCAGACGGTGGTGGCCCTGATCAACGGCGACGCCACCCTGAAACGCTACCACCCCCGGCCCGGCGGCGTGGAACTGCACCCCCGCAACCCCGCCTACCCAGTGATCAAGATTGATCCCAACGACGACTTCCGCATCAACGGCGTGGTGCTGTTCGTTTTCCGGCAGTACTAGATCCATAATGTAATGCGATAAACTGGTGTGAAGTGCCACTTGGATGTGGGTAGTGGTCAATAATAGTCAATGGTCATTTGTCAGTAGTCATGGGGGGGGTAGTACTTCACAGCAACCGTTAAATATACTGAAAGCGAGGAATAATCTATGCAACTGGAAGAATTAACCGTCTACCAGACAGCCATGGAGATTGGAAAAGACATTTGGATAACCGTGGATAAATGGGATTATTTTGAAAAAAAACAGTCTTGGTAGACAGCTTGTCAGGGCAGCTGATTCGGTAGCTGCAAATCTGAGTGAGGGTTATGGTCGATATCATTACAAGGAAAATCGCCAATTCGCTTATTACAGCCGCGGTTCGCTCTACGAAACAAAAACCTGGCTGAAAAAGGCACAGCAACGCGAATTGATTACCAGCAATGATTATGAAAACCTGATCAGGAAAATCACAATTCTAATGAAGCAGCTAAACAGTTACATAAAAAGCATCGGCCAATCCTCCGCCCCCACCCATTGACCATTGACCATTGACCATTGACCATTGACCATTGACCATTGACCATTGACCATTGACCATTGACCATTGACCATTGACCAT